>NZ_VFOQ01000001.1:2925802-3250891 GCF_006716205.1 Oryzihumus leptocrescens | reverse complement strand
GGCTCGTGCTCATCGACTCGCCCAGCAGCAGCACGCCACACAGCAGCTGCAGCACCGGCGTGATGAACTGCAGCAGCCCGACCGTCACCAGGGGCACCCTCCGGGCGGCCGCGGCGAAGAGCAGCAGCGGCACCGCGGTCACCACGCCGGACACCGCGAGCAGGGTCGGGTGCAGCGGCGCGTCCACCGCGAACGTCGTGCGCCCCGAGACCGCGAGCCACACCAGGACGCCGATGGCGATCGGGGCGAGCAGGACCGTCTCGGAGGTCAGGCTGTGCAGCGCGCCGAGGTTGGCCCCGATCCGCTTCTTCATCAGCCCGTACAACGCGAACGTGAACGCCAGGCTCAGAGCGATCCACGGCGGCCGGCCGGAGTCGACGGTCAGGTAGACGCCCCCGGCCAGCCCGACGGCCACCGCGCCCCACTGCAGCGGGCGCAACCGCTCCCGCAGCACGACGACGCCGAGCGCCACGGTGACGATCGGGTTGATGAAGTAGCCCAGCGAGGCCTCGGTGACGTGGTGCGAGACGACCGCCGCGACGTAGATGACCCAGTTCGTGGCGATGAGCAGCCCTGCCACCGCGAGCGGGCCCACGGTGCGGGGCCGGCCCAGCGTCGGACGGATCCAGGCGACGTCGCGCCGGATCCCGAGCAGCACCAGGCAGAACAGCAGGGTCCACACGATGCGGTGGGCCAGGATCTCCCAGGCCCCCGCGGGTGCCAGGGCGTGGAAGTAGAGCGGGAACAGCCCCCACAGGGAGTAGGCACCGATGCCGTATGCCGTGCCCCGCCGGGTCTCGCGGTCAGCCGTGGTGACCGGGGCGCTCACGCGCCCACGGTCCAGGTGTCCTTGCCGTGCAGGAGGGCGCCGAGGTCGGCGTCGGTGGCCGGGCCTCCGGCGGAGGCGACCGCGCCCTCGACCTGGGCGCGGACGAGGTCGTCATAGGTCGGACGCTCGACGCTGCGGAAGATGCCCATGGGCACGTGCACCATCTCGGGGTCGTCGAGCCGGGAGATGGCGAACGCCGCGGACGGGTCGTCGGCGCCGGCCCGGTGGGTGACCACCCGGGTCGGGTCGGCGTCGACCGCGGGCACGACCTTGAGCTCGCCCGCGTCGCCCCGGACCACGACGTGGTCGGGGCCGGAGCGCACCGGCTCGCCGTCGACGAGGTGGACGATGCGCGCCTCGGCCGAAGTGCGGTCCTTGAGCACGTCGAACGCACCGTCGTTGAAGATCGGGCAGTTCTGGTAGATCTCGACCAGCGCCGACCCGCGGTGCTCGGCCGCCGCGCGCAGCGTCTCGGTCAGGTGCTTGCGGTCGGAGTCCATGGTGCGGGCCACGAACGTTGCCTCGGCGCCCAGCGCCAGCGAGACCGGGTTGAACGGGTTGTCCACGGAGCCGACGGGCGTGGACTTGGTGACCTTGCCGACCTCGGAGGTCGGGGAGTACTGGCCCTTGGTCAGGCCGTAGATCCGGTTGTTGAACAGCAGGATCTTGAGGTTGACGTTGCGGCGCAGCGCGTGGATCAGGTGGTTGCCGCCGATGGAGAGCGCATCGCCGTCACCGGTGACCACCCACACCGACAGGTCGCCGCGCGCGGTCGCCAGGCCGGTCGCGATCGCCGGGGCGCGGCCGTGGATGGAGTGCATCCCGAACGTGTCGAGGTAGTAGGGGAAGCGCGAGGAGCAGCCGATGCCGGAGACGAAGACGATGTTCTCCCGCTTCAGGCCCAGCTCGGGCAGGAAGCCCTGCACCGCCGCGAGGATCGCGTAGTCCCCGCAGCCGGGGCACCAGCGGACCTCCTGGTCGGAGGTGAACTCCTTCTTGGTCTGGGCGGCAGCATCCTCCGGGAGGTGCGGCACCCCGTGGGTGCCCGTACCCGGCATACCGAGGTCGATGGCGGTCATCGGTCGGATCCCTCCTCGATCTCGCTGACGGCCTTGTGCAGCACGTCGGCCAGATCCGTTGCGGTGAAAGGCAACCCGCGCACCTGGGTGTGGGACTGCACGTCGACGAGGTACTTGGCGCGCAGCAGCAGCGCGAGCTGGCCGAGGTTCATCTCCGGCACGATCACCCGCTTGTAGGAGCGCAGCACCTCGCCGGTGTTGGACGGGAACGGGTTGACGTGGCGCAGGTGCGCCCGGGCGACCGTGGCGCCGGTGTTGCGCACGAGCCGAGTCGCGGCGGCGATCGGGCCGTAGGTCGAGCCCCAGCCCAGGACCAGCACGTCGGCGTCGCCGGTGGGGTCGTCGACCTGCAGCGGCGGGATGCTCGTGGCGACACCGTCGACCTTGGCCTGGCGCAGCCGGACCATGTGGTCGTGGTTGTCGGGGTCGTAGGAGATCTCGCCGGTGACGTCCTTCTTCTCGATGCCGCCGATGCGGTGCTCGAGGCCGGCGGTGCCCGGGACGGCCCAGGGGCGGGCCAGGGTCTCGGGGTCGCGCTGGTAGGGGTGGAACTTCGGGTTGCCCTGGGCGTCCACGGCGTTGGGCTCGGTGGCGAACTCCACGGTCAGGTCGGGCAGGGCGCCGACCTCCGGGATGCGCCACGGCTCGGAGCCGTTGGCGAGGTAGCCGTCGGAGAGCAGGAACACCGGGGTGCGGTAGGTCGTGGCGATCCGCACGGCCTCCATCGCGGCGTCGAAGCAGTCGCCGGGGGACTGCGGCGCGATCACCGGCACCGGTGCCTCGCCGTTGCGGCCGAACATCGCCTGCAGCAGGTCGGCCTGCTCGGTCTTGGTCGGCAGGCCGGTCGACGGCCCGCCGCGCTGCACGTCGACGATGACCAGCGGCAGCTCCAGCGACACGGCCAGGCCGATCGTCTCGGCCTTGAGCGCGATGCCCGGGCCGGAGGTCGTGGTCACGCCCAGCGACCCGGCGAACGAGGCGCCCAACGCCGCGCCGATGCCGGCGATCTCGTCCTCGGCCTGCATCGTCGTCACGCCGTAGCGCTTGAGGCTCGACAGCGTGTGCAGGATGTCCGAGGCCGGCGTGATCGGGTAGGCGCCGAGCACCATCGGCAGGCCGGCACGGTGGGCTGCGGCGACCAGGCCGTAGGCCAGGGCGGTGTTGCCGGTGATGTTGCGGTAGGTGCCGGCCGGCATCGTCGCCGGGGCGATCTCGTAGGAGACCGCGAAGTCCTCGGTGGTCTCCCCGTAGTGGTAGCCCGCGCGCAGCGCCGCCAGGTTGGCCTCGAGGATCTCCGGCTTGGGGCCGAACTTGGCCTTGAGGAACCGCTCGGTGCCCTCGGTCGGCCGCGTGTAGAGCCACGACAGCAGCCCGAGCGCGAACATGTTCTTGGCGCGCTCCTTGTCCTTGCGGGACAGGTCGAAGCCGGCCAGGGCCTCCACCGTGATCGAGGTCAGGGCCACCGGGTGCACGTGGTAGCTGTCCAGGGAGCCGTCCTCGACCGGGCTCTCGGCGTAGCCCACCTTGGCCAGGTTGCGCTTGGTGAACTCGTCGGTGTTGACGATGATCGTCGCCCCGCGCGGGACGTCGCGCAGGTTGGCCTTGAGCGCCGCCGGGTTCATCGCGACGAGCACGTCCGGGGCGTCGCCCGGGGTGAGCACGTCGTGGTCGGCGAAGTGCAGCTGGAAGCTGGAGACGCCGGGCAGCGTGCCCTGGGGTGCGCGGATCTCGGCCGGGAAGTTGGGCAGCGTCGACAGGTCGTTGCCCAGGATGGCCGTCTCGGACGTGAACCGGTCACCGGTGAGCTGCATGCCGTCGCCGGAGTCGCCGGCGAACCGGATGACGACACGCTCGAGCCGCTGGACTGGCTTGCTACTCATGACCGCTTTCTCCAACCAAGCTCTCGTTGCATCCCCCGACGTCGTCAGGTGGCGTCAGGACGCCACCTCCATCGTAAGTCGCGCCCAGATGGTGGACGGCGCGAGTCCGGCGTTTGGGACGTTCGTCCCGGTCCCGACCAGCCGAACGGACGACCCGTCCCGCGGTCCGGACCGGACGGCATACCGCAGGCGCACTAGGCTGGCTGGCGTGTCGCCCTATGCCGTCGTCGCCGCCGTCGTGGTCGTCGGTGTGCTGCTGTTCGTCGCCGCCATGGGGGCGCGCCGGCTGCTCGCCCCGCGGGCCGCGACCCCGGCCAAGCTGAGCACCTACGAGTGCGGTGTCGACCCGGTCGGGGAGGGGTGGGCGCAGACCAACGTGCGTTACTTCGTCTACGCCTTCCTCTACGTCATCTTCGCCGTCGACGCGGTCTACCTCTTCCCCTGGGCCACCGTGATCCGGCAGGCCGACCTCGGCGCCGCGAGCCTGGTGGAGATGGGCATCTTCGTCGCCGTCCTGCTTATCGGCCTGGCGCACGCCGCCCGCCGCGGCCTGCTGCGGTGGTGGTGAGCCGGTGACCACGTCGCTGCCCATGCCCCGGGTCGGCCCGGGCACCGAGCACGCCCCGACGCCGATCAAGGTGGTCCTCAACTGGGGCCGGCGCTACAGCCTGTGGGTGTTCAACTTCGGACTGGCCTGCTGCGCGATCGAGTTCATCGCCGCGTCGATGGCCCGCCACGACTTCATCCGCCTCGGCGTGATCCCGTTCGCCCCCGGGCCGCGCCAGGCCGACCTCATGGTCGTCTCGGGCACGGTCACCGACAAGATGGCCCCGGCGGTCCGCCGGCTCTACGACCAGATGCCCGAGCCGAAGTACGTCATCTCCTTCGGCGCCTGCTCCAACAGCGGCGGGCCCTACTGGGACTCCTACTGCGTCACCAAGGGCGTCGACCAGGTCATCCCCGTCGACGTCTACGTCCCCGGCTGCCCGCCCCGCCCCGAGGCGCTGCTCCAGGGGATCATGCGCCTGCAGGAGAAGATCGCGGCCGAGACGTTGTCCACCAAGGGAATTCGCGCCAAGTATGCCGGGTCGCGGCGCACGCACGCCGGTGCCGTGACGCGCCCGTTGCTGCACAAGCCCGCCGGACCGGTCCCGTCGGCCGCCGCGCCCGAGGCGCAGGCATGACCGTCGTGGAGACCCCGTGCCGCGACGTGCCCGTCGCCGAGTGGGTGCCCGCGCTGACCGCCGCCCGCGAGGAGGGCTTCGCCTTCTTCGACTGGCTGACCGCCGTCGACCAGACCGACGACGCCGAGGCCCCCGGCTTCGACCTCGTCTGCCATGTCATGCGCCATCGGGGGCCGGGTGCGCTCGACCGGCTGCTGCTGCGCACCCGGGTGCCGCTGGACGCCCCGGTCGCCAGCGCCACCGGCGTCTGGCGCGGCGCCGCCTGGCACGAGCGCGAGACGCACGAGATGTTCGGCGTCGACTTCGACGGCTTCGACGACGGCACCGGCCAGGGGCTGCGACCGCTGCTGCTGCCCGACGGTTTCGAGGGCACCCCGCTGCGCAAGTCCTTCGTCCTCGCAGCCCGGGCCAGCAAGGCGTGGCCGGGCGCCAAGGAGCCGGGGGAGTCCGAGGCCGGGTCCTCGCCGAGCCGCCGCAAGCTGCTGCCGCCGGGCGTCCCCGACAGCACCTGGGGGCCGCGGTGAGCCATGCGCTCGAGCTGGTGCTGCGCACGGTCAGCGTGCTCGCCGCCTTCCTCGTGCTGCCGCTGCTGGTCGGCCAGACCGAGCACAAGGTCATGGCGCACATGCAGGGCCGTCTCGGGCCGATGTACGCCGGCGGGTTCCACGGCTGGGCGCAGCTCGTCGCCGACGGGGTGAAGTTCGTCCAGAAGGAGGACATCACCCCGCGCGACGCCGACCGCCCGGTGTTCAAGCTCGCGCCCGCCGTCTCGCTGGTGCCCTACCTCGTGGCGCTCGCGGTCATCCCGCTGTCGCCGACCGTCGTGGCCGCCGACGTCGACGCCAGCGTGCTGTTCGTCCTGGCCGCCTCGGCCGTCGGCATCCTCGGCACGCTGATGGCCGGGTGGTCCAGCGCCAACAAGTACGCCCTGCTCGGCGGGATGCGCGCCGCGGCCCAGCTGCTCAGCTACGAGCTGCCGATCGTGCTGGCCACGGCGTCGGTCGCGCTCGCCGCCGGTACGGTCTCGCTGCCGGGCATCGTCCACGCCTGGCACCCGCTCTGGCTGCTGTGGCAGGCCCCCGGGGCGTTCTGCTTCCTGCTGGCCGCGGTCGCCGAGCTGCAGCGCCCGCCCTTCGACATGCCGGTCGCCGACTCCGAGATCGTCTTCGGCCCCTACACCGAGTACACCGGGCTGCGCTTCGCGTTCTTCCTGCTCTCGGAGTACGCCGGCATCGTGGTGATGTCGCTGCTGTTCGCGGTGCTGTTCCTCGGCGGCTGGCACGGGCCGTTCGCCGACACCATCGGCTGGGTGTGGACCCTGCTCAAGGCCGCCGCCGTCGCCGTCGTCGTGATCTGGTTCCGCGTGGCGTGGCCGCGGCTGCGCGAGGACCAGCTGCAGCGCCTGGCCTGGCTCGTCCTCGTGCCGGTAGCGATCGCCCAGCTGGCCCTGACCGGCGTCCTCGTGGTGGTGACCTCCTGATGTCCAGCAACCAGACCGATCCTGGCTCCCCGGCACCCAAGGGGCGCGGCGCCATACCCGGACTGATCAAGGGGCTGGCGACCACCGCGCGCACCCTGGCGCGGCCGAGCCACACCGCGGAGTACCCCGACGCGCAGCCGCACCTGCCGCCGCGCAGCCGTGGCGTCATCGCGCTGCTGGAGGAGAACTGCACCTCGTGCATGCTCTGCGCGCGCGAGTGCCCCGACTGGTGCATCTACATCGACTCCCACAAGGAGACGATCCCGGCGCCGACGCCCGGCGGCCGGGAGCGCCAGCGCAACGTGCTCGACCGGTTCGCCATCGACTTCTCGCTGTGCATGTACTGCGGGATCTGCATCGAGGTGTGCCCGTTCGACGCCCTGCACTGGAGCCCCGAGTTCGAGTACGCCGAGCTGGACATCCGCGACCTGCTCCACGAGAAGGAGCGGCTCGGGCAGTGGATGCCCACCGTGCCGCCGCCCCCGGCTCTCGACCCCGGGGCGCCCGAGCCGGCCGAGGTGGCCGCGGCCAACAAGCCGCCGCGTGCCGCACGCCCGGCGCGCCCGGCCACGACGGTGCGCCCGCAGCCGCCTGCCGCGCAGGGGGACGCGTGACGACCCTTGACGTGCTGTTCGCCGCCATCGGCCTCATCGCCGCCGCCAGCGCCGTGCTGGCCGTCACCACCCGCCACCTCGTCCACGCCGCACTCTGGCTCGTCGTCACGCTCGGCACCCTCGCCGGCTGCTACCTCGTGCTCGGCGCCGAGCTGGTCGCGCTGGTGCAGCTGCTCGTCTACGTCGGTGCGGTCGTCGTGCTCGTGCTGTTCGCGCTGATGCTCACCCGCGCGCCGATCGGCCCGAGCCCCGAGCACACCTCCGGCCCGGTGCAGCGGGTCGCCGCAGCCGTGGCCGGTGCCGGGGTCGCCGGCCTGCTCGGCGCGGTGCTGCTCACCGCGCTCGGCGGCAGGCTCGTCAGCACCCGCGAGGGCCGCACCCACGGCGTGGCCGAGCAGCTGTTCGGGACGTGGGTGTGGCCGTTCGAGCTGCTCTCGCTGCTGCTGCTCGTCGCACTGATCGCCGCCTTCGCGGTCTCCCGTATGCCGTCCGCGACCGGTGCCGAGGCGACCTCACCCGAGCGCCGGGCCGACGAGGCGGTGGAGGTCCCGTGATCCACCTCGCCCTGCCGCTCACCCTGGTCGCGATCCTCGCGGGGGCCGGTGCCTACGGGGTCATCGCCCGGCGCAACGCCGTCCTGGTGCTCATCGGGGTCGAGCTGATCCTCAACGCGGCCAACCTGCTGCTGGTCACCATGGGCTCGGTCCTCCCCGACACGCTGCGCTCCGGCCACGTGCTGGCGCTGTTCGTCATCACCATCGCGGCGGCCGAGGTCGGTGTCGCGCTCGCCGTCATCCTGGCGCTGTTCCGCGACCGCGGGCACGTCGACCTCAGCGAGCCCGGGACATGACCGGCCTGGCCACGACGACGGCACGGCTCGTCGTCCTCCTGCCTGCCCTCGCGGCACTCGCCGGGCTGCTGCTCGCGCGCCGGTCCCGAGCCGCCTCCGGGTTCGTCGCCATCGGCGCGGCACTTGCCGGTGTCGCCCTCGCGGTGCTCGAGCTGGTGGCCGTCCACTCCGGTGGCGTGACCGCCTCGATCGGGACGATCGGCGCGCTGCCGCTGGGCGAGCTCGCCGTGCCGCTGCACCTGCTCGCCGACCCGCTGTCGGCGGTCGTGGCCCTGGCGGTCACCGTCGTCGGCGCTGCGGTCCAGGGGTTCGCCCGGTGGTACCTCGCCGAGGACGACCGTTACCCGGTCTTCGCGGCGAGCGTCTCGCTCTTCCTCGCCGGGATGCTGCTCGCGGTGCAGTCCGCCGACCTCATCCTGACGCTGGTCGGCTGGGAGGTCATGGGCTGGTGCTCCTACCTGCTCATCGGCCACGACAGCCGTCGCGCCTCGGCCCGGCGCGCCGCGTTCAAGGCCTTCCTCGTCACCCGGACCGCCGACCTCGCGGTCGTCCTGGGCCTGGTGATCCTGGCCGCCGGGCCGCGCACGACCGCCATCCCGCGGGTCATCGCCCACTGGCAGGGCGACCACGGCGTGCTGCTCACCGCTGCCCTGATCTGCCTGCTGTCCGGCATCGCCGGCAAGTCGGCGCAGTTCCCGTTCCAGGACTGGCTGCCCGACGCCATGGAGGGCCCGACGCCCGCCTCGGCCCTGATCCACGCCGCGACGATGGTCGCGGCCGGCACCTACGTCGTGGCCCGGTTGTTCCCGCTGTTCCTCGCCTCCGACACCGCCCGCCTCGTGCTGGCCGTCGTCACGGCGGTGACCATGGTCGGCTCGGCCGTCCTGGCCTTCGGCCAGTCCGACCTCAAACGCCTGCTCGCCTGGTCGACCGTCAGCCAGGTCGCGATCATGCTCTCGGGTCTGGCCGTCGCCCCGGCGTCCCCGTGGCCCGGGGTCACCCACCTGCTCGCGCACGCCATGTTCAAGGCGCTGCTGTTCCTCGCGATCGGCTGGCTGAGCGTCCTGACCGGCGGCACCACCGCGGTGGCGATGACCGGCGGCCTGCGCGCGCACCCGATGCTGCGCGCCCTGGTGGGGGTCGGACTGCTCGCCCTGGCCGGCGTCCCGCCGCTGGCCGGGTTCGTGTCCAAGGAGCTGGTCATCGGTGCGGCCGAGGAGGGCACCCGGCACGGCCCGGTCCTGGGCGCCTGGCTGGTCCTGGTGGCCCTGCTCGTCACGGTGCTGTTGACCGCCGCCTACTGCACCCGCGCGTGGCTGGTGCTCACCCACGAGCGGGCCGACCTGGCGCAGCCGCCCGTGCCGGAGGCGGGCGCCGCCGGCCACGGCCACGCGCCGATCGACACCCCTGCCAGGCTGAGCGTGCAGTCGCTCGGCGTGCTCACCGTCCTCGGAGGCATCCTCGTGCTGACCCCGCTCGTCGGTGACGTGGGCAGCATCGGCTGGTTCACCGCCGTGCTCTCCCTGCTGCTGGTCGCCGGCGCCTTCCTCGGGGTCCGCCGCGGCGCCGCCGCCACGACCAGCGGCGACGCCGCCGAGCGGCTCGGGCCGGGGCGCACCGCCGCGCTCGACTCCGGGCTGGGCGTCGACACCCTCTACGTCCGCGCGCTCGCCCTTCCGGTCACCTGGCTGGCCCACGTCGTGGTCCGGGCCGACCGGGACGTCATCGACGCCTACGTCCGCGGCACGGCGGTGGCCACCCGCTGGGCCGGGGTGGGAGCCGAGCGAGCCCACACCCGCAAGCCCTCGGCATACCTGGTCTGGGTCCTGCTGGGCATGCTCGCGGTCGCCGTCGCGGGGGTGAGCCTGTGGTAGCCGTACTGCTCGCCGCGCTGGTGGTCCCGGCCGTCGCCGGGACCGGGCTGGTCCTGGCCGGCCGGGCTGTCCGCGCCGTGGACCCGTTGCGCGCCAACGCCTTCGCCCTCGGGGCGTCGGTGCTCACCTTCCTGCTGGTCGTCATCGCCGTCGTCGCGCGCCCCGGCCTGGACCGGCCCTGGGTGCCCTCGCTCGGGGTGCGCCTGCACCTCGGCGTCGACGGGATCAGCGCGCCCCTGCTCCTGCTCACCGCCGCCCTCGGCGTGGCCGTCGTGCTGCACGCGCGCAGCCAGCCGCCCGAGGGGGGCTCGGTGACGACGTTCTACGGCTGCCTGCTCATCGTCGAGCTCGGCGCGCTGGCCACGTTCCTGGTCCGCGACGCCGTCCTGTTCTTCGTCGCGTTCGAGACCGTGCTGGTGCCCATGTGGGTGCTCATCAGCCGCTACGGCGACCGGCACGACCCCGCGGCCCGGGCCGACGCCTCCGGCCGGTTCGTCCTCTACACCGCGCTCGGCTCGACGCTGATGCTCATCGGCATCCTGGCGCTCGTGCACGCCGCCGGCACCGGCGACCTGACGGCGCTCGCCGCCGGCCGCGGTGCAGGCATCGACCGTGGCACCCAGACGGCCATCGCGGTGCTGCTCGTCCTCGGGCTCGGCATCAAGGTCCCGCTGTTCCCCGTGCACACCTGGCTGCCGCCGGCCCACACCATCGCGCCCACCGCCGGCTCGGTGCTGCTGGCCGCGGTGCTGCTCAAGATGGGCACCTACGGCATCGTCCGGCTCGCCGTCGCCACGGTCCCGCAGGGGTTCGCCGCGGTCGCGCCGGTGCTCGGCGCCGCCGGCGTGGTCGGCATCCTCTGGGGAGGCCTGGCCTGCCTGGTCGAGAACGACCTCAAGCGGCTCATCGCCTACTCCTCGGTGGCGCACATGGGTTTCGTCGCGCTCGGCCTGGCCAGCGGCACCGCGACCGGGCTGCAGGCGGCGCTGTTCGCCAACGTCGCCCACGGCGTGGTCTCGGCGCTGCTGTTCTTCCTGGTCGGCGGCCTGAAGTCCCGCTGGGGCTCGGCCGACCTGCGGGTGGCCCGCGCCGCGCTGCGGGAGGTCTCCCCGCGGCTCGGCTTCGCCCTCGTCGTCGGCTTCGCCGCCTCCCTCGGCCTGCCCGGCCTCGTCGGCTTCTGGGGTGAGTTCCTGGCCCTGTATGCCGCGTGGTCACCGGCCGTGGGCTCCCCGGTCACGTTCTTCCGCGTGCTCGCGGCGGTGGCCGTGGTCGGCACCGCTCTGGCTGCCGGCTACTCGCTGCGCGTGCTGCGCACCGTCTGGGCCGGCGACCGGGACGCCCCGGCGCTGGTCGATGCGCGCGGCACGGAGCTGGCCGTCGTGGCGGTGCTGGTCGTCGCCGTCGTCGGGCTCGGTGTCCTGCCCGGGACGGTGCTGCGCAGCACCGCGCCGGACGTGGCCCGGATCGCTGTGGAGGCGGTCCGATGAGCGCCGTCGTCTCCGTCGACCTGCTGACCCTCGCCCCGGTCCTGGCCCCTGCAGCGGCGGCAGCGGCGGTCCTGGTCGCCGACGCCGCGGTGCCGCGACTGCGCCGCACCCACCTCGTAATCGCCGTTGTCGCGCTCGCGCTCGGTGCCGCCGGCACCTTCGGCGGACTGGGTGCCGCCGCCGGGGACGTCCGCAGGACGCTGTGCCTGCCCGGACACCCGGACGTGTGCCTCTACACCGCAGGCCCGGCGGCCTCCGCGCTGCAGCTGGCCGCCCTGCTCGGCGCGGTCGTCACGGTGCTCCTGGCCTGGCCGGGGGAGCGCGACGCACCCAGGGGCCGCACCGCGGTGACCGTCAGCCTCGTCCTGGCGGCCACCACCGGCGCCACCGCGGTGGCCGCGGCCCGTGACCTCGGCTCCTGGCTCGTGGCCGTCGAGCTGGCCACGCTGCCCACAATCGGCCTGGTCGCCCTGCGAGGCGTCCGGGCCGCGATCTCGGGCGCGGTCGCGTTGCTGACCACCTCGCTGGTGTCGTTCGCGATGCTCGCCCTGGCCGCGGCCTGCTGGTACACCGCGACCGCGAGCCCCCTGCTGGCACCCGACGCGGCGCTCGCCGCCAACACCGACCCCGCCCGGCGCGCCATCCTGGTGCTCGCCGTGGTCCTGTTCGTCGCGGGTATCGGCTTCAAGCTCTCGCTGGTGCCCTTCCACGCGTGGACCCCCGAGGCCTATGACGGCGGGTCCCTGCCTGTCACGGCGTTCCTGGCCGGCGCCTCGAAGGTTGCCGCGCTGGCGGCCCTGCTCGTCGTGGTCCGGGCCATCACCCCGCTCGGTGCCCCCGTGCTGACCGCGGTCGCGGTGGTGGCGGCGCTGAGCATGACCCTGGGCAACGTCATGGCCCTGCGCCAGGACACCGTGCTGCGCCTGCTCGCCTGGTCCACCGTCTCCCAGGCGGGCTGGGTGGTCCTGCCCCTGGCCACGGTCTCCGCCGGGGCCGTCGAGGCCTCCACCGCCTACCTGCTGGCCTACGTGGTCGCCACGCTCACGGTGTTCGCGGTGGTGGCGGCCGTCGCCCAGCTGCGGGGGCTGAGCGCGGCGCGCACGCTCACGGCATACCGGGGGCTGCTGCGCGACCGGCCCGGACTGGCCGTCGCGCTGGGGCTGGGCCTGCTGTCCCTGGCGGGACTGCCGCCGGGTGTTCTCGGCCTCGTCGCCAAGGTGGTCGCGCTGCGGCCGGTGGTCGGCGGGCAGCTGTGGCTGCTGGCCCTGGTGGCGGCGGCCAACGCGGTGCTCGGCGTCGCGGTCTACCTGCGCTGGCTGCGGGTGCTGTTCGAGCGTCCCGAGGGGGCTGTCGTGCCGACCGCCCGGCGGGCCCACCCGGCCGTGCTGCTCGCGGTCGGGCTCGGCGCGCTCGCCCTCGTGGTCACCAGCGTCGCGCCGCAGCTGCTACTCCACCTCGTCGGCGGCTGACCGGACCGGGCCGAGTCTGGACGGCGGCTGGGCACCGGCTGGACGGAACGCGCGCGTGCCCATCGACGTTGGACTGGGCATGCACAAGCACTACAACGGGCTCAAGACCGCCCTGCTGTTCGGCGGCATCTGGGCTCTCCTGCTCGCCGTGGGCTCGCTGGTCGCCGGGGGCAGGTACATCTGGCTGTTCGCGCTGATCGGTGTCGGCACCACTGCCTACGGCTACTGGAACAGTGACAAGCTGGCGATCCGCGCCATGCACGCCTACCCGGTCAGCGAGGCACAGGCGCCGGTGATGTACCGCGTCGTGCGCGAGCTGTCGACCCGGGCGGGGAAGCCGATGCCGCGGCTGTACATCTCGCCGACCGAGGCGCCGAACGCCTTCGCCACCGGGCGCAACCCGCAGAACGCCGCGGTGTGCTGCACCGAGGGGATCCTGCGCCTGCTCGACGAGCGTGAGCTGCGCGGCGTGCTCGGGCACGAGCTGATGCACGTCTACAACCGCGACATCTTCACCGCCTCGGTCGCCGCGGCGATCGCCGGCGTCATCACGAGCATCGCCCAGTTCTTCATGTTCTTCGGCATGTTCGGCGGTGGAGGCCGGGACAACGAGGAGGGCGGCAACCCGATCGCCATGCTGGCCATGGCGCTGCTCGCGCCGCTGGCCGCCGGGATGATCCAGATGGCGATCAGCCGCACCCGGGAGTACGACGCCGACGAGGACGGCGCGTCCCTGACCGGCGACCCGCTGGCGCTTGCCTCCGCGCTGCGCAAGCTCGAGATCGGGGTCTCGCAGGCGCCGCTGGCCCCCCAGCGCGACATCGTCAACGCCAGCCACATGATGATCGCCAACCCGTTCCGCACCCAGGACGTGTCCCGGTTCTTCTCCACCCACCCGCCGATGGCCGAGCGGATCGCCCGGCTGGAGGCGATGGCAACCGGCTACCGCGGCCACTGAACGGCCGACGACGTGCGGCGGGGTCCCGACAGGGCCCCGCCGCTGCGCTGTCGGCGCAAACCGGTGACAACCCCGCCGGGGCCTCTGGTTAGGTGAGCCCATGGCGAGCTTGACACGAGTTGAAGCAGAGGCGCGTTCGGCGCTCATCGACGTCACGGCATACGACGTCTCCCTGAACCTCGACGCGGGGGAGAGGACCTTCGGGTCGACCTCGACGGTGCGGTTCACCTCCCGCGAGCCGGGTGCGTCGACCTTCCTCGACGTCAAGGCGGTCGAGGTGCACTCGATCACCTTGAACGGCAAGGAGGTCGACCCCTCGGCGGTGCGCGGCCAGCGGGTCGTCCTGGAGGACCTGCAGGCCGAGAACGAGGTCACCGTCGTGGCGACGATGGCCTACAGCAAGGACGGGCAGGGCCTGCACCGGGCGGTCGACTCCGCCGACGGGCGGCACTACGTCTACGGCCACCTGTTCCTCGACGCGGCGCCGCGGGTGTTCGCCTGCTTCGACCAGCCCGACCTCAAGGCCCCCTACGACGTGCGGGTGCAGGCGCCCTCGGACTGGCTGGTCGTCGGCAACGGGGCGGCGACCCAGACCTCCGAGGGGCAGTGGACCCTGGCGACCACGCCGCCGCTGGCCACCTACTTCGTCACCGTCTGCGCCGGCCCCTACGTCTCGGTCAAGGCCGAGCACGACGGCATCCCGCTGGGCATCCACGCCCGCGCGTCGCTGCGGGAGGCGCTCGAGCGCGACGCCGAGCAGATGATGACCGTCACCAAGCAGTCGCTGGACTACTACCACTCGCTGTTCGGGATCCGGTACCCGTTCGGGGAGTACCACCAGGTGTTCGTCCCGGAGTTCAACGCCGGCGCGATGGAGAACCCCGGCTGCGTGACGCTGCGCGACCCCTACCTGTTCCGCGACGGGGCCACCCATGAGGAGGTCCTGACCCGCACCAACACCATCGCCCACGAGTGCGCCCACATGTGGTTCGGCGACCTGGTGACGATGAAGTGGTGGGACGACCTGTGGCTCAACGAGTCGTTCGCGGAGTACATGGCCCACCGCACGACGTTCGAGGGCTGCGGCTTCGACGACGCCTGGATCGACTCCTCGGTGGCACGCAAGGCGTGGGGCTACGCCGCGGAGCGGATGCCGTCCACCCACCCGGTCGCGGGGTCCCCGGCGCCCGACGGTGACACGGCGCTGCAGAACTTCGACGGCATCTCCTACGCCAAGGGCGCGGCCACCCTGCGCCAGCTCATCGCCTACATCGGTGACGAGGCGTTCCTCGCCGGCGTCCGCGACCACCTGACCACGCACTCCTTCGGCAACGCCGACCTCGCCGACTTCCTCGGTGCCATGGAGCGGGCCAGCGGCAAGGACCTCGACGCGTGGGCCGACGCGTGGCTGCGCACCGCCCAGCTGGACACCATCGAGCTCGACCTCGAGACCGGCGACGGCGTCATCGCGGGGGCGAGCCTGCGCCGCACCCGGCCCAAGGACTACCCCGCCGACCGTCCGCACAGCCTCGACGTGGCCGGCTGGTCCGGCGGCGAGGAGGTGTTCCGCGTGGAGACCGTGCTCGACCGGGACGACATGACGCTGCCCGACCTGGTCGGCGCTCCGGCAGCCCGCGTGGTCGTGCCCAACGCCGCCGACCTGACCTGGGCCACGGTCACCCTCGACCCCGCCACGGTGGAGGCGCTGCCCACCGAGCTGGCGCAGATCCCCGACGGCCAGGCCCGGGCGGTCGTGTGGACCGCGCT
Organism: Oryzihumus leptocrescens; assembly: GCF_006716205.1. Taxonomy (GTDB): domain Bacteria; phylum Actinomycetota; class Actinomycetes; order Actinomycetales; family Dermatophilaceae; genus Oryzihumus; species Oryzihumus leptocrescens. The sequence goes on along the minus strand of NZ_VFOQ01000001.1, from coordinate 3,235,420 downwards.
CGTCGACGGCGTGTGCCTCGGCACCGTCGACCCGCGGCAGATGCTGCGGGTCTTCGAGGGCGCGTGGGCCCTGGAGACGCACGAGTCGATCCTGTCCCGCATGGCCATCCAGATGGTCGGCCGGATCATCCCGCAGTTCCTCCCGGCCGCCGAGCAGGAGGCCGCCACCCAGGTGGTGGCCCGGGCGGCGGCGACGCTGCTCGAGCGCGCCGAGCCCGGCTCGACCACCGCCCTGCTGGCCGCGCGCTACCTGGCGCGGACCAGCGACGACGTCGAGCTGCTCCGGCGCTGGGCGGCGGGAGAGGGCGTGCCGGAGGGCCTGGCCGGTGACAACGACCTGCGCTGGCTGGTCCTGCGCAACCTCGCCGGGCGCGGTGCCGTCGGCGAGGCCGAGATCGACGCGGCGCTGGAGCGGGACAACACCATGCAGGGCGGCCTCCAGGCGCTCTACGCCAAGGCCGCCCGGCCGACGGCGGAGGCCAAGGCATGGGCGTGGGAGCAGATCACCGGCGACCACGACCGGTCCAACTACGAGATGGTCTGGCTCGCCCAGGGCTTCTGGCAGGCCGGCCAGCTCGACCTCGTGCGCCCCTACGCCGAGCGCTACTTCACCGACGTGCCGGCGATGGCCGGGCGGGTCGGCGAGGACGCGCTGAACAACGTGGCCAAGCCGGCCTTCCCGTCGGTCGTCGTCGAGCCGGCCACCCTCGAGCTGCTCGAGCAGGCCCTGGCCGGTGGCACGCTCACCCCCGCGGTCCACCGCGCGATGGTCGACACCGGCTCGCAGCTGCGCGAGGCGGTGACCTCCCGGGCGACCTGGGGCGCCTGAGCGGTGACCCGACCTCGTGGGTGACCACCCGCGATACCCCTCCGGCCCCCGGGCGTGAGACTGCTCACGCCCGGGGGCCGGAATCGTTCACGCTTCAATCGTCTTGGCACTGGGGTAGGACAAACCCGACCTTCTTCCCCCCAGGATGGTGAGCCTCCCGTGAGCGACGTGTTCGCCCCGTTCTCCCTCGGCCCGCACGAGCTGAGCAACCGCATCGTCATGGCGCCGATGACGCGCAACCGCGCCGACGCCGACGGTGTCCCGACCGACATCATGGCCACCTACTACGGCCAGCGTGCCGGCGCCGGCCTCATCGTCACCGAGGGCGTCCAGCCGTCGTCGACCGGGCAGGGCTACCCGCACACGCCCGGCCTGCACTCCGACGAGCAGGTCGAGGGCTGGCGCAAGGTCGCCGACGCCGTGCACGCCGAGGGCGGCGTGGTCTTCGCCCAGATCATGCACGCCGGGCGCATCTCCCACCCCGCGCTGATCGGCACCCAGCCGGTGGCCCCGTCCGAGGTCAAGCCCGCCGGTGAGGTGTTCACCCCCGAGGGCCTCAAGCCGTTCGAGACCCCGCGCGCCCTCGAGACCGCCGAGCTGCCGGGCATCGTGGCCGAGTACGTCGACGCCGCCCGCCGCGCGGTCGCGGCCGGCCTGGACGGCGTCGAGCTGCACGCCGCCAACGGCTACCTGCTGCAGCAGTTCCTCTCCGACAACACCAACCAGCGCACCGACGAGTACGGCGGCTCCCCGGAGAACCGCGCCCGCTTCGTCATCGAGGTCACGCAGGCCGTCGTCGAGGCCATCGGCGCGGAGCGTGTCGGCATCCGCCTGTCCCCGGGTGGCGACTTCAACGACATCCACGAGACCGAGGCGGCGCAGACCTACGCCGAGCTCCTCGCCGGCATCAAGCCGCTGGGCCTGGCCTACCTGCACGTCATCGACGACCCGTCCGGTGAGGTCGCGTCCGCGCTGCGCGAGGGCTTCGACGGCACCGTCATCGTCAACACCGGCTTCGCCGGCTCCAGCGACCTGTCCACGGCCCAGGAGGCCCTGGCCCAGGACCGCGGCGAGCTGTTCTCCATCGGCCGGGCCTTCATCTCCAACCCCGACCTGGTCGAGCGGCTGAAGGCCGACGCCCCGCTGGCAGACCCCGACATGGACACGTTCTACGCCGGTGGCGCCAAGGGCTACGTCGACTACCCGACGCTGGAGGAGTCCGCGGCCTGACCCGCACCCCCGGTATGCCGAGCGGCCGGCACCCAGCCACCCGGCATACAACGCGAGGGCCCCGCACCGTCACGGTGCGGGGCCCTCGTGCGTCGGGCCAGCGGGTGTGGCCGAGCTGCACGTCAGCGGTAGTTGACGAACTGCAGCGCCACGTCGAGGTCGGCGCCCTTGAGCAGCTGCTGCACGGCCTGCAGGTCGTCGCGGGACTTGCCGGTCACCCGCAGCTCGTCGCCCTGGATCAGCGGCTTGACGTTCTTGGGGCCCTGCTCGCGGATCAGCTTGGAGATCTTCTTGGCGTCCTCCTGGCTGATGCCGTCCTTGAGCGAGGCCTCGAGGCGGTACTCCTTGCCGGACGGCTTGGGGTCGCCGTCGCCGAGGTCAAGCGCCTTGAGCGAGACGTTGCGCTTGATCAGCTTGGTCTGGAACACGTCGAGGACCGCGCGCACGCGCTCCTCGGAGTTGGCCTTCATGAGGATCTTCTCGCCGGACCACTCGATCGAGGCGCCCACGCCCTTGAAGTCGTAGCGCTGCGAGATCTCCTTCTCGGCCTGGTTCAGCGCGTTGCTGACCTCCTGCTTGTCGACCTTGCTGACGACGTCGAACGATGAGTCGGCCATGGCTGCTCCTTCGGGTGGGCGAAGCGCTGGGCGCTCGCGGGGATCGGGCTCGGGTCCAAGCCTGCCACGCCGACTCGATTTGGCTCCGGGCGTGGTGTCGTTGCTATCCTTCACACCGCACACGGCAGGTTGTCCGAGCGGCCAATGGAAGCGGACTGTAAATCCGTCGCGAAAGCTACGAAGGTTCGAATCCTTCACCTGCCACCCAGTGCAGATCGGCCCCCGGCTGAGCACGAGCTCAGCACGGGGGCCGACCTCTTTTCCGTCCGGGTGTGCCCGGCGGGATCCGGCTGACGATGGCTGTACGCGGCCTATACGCGGCCTCGGACGCCCGATCTCAGGGGAGTGGCCGTTCGCAGCGAGCTCCAGCGGCGTGAGGATGGGCCGCCGCTCGATGGCATCGCGCCCGCACCCTCGGATAGGGCTGGCCATCTCAGCTGATTCACGCCCATCCCTGCTGGATGACGTGCGCAGACGTTCGCGGCTGCTGTCATCGGGTGCGTGAGGACCCCGGGGCGCTGCTTCCTGCTGACCGTGGCGGTCCTCCTCGCCTTCACCGTGCTGAGGGGTCTGGGACTGGCGGGGCCGCCCGGTGTGTCGGTCCCGGTGCTCCTCGCGGCGCTCGCGCTGGTCGCGGCGTGGTCCGGGGCCTCCCTCGCCGACCTCGGCCTGGAACCGGCGGCCCTGCCCGCCGGGCTGCGGTACGGCGTGGTCGCCTTCGCGGCGGTGGGCATCGCGCTCGCGCTGGCCGCGGAGATTCCGATGGCCAGAGCGGCGCTCCATGACCAACGGGGGGAGATCTCCGGGGGGCACCTGCTGTACGAGCTGCTGGTGACCGTGGTGCTGTTGACGGCCATCCCGGAGGAGTTCGCTTTCCGGGGGGTGCTCCTGGGGTCAGCGTCAGCGCTGTGGGGTCCCCGGCGCGCCGGTGTGGTCACGGCGGTGCTGTTCGGGCTCTGGCACGTCCAGCCGACGCTGCAGACGATGGCGGACAACGCCGCGGTCTCTGGCGCGTCCTCGCATGCGGCGGGCCAGGTTGCGTTGGTGGTTGGGGCTGTGGTCGTGACCTTCGTGGCGGGACTGGCGTTCGCCTGGCTGCGGTTGCGGTCGCGGAGCCTGGTCGCCCCGGTCCTGGCCCACGTCGCGACCAACGGGCTCGCCCTGGTCGCGGCGTGGGCGGTGCTGCACGGTCGCCTGCCGTGACGGAGGGGAGGCCGGGCGGGGCTTCAGTCGACGTTGGCGACGGCCTGGCGCACGGCGGCCAGCTCCTGCTCGGTGACGCCGGCAGGCTGCAGGACCGCCGCCCACCCGTCCACGTACTCGCTGGTGTACTTGTGCCCGTGCCCGGGCGGCACGCCGGTGGAGAACGGCAGGTCGGCGGTCACCTGCCAGAAGCTCACGAACGGGATCCAGACGATCCCCGCCAGCACGTCCTTACCGGGCAGCTCGCTCATCCACGCGGGTCGGTGGAGGATGAGGTTCGGGCTCCACCAGACGATGGGGTCCGAAGGGTGCATCAGGTACAGCACGCGGCTGCCCGACCAGGGCTGGTCCTGCGGGGGGATCCCGGCGGCGGGGTTGCTGGTGAACCGGACGGTGCGGCCGTCCTTGTATACGGGCTGGATCTCCGGGCTTGCCGGTGCGCGGTTGTCGCTGAACTCGCGGAACAGCGTGTTGAAGTTGGGTGGGCCGGCGAACAGGGTGCCGTTGGTGCGGTTGCGCAGGTCGTACTCGCCACTGAACGCCGTCTCCCCGCCGAAGGAGCCCAGGCTCTCCCCGGCCACGAACAGCCGAGGCCGCTGCCCGGCCGGCAGCTTCGACCACGGGTCGTAGACGGCGTCGAACAGTGCCCGGCCCGCCTCCCTGGCCTTGGACTGGTCGACCAAGTAGGAGATCCAGGACGGCAGGTAGGAGTACTGGATGGCCACCGTGGCTGAGTTCCCACCGGTGAGGTACTCGAAGGTGTCCACGAGGGCAGGGTCTACCCAGCCGCTGCCCGTGGTGGTGACCACGAGCAGGTTCTTCCGCGCGAACCCGCCGGCCCGCTGCAGGTCCCGAACCGCCAGGGCCGCCCGGGCCTCGGCGTCCGGCGCCGACGCGAGGCCGGCATACACCCGGATGGGTTCCATCGCGCTGTGGCCGGTGACCTTCTCGATGTCCGTGGGTGACGGGCCGAGCCCGGCGAACGTGCGCCCCTGGTAGCCCAGGGTGTCCCACGGCACGACCGACCCCGGACCGCCGGCGCGCAGGGCGGTCGTCGGCTGGTGCACTCCCTCGGCAGTGGTGGTGTCGCGCAGGGAGAAGGCCTTGTCGGCCACGGCGACGAACCCGTCCAGGAGCAGGCCGCTCACGACCAGCCAGGTCAGGCCGACGACGAGCACCCATCCCACGGCCCTGGCGGCGCGCGGGCCGACCCACCTCGTCAGCAGCCCGGCCGCCCACCGGTACAGGCGCCGCAGCCCGCGGCCGATCAGGAGGATGACGGCAAAGGTGACGGCCGCGACGAACGGGGACAGCACGACCAGCGCGACGTTGTAGTCCGTCACGCCCATCAGCGCCCGGATCTGGTGCTGCCAGTACTGGCCAAGTCCGAAGGAGAGGGGCACGAGGACTGCGCTGCTGACCAGGAAGGCCGGCCATGCCCAGCTGCGGGGCGACCGGGCTTCACGGTCTGCGAACGCCCGCCACACCCACCCACCCACGACGCCCAGGCCGTAGCCGATGGCTGCGGTGATGCCCCAGACCAGCCCCTGGATCAGGCCCCCGCGGGGGAGCAGTGAGGGCGTGAACGACAGGCACCCGGCGAGGAGTGCCCCCCAGCTCCCCGGGAGGGTGACGTGCCCCAGGCGGCGAAGCCTGCCCGGCCCGCGCGCAGCGACATCCGTGCTGCCAGTGTCGTTGCCGGTCTCAGACCCTCCCGGCCCGGTCGGCGCGGCGGGGGTTGTCATTCCGGAGCCGGTCGGCTCGGCAGCCATGGCTTCGTGTCCGGACTCCACCGCTTCGGACACCTAGACGGTCCGATGGCTGTTGCGGTGTCGACGCACCCAGTGCATCAACGCCTCCGGGATGATGAGGACGATGGCTGCCCCAGCCATGAGGAAGATCAGCGCGAGCATCAAGCCGACCGAGGCGACGACGATCCCATCCACAAACGCCATCACGACCACCCGCTGCCCTAGCCCCGTGCCACCACGAGGTGATCAGGCTCCCGCGGTGCCACCTCGCGGGGCGTCCTCCCGGCGGGATGATGTTCGTGACCGACGATGGTCAGGCCGTGCCTGGGCGGCGTCGATGGTGGTGCCGCCGACGCCCGGGCAGGCCTCGGACCGGAAGGTCAGCGCCACCGCCCGATGGTTGGCCGCGCACCGGCCGCCCACGCCGCGCCCACCACGAGCCAGCTCACCCAGGGCTACCTCGACCTCCGATCCGGGGACTACCTGCGAGTCCAGCTCGACCCGGCCTCGGTCGCCCGCGGCAACTTCGTCGTCGCCATCCCGCATGTCGGCCTCGTATGGCCGACCGGGCGGGCGAGCGTCACCGTCGAGTCTCCCCAATCCACCCAGTTGCGGTATGACGGTGGCGGCACCCGGGACGCCGACGCCATCCTCGATACCGAGTTCGGCGTGGGGTACCGCCAGCAGGGCGCGGGGCAGGCAGTCCACTTGCGCGTGGTCGGTCACGTCGACCCGGCGCACGGCACCGCCTCGGTCCGGGTGTGGATCGACGACGCGCTGACGAACATCGTCACAGAGCCGGCGTCGGACTCGCAGTCCGCGAGCGACGCCGCCTCGGCGTACCTGTCCGAGCTCAAGGCCCGCGACTGGGCCGCCCTGTACGCGATGGCCGACTCCGACCTGCGCAGCGGGCTGAGCGAGGCGAAGTTCGCCGAGGGCATGGCCCAGGCACCCGAGGCGCAGGGACTGGCCGGCGCGAGCGCAGACGCCCCAACGGTGAGCACCAACGGCGCCGGGGTCACCTGGGCTAACGTGCCGATCCACCTGACCTACGCCAACAAGCCGTCCAAGGACGGCACACTGGTGCTCATCCTGCAGGCATCCGGGTGGAAGGTGTTCACGGTCAAGTGAGCCGACGGCGCCGACCCCCCGTGCCGCGTGCCACGCGGCCGGCAACCGGCGCCCGCCTGCGCGTCGCCCACCTGGCCGGCCCCGTCGTCCCGCTCGTCGCCGCCGTCGTGCTGGCTGGCTGCGGCGAGCCCCACCCCAGCCTCGGCGACCTCAAGGCCACCCCCGGCGCGAGGCTGACGTACCCGGGCGCGGTGGAGTACCAGCGCGACGAGGAGAAGGCGCGCAACCAGGTGGACGGGCCTTCGCCGGCGACGATCACCGTGTACGCGTGCACGCGGGACGCGCCGGCCTCGGTCGAGGCGTGGTTCGCCCGGGCCCTGACGGCACGGGGCTGGGCGGCCGACCCGGGCAGCCACCAGGACCGTCCGGGCGCCTTCGAGGGCGGCACGGCGTGGAAGCGCGGGAACGCATCGTTCGACCTGAGCTTCGCAACCCGGGCCACCGCAGACGTCCTGGCCCGCCGGGCGCACCAACCCACCGGGTGTCCCTCGATGTATCAAACCCTGACGCAGATTGGCTAACGGCCTCGACCCGCGAGCCTCTGCCGGCGCTGGCGGGGTCGCCAGTCCCGTCTGGGGGCCGTTCCGCACTCACGGGGTCTGCCGAGCCCGGAAGTGTCCGTCGACCTCGCCGCCGGCGAGCAGTGCGAGCTGGAATGCGGTCCCGCGCGCAGCGAACTGGGCAACGCGCGGCAGATGCGCGAGGCACCGAATACCTACCTTTGGCTTCGTCCGGCCGGTGGCCGGGAAGGCCATCGGTCCGCTCCGGAACTCTGACGCCATTCTCGTGGCGAGACGGTGCCGCAACCCGGCGCGGTGGTTCCCATGCCGACCTTGGCGGCACCGATGACGCAGAGGAGAACTGTGGATCACAGCTCCCGGTGACCGCGGAGGTGTGACCGGTGCGTCGCCCCCGCACGCGGCCGCCGTCCCACGACGGCGGCCAGGCCGTACGTCTTCCCCCGTTTCGCGCCCAAGTGTCACAGGATGGGCTGCTGTCTCGTCTGGGTGGTGTACGCAGGGAACCGACGAAGGAGTGTGTGATGAGGGTGTTCGTGGCAGGAGCGACCGGTGCGATGGGGCGGCAGCTGGTGCCGCGCCTGGTGCGGGCCGGGCACGAGGTCCATGCGATGACTCGCAGCGAGTCGAAGCAGGGTTTCCTGCGGGAGCTCGGGGCCGTACCCGTGGTGGCCGACGCGCTCGACCCCGACCAGGTGGCGCGGGCGGTTGCCACGGCGCGACCGGACGTGGTCGTGCACCAGTTGACCTCGATCGGGCCGATGGACATGCGGCACTTCGACCGGGCGTTCGCGCAGACCAACCGGCTGCGGACCGAGGGCACGGACCACCTGCTCTCGGCAGCTCAGGCGGTCGGGGTGGAGCGGTTCGTCGCGCAGAGCTTCTTCGCCGGGTACGACCGGGTAGGTGGTCCGGTGAAGTCCGAGGACGACCCGTTCGGCACCCAGCCGCCGCCCGGGATGGAGCAGACCGTCGGGGCCATCCGGCACGTCGAGGACACGGTGCTCGCCGCGACGTGGACGCACGGTCTCGTCCTGCGCTACGGCGGCTTCTACGGCCCGCACACCTCGCTCGGCCCGGACGGCGAGCAGACCGACGCCGTCCGCCAGCGGAAGTTCCCGATCGTCGGTGACGGTGGCGGGGTGTGGTCGTTCATCCACATCGCCGACGCGGCGGAAGCGACCGTGGCCGCGGTCGAGTGCGGCGCGCCCGGTGTCTACAACGTCGTCGACGACGAGCCGGCGCGGGTGTCAACGTGGCTGACGGTCCTGGCCGAGTCGCTGGGCGCCAAGGCACCGATGCGCGTACCGCGGTTCGTCGGGAAACTGTTCGCCGGCGAGACCGGGGCCGTGATGATGACCCAGCTACGGGGCGCGTCCAACGCCAAGGCCAAGCGTGAACTGGGCTGGACCCCGGCCCACGCCACGTGGCGGGACGGCTTCCGCGAGCTGGCCGTTTCGGCCCGGGCCGAAACCGACGCCGCGGCGTGACCGACGAGCGCGAGTCGCCGGCGGCTGCTCCCGACCGGGAGCGGCTGCTGGCTGACCTGAGGCCGGCGGCCTTCGGGATCGCGTACCGGATGCTGGGCAGCGTTGCCGAGGCAGAGGATGTGGTGCAGGAGGCCCTGCTGCGGGTGCACCGCTCGCTCGAGTCCGGCGAACGGATCGTCTCGCTACGGGCCTTCACGGCCACCGTCACCACCCGGCTCGCCATGGACGAGCTGCGGTCGGCACGGGTGCGTCGAGAGCGGTATGTCGGAGACTGGCTGCCGGAGCCGATCCTCACCGACGGCTCCGGGGCTGGCTCCGACCCGGCGCGACAGGCGGAGACCGCCGACTCGTTGTCGATGGCGCTGCTCGTGCTGCTCGAGAGCCTTTCGCCGGAACAGCGGGCAGTGCTGCTGCTGCACGACGTGTTCGGCTACGGGTACGGCGAGGTCGCGGAGATCGTCGGCAAGGGCGAGGCGAACGTGCGCCAGCTCGCCGTTCGGGCGCGACGGCACGTCGTGGAGCGGCGACCGCGGTTCACGACGACGCGCGAGCAGCAGACCGAGCTTGCGAGCCGGTTCTTCGCCGCCGCCCAGGAGGGCGACCTGGCAGGGCTCGAGTCGCTGCTCGCGCACGACGTCGAGCTCGTCGGCGACGGCGGTGGCAAGGCACCCTCGCTTGCTCGCTCGCAGCGCGGCCGCAGCCGGGTCGCGCACACGCTGACCAACTGGCTGCGCGTGCTGCGCCGCCTTCCCGAGATGGAGATCCGGCTCGCCGAGGTCAACGGCGACCCGGGCGCGATGTTCCTCGTCGACGGTCAGCTGCTCGCCGTCTGGGCCCTCGACATCCTCGACGGCCGGGTCGCGGGCGTCCGCGCGGTCGTCAACCCGGACAAGCTCGTTCACCTCGGCCCCGTCGGCGACGCCAACGCCCTCGTTCGTCAGCTGGGCGGCGCCCGGCCCGGCGACTGAGGTGCGACGCGGCGGGGCCTCGGCCCCGCCGCGTACCGGTCAGCGGGCGGGCAACCCGTGGATTTCAACAAGGAGATCGCCGCGACGTGTGTCAGCCTGGGTCGTCGGGCCGGCGTCTTTAGGTGTTCCCACCGGGATGTCACGGCGATGAGGATTCGCCTCTGCGGCAGGCTTGTCGCGATGCTCAAGGAAGCCGCCTGCAAGAGCCCCATCGAGCAGTTGGCGAACGAGGCGCACAACCCCACCTGGGTTGGCGGGACACCAGTGGCAAGCGAGGTGCAGACGCAGGCGTGGCGGCGGCCTCGCCCACCGTGGGTTGGGGCTTCCTGTGGTGGTGGCCGCCTATGGTTGGGCCATGCGGCCGGTCGAGCTGATGACAATCGAGGAACTGGTCGCCGAGGCAAAGGCGCTTCAGCGGTTGTACGAGGCCCGTCTCGCCCAGGCCTCCGACACGCTTGAGCGCCCCACGATGGGTGACATGGACGAGGGCCTGTCGCGGTACTTCGACGTTCGCAGCGAGCTCCAGCGGCGCGAGGACGGGCCGCCCCTTGACGACGTCGAGTCCGCGCCCCCGGATGGGGTCGGCTGATCAGCCCAGCTCGAGCAGTCGTTTGGCCGTGTCGAGCGCCTTCATCTCACCGTCCATGGACTTCTGGACCCGGGCGCTCATGAACACCTTCCGAAGGCCAGGGACCTCGGCGTCGAGGAGGAACGTGACCTCAGTGCCGGAGCCGTACGGGGCGAAGCGGTACTCCCCTCTGGGACGCACCCGCCCCTCGGTGGCCCTGAACGCGTAGCGGCTCGCCGGTTCGTAGGCCGTCACCTCGACGTCCGCCGGGACCCCGCGGCCGCCGTGGCCGTTCACGACCACGCGGATCCTCTCCCCGACGACCGGCGGTCCCTGGCTCGCGGTGCTGATGACTTGGGGTCGCCACCGGTGGTCGTTGGCGGGATCGGTGAAGAACGCGAAGACGTCCTCAACTGGACGGCCGATGAGGACCGAGCGTTGCGCCTGTGGCATGGGGTTGCTCCAAGCTGTGCATCGCCCCTGCGAAGACCATCGTTGCCCGCTCTTGCGGAGCGGCCATCGTCCGCCCCGGATGGCACCTCCTGTGGCCTCAGCCAGCGGTGGTGCCAGGACTGCTCCAGCGGCGGGCGCGAGCCGATCCGCCGTCCTCCTTCTCACGTTCTGCCACGAGCCACAGCGCCTGTTGGGCGTCCAGGGCCTTGACCTCGCCCACGGTGACCTCGCGATAGGCCAGGGCGCGGATGAGTGGCTGGAGCAGGTCAAGCTCGGCCCGGTCCTGGTGGGCGATGGCGCGGCGGATCCGGCTGGGAAGGTCAGGGGTGACCCGGACTTCAGACGCCTCGGCGACCGTGGTGACGTTCATCGGGGCACTCCCTCGGATCGACCTCGTCTGGGCCCTCCACGATGCAATGACCGGGTGTGCACCCCGCGTCAGCGGCATGAACGGTGGGAACGTCGCGCGGAAGAGCGCTGCGCAACCTCGCAAACAACCCCATCCGGGCGAGGACCGGGGCGAGCCAGCAGCTGCCCGACCCGGGACGTTTGGGGGATTGCGAGGGCGCGAGATCGCACGTGACCATCAGGCATGGATCAGGTCTCGACCCCGTTCAGTTCCCGGATCCGCCACGGGCTGCATCCCGATTTCCGCGAGGTCGCCGCCCAACTTCACCGGGACTTCGACCTGCTCGCCGGGGCAGAGGTGGTGGATCGGGTTCTGGACGAGGTGGTCGCCCGTTTCGCCGATGCGCGGGTGCGCACGTTCCTGCCGCTGCTGGTCCATCGCTACGCCAGTAGCGACCTGCGTTCGGTCACCCTCACACCAGGTGGGGCCGTGCCGGGCAGGGCTGACGCCAGCGGAGTCGCTTCGGCAGCCTCCTCGGCGGGCTGACCAACGCCATGCCGGCCGGAGGCCACCCCGACCCCACGGCATACCGGGCCGTTGAAGGGCGGCTGCGGGCCGCCACCGATCGCGGGGCCGTGCTGGACGACCCCTCGGACACTGAGCTGCTCGGGCTCCTGGAGGACATCGACGCCGGCGAGGGCAGCTGCCTGATCGTTGAACGACTCGACGACCGCTCGGGCCAGACGTACGTGCAGGTGCTGCGCACCGAGGCCGATCCGGGCTGGGAGGTCGAGCACCGCGCGGGCAGCCCCGAGAGGCATTTCCACACCGTGGTCGGCGACATCGAGTCCGCCCACCACCTCGTGGCGGGCTGGGCGCTCGACCGCCCCGACTGGCTCGGCTCCGTGCCGTGGACGCGAGTCGAGTTCAACCCCTAGGCCGCTTGGCGGCGCGGGCTTTCTCCCGCGCGAAGACCAGCCGTCGGGCCACCTCGGCGTCCAGCGCCTCGATCTCGCTCAACCGGATCACTCCCTGCGTGAGCCCCCGGATGATCGGGTTGAGGATCTCCAGTTCCTGGGCATCGTTGTGGGCGATCGCCCGACGAAGCCGGGTCGGCAGATCCGTCGATACCCCCAGGTCCAGCTCCATGCTCACTCCAGCCTCCAACACGCCATCTCTGAACGGGCGCCTCACCCTCGACCCCCACAGTGATCGGCAGGCAACGCCGATGTGAATGCCGGGCCTGACCAGCGCGAACCATCGCCACGGATCCGCCGTTCCATGCCGACCGGCTTCCGGGCTCGCGCAGGTCACCTCCCGTTAACGCCTCACCCCTACCGTCCCCTCCGATGAACAGCGCAACCTTGATCGACCAGCCGTACACGCTCTTCCGTACCAGCCCGACGTCTGTGCACCAGACGCGCACGTCGATGACCTGAACGGATTGATCTACCTGGAGTCGTGGCTCGGGGCACTCCTGGAAGGCGGCATCCAGATACGCATCAACCGAGCCCTCATTGCCGGAGGAATCTGGGCACGAGAGGCCTCGGCATCGGCAATGTGGCCTCACGTCGCGCCCCAGCAGGCGGCCGTGAACCTGCTCATCGAGCAAATGGGTGTGGCCATCGCCCGCAGGCAACCCGAGGAGAGACATCTGCACGTGTCCTTGACCGGCGTCACCAGCTCACGCTCCCCGACAGGCCACATGCTCTAGCCGCGGCGAACCCGCCGTGACGAGGAAGCTCATCTGGCGCTATCCCACAGACACGCCACGCTGCGTCAGGCGCTTACGTAGAGGCAGCTCAGCCGAGGGCGCGTGCCCTCAGCCGGACTCGACCGCTACGAGGGAGCGGGTTCCGTAGAGGCTGCAGGTGACGGTCGCCAGACCGTCTTCGATCCTGACGGACACGGGTCCCAGGGACCGGCTCATCACCCGGGCCGCCAACTCGCTTCCCGGCCGGGTGATGGTCGCGAGCTCGCGAGCCCCACGTCCCTTCGCGGCCCCGGCCATGGCCCGGATGAGGTCCGTGCCGTGACCGTGGCGCTGGTGATCGTCTCGAACCAGGACGGCAACCTCGGCCCACCTCGCATCACCGTCATGGCGCAGGGCCAGATTGCCCATGGCCAGGATCTCGTCGTCACCGGGGACGACGTAGGTCTCTGTCTTGCGCAGCAGCGTTTCGATCGCGCGTGGGGGCGGGAAACCAAGGTATCGGCCGGTGAGCGCCTCCGTGGAACACCGCTGATGCAGGGCCTCGATGGCAGGGATGTCCCGCTCGGAGGCCAGGTGCACCAGGCGGTCGCATGGCCAAGCCGATGTGATGGGCACGAGCTGGCGAGTCATGACCCGAGCCTGCCGGGGGCGTGTGAACCACGGATGAGCCCCGTGTAAAGCCTGGGACCAGTCGTGCCCGGGGGTCTCGCGGCGCCCCCTGGACCGCTGACGGGTCGTGAACGGCGTCGCCGAACCACCCGAATTCGGACCGACCGATGCCGATGCATGGCACGGGGCCGCGAGCGCCGACAACGAACACCTATGCGCTGGGTCTCGTTCATCCTGCCGTCGAAGGGCGCTCACCCAGGAGGTCCACGGTTGGCTGCGTGAACCCGACGGCCATGGCCTCCGACGACCGCGGCAGTGGCGCTGAGCCCACCGCCACGACAATGGACCTTCCGAGCCGAATCCGGCAGGCACTCAGGCAGCGCGACGAGGCCGAGCTGGCATTTCTCAACCCGATCGTGCTCGCCTTGGCCAAGGGCGAGGTAACCGTCAGCGACATCGAGGCGCTGGACGCGGAGCAGGCGATGTGGCTCGTCGCAGCCCGGGTGCAGGAGCGCGGGGACATCGCAGCCGCCGACTTCATCAGGAACCTGCACCGCTGAGAGACGGATGAGCCCGCACAGCGCAGCCAACCTTGCCCTGGTTCCGCAGCCGGCCAGCTGACGGCCCGGTGCATCGGTCCGTTGGGCAGCGCGCCAACGCCGGCACGCGGGTATCCGTCGACCATCAGGAGACGTAGCGCGCCCCGCGTTTTTGGTCGCAGGTGTGGGCGCCGGGGTTGGTCCTAATCTCGTGCCGGGCCTGGGGCATCCCACATCCTGGGCGGGCGGGGCAGGCGACCGTCACATCTACGCTTCTTGTTCATCGGGGGTCTTCATGCTGCGTACGTCTGCCATGCCGGTATTCGCCCTGCTGCTCGGTCTCAGCGCAGCCTCAGGCGCCGTCGCTCCCGCCGCGGCAGCCGCGCCGCAGCCCTGCGGCACAGCCGCAACGGCTCCGGCGGTGTATGACCACGTGATCTGGATCGTCGACGAGGACAAGAACTACAACACGGTCGTCGGGTCGAAGTACGCGCCTTTCATCAACCAGACGCTGATCCCTGGCTGCGGGCTCGCGACGAACTTCCACCCCGAGACCCACAACTCGCTCGGGGACTACATCGCGATGAGCTCTGGCGGTCTGGTCAAGGGCACCCCACCCACGATCTTCGGCCAGCTCCGGGCCCGCGGTAAGACCTGGCGGGCCTACCTGCAGTCCATGCCGGCGAACTGCTTCCGCACCAATTCCGGCAACTACTCCAAGGTGCACAACCCGCCAGTGTGGTTCACCGACACCAAGGCCGACTGCCCCTCCTGGGACGTCCCCGAGACCCAGCTCGACACAGACCTCAGCAACAACGCGTTGCCGACCTTTGCCTTCATCGGCGCCGACAACGCCCACAACATGCACAACAACCCCGTCGCCTCCGCCCTGACGAACGGGGACACTTGGCTCAACGCCGAGATCTCCAAGATCGTCAACAGCCCGACCTACGCGGCTGGCCGCACGGCCATCTTCCTCACCTGGGACGAGGGCAACGGCCCGAAGAGCACCACCGCGAACTACCAGGGCGAGAACTGCCTTGACCCCACCAACGCGGCCACCGACGCGTCCTGCCACGTCGCCACCATCGTCATCGCGCCGAGCATCGTCCCGGGCACGCGATCGGGCACGTTCTACTCCCACTACAGCCAGCTGGCCACGACCGAGGACATGCTCGGCCTGGCACGGCTGGGCAACGCGACCTCAGCCAGCAGCATGCGCGGCGACCTCGGGTTCTGATGACAACACCCCGTATGCCGCCCCGCGCCACCCACCACACCGAACCAAGCCGTGGGGGACCCGGGTATGCCGACGACGCGGACGAGGCAACCCTCGTCATCGGATGAGCCCGGCGGTCGCCACCCCGCCTACCTGGCCTCCGCCGTCAGGTGCGCGATCACCTCGACCGAGAAGTGCTCCGGCCGCGACTCGTGGACCGTGTGCCCGCCGGCGATCGTCACCAGCTGCGCGCCGGGGATCGTCCCGGCCATCTCACCGACGTGCTCCTGTGGCACGCAGCTGGACGGACCACCCCCCACGACGAGGGTGTCCGCCTGAATCGTGGCCGCCCAGGAGGCCCACCGTGAATCCGGGTTGTCGACCTGTACTCGCACCCGGGCGACCATGTCCCAGTCGAAGTCCAGCGGCACGGTCGGTTTCTCCAGCACCACCGGCTCCCGCGGACAGGGGATACCCACGTCTTCAAGGACCAGCTTGCGCACCCGTTCCGGTGCCCGCGCCGCCACCAGGCACCCCACCAGTCCGCCGTTTGCGTGCCCGACCACATCGACCACGGACAGGTCCATGGAGTCCATGAACCCGAGGACGTCCCGGGCGAACGTCTCCAGCCCGTACGGGCCGCTCCACACCGAGCGGCCATGGCCCCGGAGGTCGAGCGCGTAAGCCAGGCCACCCCGGCGCCCCCAGCGGGACAAGAAGTGCATCCAGCTCTCGCTGGTCTCCCCAACCGCGTGGAGCAGCAGGACCGGGACCGAATCCTTCCCCTCACCGGCGACCAGGAATCCGAACTCGCTTCCGCCAACCATCACTGAGCGCGAACCGATCACCGCAGCAGTGGAACAGTGCCGGGTTAACGGACGGCGACGTCTGCCACCCCACAAACGCCGGCACAGGACGTCACGAGTGGTCAGTCGGCGCGGCCCGGGCCGTCGCCGCGATCCGCTCCAGCGCCTAAATCATCGGGTCAGGGCTGAACCAGGTGGTTGACGCATCCAGATCCGAAGAGGAAGGTCGGTGGGACAAATGCCGCATTTCACCCATGAGCCACACCCATGAACCTCCTGAAGGAGCATGATCAATGGCGATCTCCCGACGCGCGCTGCTGGCCTCCGGTGGCCTCATCTCGGTAGCCACGGCACTCGAGCTGGCCGACCCGGCGTACGCGGCCACGGTGCGGGCGGCTGCGGCGCCCCACGCAGCGACGTCGGCCGCGCCGCTGGCGCGAGTGAGCCGCAACAGCCCCTGGACCCGCAGCGGCCCCGGCCCGCTGTACTGGAACATCTACGGCTGGTCCTTCCCCCACAACGCGCCCATCCCCGAGGACGAGTGGAAGGCGAACATCGACTGGCTGGCCAGCGAGTTCGCGCCGAGCGGATACGACATGGCCTGTACGGACGGGTGGATCGAGGGCTCGTCGCGCACTACCCAGCACGGGTACATCACGAGCTACAACGACTCGTGGACCCACGACTGGACCTACTGGGCGGCATACCTCGCCCGACGCCGGATGAGCCTGGGCGTGTACTACAACCCGCTGTGGGTGCACCGGGCCGCGGTCGAGGACCCGACCAAGACCGTCGCGGGACGGCCCGACGTCAAGATCGCCGACATCGTGGACCATGGCGACTTCTTCGCCAGGGACATCGGTGGCAACACCCTGTACTGGGTCGACGTCACCAGGCCGGGTGCCAGGGAGTACGTCCAGGGGTACGTCGAGTACTTCAAGGCGATGGGGGTTCCGTACCTGCGCGTCGACTTCCTGTCCTGGTACGAGAACGGCATGGACGCCAACATCGGGCAGGTCAACGCGGCGCACGGCCGGGCGAACTACCTCACGGCCCTGCACTGGATCAACGAGGCGGCCGGCGACCCGATGGAAGTGTCGCTGGTCATGCCGCACCTGTTCGACAATGCCTCCGCGGAGCTCGCGAACGGTGACCTCGTGCGGATCAACGCCGACGCCGACAAGGGTGGCTGGGACCGGCTCAGCGGAGGTCGACAAGGGTGGCAGGACGCCTGGCCCAACTGGTTCAACCCGTTCTGCGGCTTCACCGGGTGGTCGCACCGGGCCGGGCGCGGCCAGCTCATCCTCGACGGTGACTTCCTGCGCGCCCACACCTTCGCCACCGACGAAGAACGCAAGACGGCCGTGACGTTGATGACGATCGCGGGATCGCCGATCGCGATAGCCGACCTGCACTCCGACATCGGCTCCACCGGCTGGGTCTTCACCCAGCCCGAAGTGCTCGACCTGCACCGCAAGGGCCTGGTCGGCAAACCCTTGTACTACAACGGAACTCCCTACTCGGTGGACCCAGGGTCGCGCGACAGCGAGCGTTGGGCCGGCCAGCTGCCCGACGGGTCATGGGTCGTCGCCCTGTTCAACCGGGATGACACGGCGACCGTGGACAAGGCGCTGCACTTCAGCCACGACCTGGGAATCGCGGGCGCGGCCCAGGTCAGGGACGTCTGGGCCAGGCGCAACCTGGGCGTGTGCACCGAGGCCCGGGCGACCCTGGCACCCCACGCCTGTGCGCTGTTCCACGTCACTCCGCAGCGCCCGACCCCGCGCTTCCACGCGGCGTGGGCGGCCTGGGGCGGCGGGGCGAACTTCAACAACAACCACGCCGGCTACGTCGGGTCGGGCTTCGTGGACAAGCTTGAAGCCGGTGGAGACCCCGGAGACCCGCTGGTCACGTTCGCGGTGCAGGCTCCTCGCGCCGGCACGTATGCCGTGCGGTGGCGATACGCGAACGGCCTGACCGTCCCGAGCACCATGACCGTCTCCAGCGAGCGCGCCGACCGCACGATCGTCGATGGGCCCCGGCGCGTCACCTTCCCGTCCACCACGACGTGGGACAGCTGGCAGGACCAGAGCAGCCAGCTGCGGCTCGAGGGCGGTCTGAACCTGGTCACCATCGGGCGAGGCGCAGACGACGCCGGGTCCATCAACCTCAACTGGATGGAGCTGCAGCTCGGATGAGCCTGGCTTGGCAGCGCTCTGTTCCGCACCGGGGTCGTGGACCACGACCTCTTCGTCCTGACCCACCAGGGACCCGTGCACCGCGAGGGCCCCGTCCGGCAACAGCCGGGCGGGGCCTTTTCGTGCCTGTGCCGGACGCGAGTTACGCGCATTGGTGGAGCGTGTCGATGAGGCGGTGGGCCACAGTGAGTCCGTCGCCCTATCCCACATTGGCTACCGGTGAACTGGACAATAGGAGCTGCGATGAGCGGGGATCCCTCCTGTGGCTGTCGTGACACCCGACCGGCGCTGAGCCTGCCCGGAGCCGCCCCGCCCGTCTCGCCCCCTGACGGCCTTGTGGTCGGCATCATCGGAGCCGGTGCCGCCGGCACCCTCACCGCCCTGCACCTGCTGCGCGCCCTGCGCCGGCGCGGCAGCCGCGCGAGCATCGTGATGATCGACCCGGCTCGCGCAACCGGCCGGGGCGTCGCCTACTCGACCGAGGACGAGCGCCACCTGCTCAACGTGCCGGCCGCAGGGATGAGCGCGTTTCCCGACGAGCCCGGCCACCTGCTCGACTGGGCCCGGGCCCACCACGACGCCGACACCGGTCCCGGGGAGTTCCTGCCCCGCCACGTCTACGGCACCTACCTTGCCGACACCCTGCACCGAGAGCTCGCCGCAGCGTCCACCGTCGACCTGCACCGGGTCACGGCGCATGCGGTCGACCTCCAGTCGCGCCACCGGTCGCACCGGATCCAGCTGTGCACCGGCGGGACCGTGGTGGCCGGCAGCGTCGTCCTCGCGACCGGCAACAACGCGCCAGGCACCGGCTGGGCCCCGCCGGCGCTGCTCGCTTCCCCGCGCTTCGTCGCCGACCCCTGGTCGCCCGGCGCGCTGCCGGCGCTCGCGGCCGCCGACGGCGACGTGCTGCTCGTCGGCACCGGGCTGACGATGGTCGACGTGGCGCTCAGCGCGGCGCGTCCCGGCCGCACGCTGTACGCCATCTCCCGTCACGGCCGGCTGCCCATGGTGCACGCCGCGCACCCGCAGCCGGCGGTCGAGCCGACCGACCTGCCGGACGAGCTCGACCTGGACGGTGGGTCGCTGCGCGAGGCGGTGCTGGCCCACGTCCGCCGCACGGTCCGCGAGACGGGGGACTGGCGCCCCGCGATCGACGGGCTTCGCGCGCACACCGGACGGCTGTGGTCGGCGCTGTGCGATGACTGCCGCGCCGACCTCCTCCGCCGGGATGCCTCCGGCTGGGACGTGCACCGTCACCGGATGCCCCGCCGTACGGCGGCCGCGGTGGGCCAGATGCGTGCCTCAGGAGCCCTGCAGGTCGCGACCGCTGAGGTCGTGGCGGTCGACGACGACGGCAGTGCGCTCGTGGTCCACCTGTCCGACGGCACCACCCGCAGGGTGGGCCACGTGGTCAACTGCACCGGGCCGCTCGCCGACGTCGAGCTGGCCGGTGACCCGCTGCTGACCGCGATGCTCGACCACCGTCACGCCGTGCCCGGTCCGATGCGGATGGGGCTGGCCACCGACCGCGACGGGCGGGTCCGCGCCGCCGACCACACCGTCGGTTCGCTCTGGACCCTCGGCAGCCCTCGGCGCGGAGAGCTGTGGGAGTCCACCGCCATCCCCGAGATCCGGGCGCAGGCGGCCACCATCGCCGAGGCCGTCGTGGGTGCGCTCGCGGTGCCCGGCCGCCCGCGGCCGCGGGACCTGATGGGTCTGTCGCTGTCGACCACCGCGGCCGCGGCCGCGGCCTACAACGACGGCCTGGGCCGCGTGCTGCGGGTGCAGTCCGGAGCCGACGACGCGTTCCGGCGGGCCGCCGAGCTCGACCCCGGATTCGCCCTGGCCCACGCCGCGCTCGCGCTGCTGGGACACGAGGGCGGAGCAGACGGTGACGTCTCGGCATACCTCGCGGCAGCGCAGGGGGCGGTGCGCGCCCGCGGCGACGACCGCGAGCGCAGCCTGGTCGAGGTCATCACCCGTCGCGTGCAGGACTGCCGAGGCGGCGGCGCCACCGCGCTGGTGCACCACATCGAGGCGCACCCGCGTGACGCGCTGGCCGTCAGCGCGGCCGTGCCGACCATCGCGTTCTCCGGCGTCACCGACGTGCAGCAGGACGCGTGGGCACTGGTCGAGGGGCTCGCGCCGGCCTACGGCGACGACTGGTGGTACGCCGGGCTGCTGGCGTTCGTCCGGCAGGACCAGGGTCGCTACGACGAGGCCGCCGAGCTGGCCGGGTCGGCACTGCGGGTCGATGCGGCGTCCGGGCACGCCGTGCACGCGCAGACGCACGTCTACTACGAGACCGGTCAGCATGTCGCCGGGCTGCAGTGGCTCAGCCCGTGGATCGCGACGTCGGGCCGGGGCGCCTCGCACCGGGCGCACTTCTCCTGGCACGCAGCGCTGCACGAGCTCTCCCTCGGGGACCTCGACGCGCTGCACCGTCGCTACGACGGCGAGCTGGCCCCGCCGCACGTGACCGGCGTGCGCGCTCTCGTCGACTCCGCGTCGCTGCTGTGGCGCTGCCGGATGACCGGGTCGTGGACCGAGGACCTCCCGCTCCCGGCGGTGCTCGAGCTCGTCGGCGTCGAGCTGCTGGAGCGGCCCTCGACGCCGTTCACCGCGATGCACGCGGCGCTGGCCCTCGCCGCGGCCGGTGACGTCGCGGGGTTGAGCCGGTTGCGCGCGCATGCCGCCGCAGCGGCCAGCCCGGTGATGACCGATGTCGTGGTGTCGCTGTGCGACGCGCTGGTGGCGGTCGTCGAGGCCCGGTGGTGCGAGGCGGTGCGGGTGCTGCGGCTGCTCGGCCCGTGGCTGGTGCAGCTCGGAGGGAGCGCCGCGCAGCGGGAGATCGTGGAGGACACCCTGCTGCACGCGCTGATCGGGGCGCGCCGCTGCGACGAGGCGCGCACCTTGCTGGAGGCTCGGCTGGACCGGCGGCCGTCGCCGCTGGACCGGCAGCGGCTACGGCGCGTCCCCGTCTGAGCTCGGTGGAGCTGGCGAAGGGCCCGTCCGGCAGGAGCCGGGCGGGGCCTTTCATGGGTATGCCGGGTGCTTGCCTCGCGTCAGCAGGTGGCCGGTTCGAGGGTCGCCGGGCCGGGCTGCGGCGCGTGGTGGCGCGCGCCGGTCCGCTCCGCGCCGATGCCGGCGGCCACGACGAAGGCCATGCCGGCCAGGGCGACGGGGTCCGGCACCTGGTGCAGCAGGACCAGGCCGGCGACGAGCGCGATCGCGGGCTCGAGGCTCATCAGCGTGCCGAAGGCGGCCGTGGTGAGCCGGCGCAGGGCCAGCAGCTCCAGGCTGAACGGCACGACCGGCAGGAGCAGCGCCAGGCCCAGGCCGGCCAGGGCGACGGACGGCGTGAGGTGGGGCAGGACCGAGCCGCCGGCGACGACGGTCGCGACCAGGCCGGCCACGGGCAGCGACACGGCCAGCCCCTGGATCCCGGACACCTCGTCACCGACCGCCTGGGTGAGCAGGATGTAGGCCGCCCAGCAGGCCGCGGCGGCGAGGGCGAAGCCGACGCCGACCAGGTCGGCGGTGCCCTCCCACGGGCGGGTGAGCAGCAGCACGCCGACGGCGGCGAGGGCCGGCCATACCAGTTGGCGGGCCCGGTGGCTGCGCGCCGCGGCGACGCCGAGCGGACCCAGGAACTCGATGGCGCTCGCGGTGCCGAGCGGCAGTCGGGCGACCGCGCCCATGAAGAGCATGGTCAGCCCGGCCGTGACCACCCCGAGCGCGACGGCGGTCAGCAGGCCGCGCCGGCCGAACCGGGAGGGGCGGGGGCGGACCACGACGAGCAGGACCAGGCCGGCCCAGGCCAGCCGCAGCCATGCCGCGCCCAGTGGCCCCACCCGGTCGAACAGGCCGACCGACAGGGCCAAGCCGAGCTGCACGCAGGTCATGGACCCGACGGCCATGAGGGTGCCGGTCCGGGCGTGGCTGCGGGCGGTGGTGGGCGTGCTCATGACTCCAGTAGAGCCAGTGGTGACCGTCCGTGTCCACGTGAGAAACATGGACATGACGTTCGCGAATCCTGAACAATCGAACCATGGATCCGCGCCGCCTCGAGATGCTGCTGCAGCTGTCCCGCCTGGGGTCGATGCGCGAGGTCGCCGAGGTGCTGGGCACCACCACCTCGACCGTCTCCCAGCAGGTCGCCGCGCTCGCCCGTGAGGTCGGCACCCCGCTGGTCGAGCCGGTCGGGCGCCGGGTCCGCCTCACCCCGGCGGGGCGCCGGCTCGCCGACCACGCGGTCACCGTCCTCGCCGCGCTGGAGGAGGCCCGGCTCGACCTCGACCCCTCCGCCGAGCCGGCGGGCACCGTGCGGGTGGCCGCGTTCGCCACGGCCGTCCGCCGTGCCCTGCTGCCAGCGGTGGCGCAGCTCGCCGAGCGCCACCCCGGGGTCGGCCTCCGCATCCACGAGCACGAGCCGGCGGAGGCCTTGCAGCTGCTGGCGTCCGACGACGTGGACCTGGCCCTGACCTACGACTACGACCTGGCGCCGGCCACGTTCGACCCGACCGTCGTCACCGCGCCGCTGGGCACCGCCGCCTGGGCGCTCGGGGTCCCGGCGGGCGTCGACGGGGGTGCCGGGAGCGCGCGCGCCGTGGTCGGCCGGTTCCGTGAGGCGGACTGGATCGTCAACTCCCGCAACACCGCCGACGAGGAGGTCGTGCGCATCCTCGCCTCGCTGGCGGGCTTCGCGCCGCACGTCGCGCACCGGGCCGACAGCCTGGACCTGGTCCAGGACATGGTGGCGGCGGGCCTGGGCGTTGGCCTGCTGCCGGCCGACCAGCCGACGATCCCGCAGGTCGCGCTGCTGCCGCTGCACCAGCCCGACGTGACGCTGCGCGCCTATGCCGTCACCCGGCGCGGGCGGGCGGCATGGCCCCCTCTGGCCGCGGTCCTGCGCCTGCTCGAGGGGGCCACGCTGACCTGACGCTCAGCGGCTCGCCGAGACCAGCCACGGGTGGTGCAGGTCGAGGTAGGTCACGGTGCCCATGACCTCCTGCTCCTCACGCATCGCCTCGGCGAGAGGGGCCGGCATCTCGGCGCCCTCGTGCTCACGGGCCTGTGTCTCGTCGGTGAAGTACACCGTCTCGACGTAGTCCCCGTTGGGCTGCAGGGCGATGGTGCCGCCGATGATCTCCGGGCGCAGCCGGTGGATCTCCTCCGCGCTGCGCTCGAGCAGCTCGCGCATCCTGGCGGCGTCACTGGTGTGGCCCTCCATGACCTGCACGAAACCGGCCTCGTCCGAACCGCCCTGCAACCACTCGGACACGTCGGGGCAGTCGATGAACGTCACCGGACCCGCGAAGCAGGACTCGGTGTCGGCCCACCACGCGCCCTGCTCGGGTCGGTCGCTGTTGCGCCGCGCGGCCTCCTCGGAATCGAAGCGCACGGTGCACACGTAGGTGCCGTCGTCGGTGGTGCCTCCGGTCGAGCCCAGCCAGCCGGTCGCGCCCGGCTGCAGCTCGCGGACCCACGTGTCCATCTGCGCCTGCAGGCGCTCGGGGTCGGCGACCTTGCCCTGAATGACCTGGATGAACATGGTGACCTCCTGGCGCGGCCGTCGCGATCAGCCTCCAGCCGGGGCGCTGGCTGCCTGCAGACGCGCAGCACGCCAGTGGCAACGTTCGTCCTGACGTGGGGGGCCGGCAAGGGGGCGAAGTGCCCCACCTGCCACGCCGGCGACGAGGGCCCCGTCCGACCAGCAGTCGGACGGGGCCCTCGGGGCGCTCCCGGGATGCCGGGTGGCCGGCTCAGGCGTGGCGCGTCCGGTCCATGCGGGCGGACACGGCGGCCAGCGCGAGGCCGACCAGGGTGACCAGGGCGCCGACCCAGGGGGTCGCCCCGAGTCCCAGCGGGCTGTCGACGACCACGCCGCCGAGGAAGGCGCCGCCAGCGATGCCGAGGTTGAAGGCGCCGATGTTGAGAGCCGAGGCGACGTTGGGCGCGCCCTCGGCCTTGTCCATCACCCGCAGCTGCAGGCCGGGCACGGTGCCGAAGCCGGCGGCGCCGAGCAGGAACACGGTGACCGCCGCGGCGACCTGGTTGTGCGCGGTCACCGACAGCACCGCGAGGACCGCAGCGAGGGCCGTCAGGATGCCCATGAGGGCGCGCATGACGTGCCGGTCCGCCAGCTTGCCGCCGAGCGTGTTGCCGACGAACAGGCCGAGGCCGAAGAGGACGAGCAGCACCGTCACCATGGACTGCGAGAACCCGGTGATCTGCTCCAGGATCGGGGCGATGTAGGTGAAGGCGACGAAGATGCCGCCGTAGCCGAACAGCGTCATCGCGAGGGCCAGCAGGACCTGCGGGCGGCGCAGCACCCCGACCTCCTGGCGCAGGCTGGGCGGGTCCTGGACCTTCAGGGACGGCACGAGGACGGCGATGAGGGCGGCGCCGAGGACGCCGAGCGCCGTGATGACCCAGAACGTCGCGCGCCAGCCGAGCTGGTGGCCGATGACGGTCCCCGCGGGCACGCCGATGACGTTGGCGAAGGTCAGCCCGGTGAACATCGTGGCGATGGCGGCCGCACCCTTGCCCGGGGGCACCACCTGGGTGGCGACGATCGAGCCGACCGCGAAGAAGGTGCCGTGGGCGAAGGCGGCGATGACGCGCGCCGTCATCAGGACCCCGTAGCTCGGGGCGATGGCCCCGACGAGGTTGCCCACGATGAAGATGACCATGAGGCCGAGGAGCAGGTGCTTGCGGTCCAGCCGGCCGGTGAGCGCGGTCAGCAGGGGAGCGCCGACGGCGACGCCGGCCGCGTACCCGCTGACGAGCAGCCCGGCGGCGGACAGCGAGACATGCAGGTCGGACGAGATGTCCGGCAGCAGCCCGGCGACGATGAACTCGGTCATGCCGATCCCGAACGCGCCGATCATCAACGCCACCAAGGCTGCTGGCGGACGGCGCGACGACGTCCGGTTGGTCTCTGCGGCCCGCGTGGCGGGCTCGGCGAGCTGGGTGCTCACGATTCCTCCCAATCTGCAATATGCCGCGTCTGCAACTAGCGGCGTGGTCAGCAATGTAGTTGCATGCGCGGGTTATTTCAAAACGGGCTAAGATGGTGCCCACGGTCGACGCGAGGAAGGAGCAGCTCATGGGCATCGCCGACGACGCCGTCCAGATCCGCGCCCAGGGGTGGCGCACGCTGGCAGCGCTCCACGGGCTCATCGAGACAGCTCTGGAGAAGGCACTGCAGTCCGGCCACGACCTGTCCGTCGTGGAGTTCACCGTCCTGGACGCGCTCTCGCGCCAGGACGGGTGGCACATGCGGATGCAGCAGCTCGCACGGGCCGCCGCGCTCTCGGGGAGTGCCACGACGCGGCTGGTCACCCGCCTGGAGGACCGCGGGCTGCTGACCCGGATCCTGTGCCAGGAGGACCGGCGAGGGATCTACACCGAGCTCACCGACGCCGGCCGCGAGCTGCTTGACGCGGCCCGGCCGACCCACGACGAGGTGCTCGGCAGTGCACTGGCAGAGGCCGAGCAGATGCCCGAGCTGGCGCCGCTCGTGTCCGCGCTGCACCGCCTGCCTGCCCCGGCCGCCGAGGTCCCGCAGCGCGCCCGCGCCTCCGCCTGACGGAGGGCCTCAGCCCGTCGCCGGCCGTGCTGTCGCCTCTCGCATGACCCGGCGCAGCGTCCCGTTGAGCGCGTGCTGCGACGCGGTCTCGATGGCTGGCGCGGTGTCGAGAGGCAGGTGCACTGCCACCTCGGCGCCACCCTCCGGGGCAGTACGCGCCAGGAGTCGGCCGTCTCGCGCTGCCACGACCGTGCGCACGAGGCCGAGCCCCAGGCCTGTCTGGGAGAGGGCGTCGCGCGGCAGGGTGTCGGGGACGGCCTCGGTCGGGGCCGTGCCCCGGTTGAGCAGGGCCATCTGCCGGGCGGACATGCCCGGCCCGGAGTCGGCGACGCCCAGCTCCACGCACCCGTCCTTGCGCCGGCCGAAGATCCGCACGGTGTCTCCCTCGCGGGTGTAGCGCACCGCGTTCTCGACCAACGTGTCGAGCACGGCGCGCAGGCGCTCGGCCGAGCACTCCACCTCGCCGGCCCCGGCCTGCACCACCCATCGCCTCGCCGACACGATCGCCCACCGTTCGCCGGTCTGTCGCAGTAGCTCGTCGACGTCGAAACGGTGCAGCTCCGGCTCGGTCTGGGCCTGGATGACGCGCACGAGCCGCTCGCAGACCCGCGAGAGGCGCTGGAGCTCGTCGTCGACCACGTCGAGGTCGACGATGCGCTCGGTGCGGGTCTCGGTGCTCCGGAGGAGCTCGACGTAGCCCCGGGCGATCGTCAGGGGAGTGCGCAGCTCGTGCGAGGTGAGTCGGGTCAGGCGCTCGTGGTCATGGGCCCGCTGCGCATCCCGTCGGGCCAGGTGGGTGGCCGCGGCCAGCGCGAGCTGGCGGCGGCGCACGTGCCAGACCATCAGGGCGACGAGCAGCAGCATCAGCGGGATCTCGGCGGTCTCCTGCCACGCGAGCACACCCGCGGAGGCCCGCGCGACGAGGATGCCTCCGGTGACTCCGGTGAACAGCCCCAGCGCCACGGCGGTCCGGCGCGGCGACCACGCACGGCCGAGGCCGTACATCAGGCCGAACCCGGCCCAGCCGACGTGGTACGGGATGGTCTCGTCGCCGGGCTGGACCCACATGCCGGCGGTGCTGGCCAGGGCCAGGGCCAGCCACCACGGGTACAGGTCGGGACCGCCCCGGTGCTCAGCGTCCATAGAAGCAGTACCCCACCCGGCGGATCGTCTCGATCGGGGGGTTGGGTGCGAGCTTGTGCCGGAGCCGGCGGACGCACACCTCCACCACGTTGCTGCCGGGGTCGAAGTCGAGGCCCCACACGTCGTGCAGCAGCTCGTCGCGCCGGCACACGTCCCCGCGTCTGCGCATCAGGTGCGCCAGGAGGGAGAACTCCCGCTCGGTCAGGCCCACCTCCCGGCCGCCCAGCTCGACGCGGCGGCGGTCCAGGTCCAGCCGGATGCCCCCGGCCTCGAGGAATCGGTGCTCCCGCTGGGGTGCCGGACGCGAGGTGAGGTGGCGGCGCACCCGGGCGATGAGCTCGGCCGTGTGGAACGGCTTGCCCACGAAGTCCACGGCGCCCCGGTCGAGCGCCTGCACCCGGGCGCCGACCTCGCTCACGGCGGAGAGCACGATCACCGGCGTGGTGTCGCCGCGGTCCTGCATCGTCGCGAGCACGCCCAGGCCGCCGCTGCCCGGCATGACCAGGTCGAGCAGCACGAGGTCGACCCCACCCCGGGACAGGCGCTCCATCGCCCCCTGGCCGTCGGCCGCGGACACGACCGAGTGCCCCTCCGTCGACAGTGAGCGTGACAGCAGCGAGCGGATGCGCTCCTCGTCGTCGACGACCATGACAGTGCTCATCGGCCCTTCACCTCCCCGAGCGCACTATGCGACCTGGCGTAGCGACGAGGAAAGGCCGGTACGTCAATCTGGCCCGAGCGGACTAAGGCCCCTAGTCATATCCCTCCGTCATCTGGTGGAGGCGCCGGCCGTTGGCGCGGGGCCGGTGACCGGTTGATGACCGGGCGGTGACCACCCGTGACGGCCGCGGGACAGGTTCCGGACAGCGCACTGACGGTGCCGTGACGCTGCGGTGAGAGTGCTGCCAGATTGCCGCCGGACCGCCCGGCCCCGCCGCACCCTCGGCTCCAGACCTTGCGTCCGTCGGACGCCGTGCGGTGAGGAAAGAGGTGGGGGCACGTGAAGACCCCAACAACTCGCGGGCGGTTCGCCCGCGGTCTGCTCGGACTCAGCCTGGTGGCGGTCCTGCTGCCGGCGACCATGACCCTCGCACCGTCCCGGGCGAGTGCCGCGACGAGCGGGCCGGGCAGCATCACCCTCAGCGTGACGAGCGCCAGGTCGGTCAACACCGGCCCCGGCTTCGTGCACCGTGGCGACCCGGTCACGGCATACAAGTGGATCATCAACGTGGACGACACCGGTGACCCCGGGACGGCGGCCAACCCGGGTACCGACACGTGCCTGCCCTCGAGGGCGACGGGCGGCAGCTCCAACCCGGACTTTGCCGACACCTGCCTGTGGCCCTCGACCCGGCCGACCTCCGGGTTCGCGCCGATCGTGGCCCAGGGTGATGAGTCCGACCTCGGCGGCAGCAAGGCCCTCGACGGCCTCCCCGCGGGCAAGTACCTCATCTCGGTGACCGCCGACGGCTTCAAGATCGACGGCAAGCACTTCACCGTCACCCCCGGCGGGACCACGCCGGTGAAGGTCGAGATGAACCCGACGCCGCTGCCGTTGACGACGCTGCGGCTGACGGTGTTCAACGACAACGCCCCCGTCGACGCGACCTACGAGGTCGACGCCGAGCAGGGGCTGGCGGGCTTCACCGCCCACCTCACCGACGTGTTCGGCACGGTCAGCACCGACTACTACGGCAACGCGCTGTGCACGGTCTACCAGCACGCAGGCCGCAACGGCACCGGCCCGATGCTCTTCGACGCGGACAACCACCCGGTCATCGACACGACCCGCTCGACGGGTCGCTGCACCAGCGACCGCAACGGCCAGATCGTCATCCCGAACCTTGGCCCGAACCGGTACGCCGCGACCGTCACCCCGCCGGTGCCCAGCGCCAGCCAGACCTGGAAGTGGGTCCAGACCACCACCCTCGAGGGCGGCCACGACCACGACATCTGGCAGCAGGAGGGCGAGACCGGCTACGACACCGAGCAGACCAAGGGCGCCGAGCTGGTGCCGTCGGTGCAGTTCGGCTTCGTGCGCACGCAGGCCGTCGCGCTCCCGCGTCGCGGCCCGGTGCCCACCGGTGAGATCAAGGGCGTCGCCGTCTCCGGGCTGCCCTACATCGGCGGCCAGAACGGGCAGACCGTGCCGGAGACCGGCTTCGCCGGGGCCAAGGTCGAAGGACCGCTCGCCAACCCGTGGATCGCCCTGTCCGACCTCGACGCCGGCGACGCGCAGGTCTACGTCGGCCGCGGCAACGCCGACGGCAGCTTCGACATCAAGAACCTGCCGGACGGCACCTACCAGCTCTCCATCTGGGACGACGACCAGGACTACATCCTGTGGAGCTTCAACGTGGAGGTCCACGACGGCGGAGTCACCAACGTCGGCAACAAGATGGTCGTCGGCTGGTTCACCCACCTGCACGGCCGGGTGTTCGTCGACGCCAACGGCAACGGCAAGTGGGACACCGGTGAGAAGGCGGTGCCGCAGTTCGCCCTGACCGTCCGCGAGCGCGACAACTCCCTGATGGACCAGGCAACCAACACGGCGACCACGGACTCGAACGGTGCGTACGACATCCGCGAGGTCTACCCGCTGGGCAAGTGGCTGGTGCTGGAGGCGTTCAACACCCGTTACAAGACGACCGGCGTGACCTACCAGGCCGAGAACGACCCCAAGCCGACCACCCAGCTCGGCAGCCTGGTCGACCTGGACTTCCTCCCGATCATCGGCCTCAAGGGCGAGATCGACTGGGGCGTGCAGCCGTACGACAACGGCACCAACGGCGGCATCGTGGGCACGGTCAGCTACGACACGACCCGCAACGAGCTCGACCCCGCCGACGCCGTGTCCGAGGGTTACCAGCCCGGTATCCCGGGTGTGCCGGTCCGCCTGTACGTCCCCACCCCCTGCTCGGCCACGACGCCGGAGGAGGTCGCCAACGCGTGCCGGCAGGGCTACGCCATCGTGCCGCTGACGGTCAAGGACGCGGGCGGCCAGGTCGTCGACAACCCCGACCCCAAGCGCGGCGAGATGGTCAAGGGCCCGGAGGTCCAGTCGTCCTACACCTCCGAGGAGTGGGCCGCCCCGCGCGGCTGCACCGCCCGGATGTACAACGGGCAGCCGCTGACCGACCAGCAGGCCCTGCCGGAGTTCGGCACCACCGCGAACCGGCTCTGCGTCGAGGCGCCGATGATGGGCGTGGCCGCCGGGCCCAGTGACGCGACGCCCGGCAACGCCGGCCAGACCGTCAACGGCAACTACGGCTTCTCCACCTCGGCCATCAACCTCTACGCGCCCGGCGACCCGAGGAACCCGGCGCCGGACCACCAGCTGGCCCTCTACGCGAACCTGCACGATGCGGGCTACGACGAGGAGGACCTGCCGCCGATCGACTACATCGTCTCCGTCGACATCCCCAAGGACCCGGTGGACGGCAAGCCGATGTACCAGGTCACCAAGGAGGAGGACGTCAATGTCTTCTCAGGCGACAGCTACCTGCCGCAGGAGAACTACCCGCCGGCCACCCCGGCCGCAGCCTCCGACCCGGCCGGTCCGCCGGAGAAGTCACCCAAGCAGCCGTCGCAGCCGCCGTCGCAGCAGGCGGGCATCATCTCGCCCTGCGCCGGGCCGCTGCACACGGTGCACGTCACCAACCAGGACTTCGCCGACGGTGGCGGCAGCCCGTTCGAGGGGTACGACCGGCCGCTCTGCACCGACAAGCTCGTCACGGTGCGCTCCGGCCAGGCCACGGCGCCGAACTTCAACCTCTTCACCGACGTGCCGATCCCGACGCACTTCTGGGGCCTGACGCTCAACGACCTCGGGCTCACGCTCGACAAGCGCAGCGTCAACTACGGTGAGGCGCAAGGCCTTCCGTTCGTCCCGGTCGGGCTCTACGACTGGTCGGGTCGCCTGGTGGACACCGTGCACACCGACTTCAACGGCCTCTACGAGGCGCTGGAGCCGTCGACCTCGACCTACAACTGCCCCGTGCCGGCCGGGCCGTGCCCGAACATGTACCGCTTCGTGGGGAACGACCCCGGGCAGCCCGGTGCGCTGAACCCGGACTACAACTCCCGGTTCCGGACCATCGCCACGAACTTCCAGGCGTGGCCGGGGCTCTACACGGTCACCGACGAGGCCCCGACGCAGGTGGCGGCGACCGTCCTGGCCCCCGACACGACCACGGCCAACGACACCCGGTGCGACCTCGGTGCGACGGCGCCGCAGCTGTTCGCGGTCGACCGGCCCTACGTCCGCCAGGGCACGCCCGGCGACAGCCGGGTCGTCACGGTCACCGGCCTGGGCTTCGGCAGCAGCGGGACGCTCAAGCTCGGCGGGACCACGGTGACGACGTCGACGTGGAGCGACACCAGGATCGTCTTCACCGTCCCGTCGACGACCGCACTCGGTGCCACCCGCATCGACATCACCAACGCCGCGGGGCTGAGCAGCTGGAACGGCCTGACCCTGCAGGTGCTCGGGGCCAACACCGCATCGACCCTCGGCCGGGTGGCGGGCAACCCGCAGCTGGCCGAAGTCGGTCCGGGCAAGCAGTTCTCCACCGTGCAGGCGGCGCTGGAGGCGGCACGGCCCACCTCGGCCCGGCCCTACTGGCTGGTGGTCGTCTGGCCGAACGCCCAGACCTCGGCGAACCCGCAGGGTGAGTACACCGAGAACCTGATCGTGCACCACCGGGTGCGCATCCAGGGTGTCGGCCCGGGCGGGTTCCTGCCCGACAAGACCTACGTCCCGGGGTCGATCCTCGACGGGTCCGGTTTCAACCCCGACAACGCGAGCGGCACGGCGTGGGTCACCCTGCTCGGCAGCCTGCGCTACTCCGGCGACGCCGCCGTCCCGGACGCCGCGGTGGTCACCGTGCTGGACGACCCCAGCGGTCCGTCCGGCGGCTACGGCAACGTGAGCCTGGACGGCTTCACCGTCACCGGTGGTGCCCAGAGCGACTTCGCCGGCAACGTCAACGAGATCACCGGCGGCGTGAAGACGCCGTACGGCGCGACCGGGGCACTGGTCACCCAGGGTGGCGGCATCTACCTGCACAGCAACGTGCGGTCGATGCAGGTCACCGACAACGTGATCCGCGGCAACGGCGGCTCCTACGGCGGAGCCATCCGCGTCGGCACGCCCTACGTCGGCGACAACCGCAACTACGACCTGACGGTGGCGCACAACCAGATCCGCGACAACGGCGGGACCAACCTCGCCGGCGGCATCGGCCTGTTCACCGGCAGCGACGGCTACCAGGTCACCGACAACGCCCTCTGCGGCAACTTCTCCGCGGAGTACGGCGGCGCGCTCTCGGCGTTCGGCTACAACGCGAACCCGGGCGGGAGCGCCGGCGGCACCATCGCCCGCAACCGCATCTGGTTCAACGCCTCCTACGACGAGGGCGGCGCGGTGATGGTCGCCGGCGAGCTGCCGGCCGACCCGACGCAGCTCTCCGCGGGCAGCGGGCCGGTCACCATCGACGCCAACGTGGTCCAGGCCAACCTGGCCAACGACGACGGCGGTGGCATCCGGCTCCTGCAGACCAGCGGGTCGCACATCTCGCGAAACAACCCCGAGACGATCTCGATCACCAACAACACGATCGCGAACAACGTCTCGGCCCACGAGGGCGGTGGCATCGCGCTCGACGACGCCGTGTTCGTCAACGTCGTGAACAACACCATCTCCCGCAACCTGACCACCGCGACCGCGGTGACCAGCGACGGCCAGCCGGCCCCGGCCGGGCTGTCCACCGCGGCCAACAGCGACCCGCTGCAGGCGCGGCTGCGCAACAACGCGCTGTTCCCCGGCTCGACGACCCTCCAGGCCACGACGTTCAGCAAGCCCACGCTCCTGGACGACGTGTTGTCGGACAACCGCGCCGGCACGTTCAACGGCGGCTGGGTCTACGGGATCGGCGGCACCCTGCCGGACGGCACCAGTGGCGGCGTCAACCCGTGGGACATGGGCGTGGTCGACACGGCCGGCTCACTGAGCCCGGTGAGCTCCGTCATCGAGTCCACCAACGGCACCGACGGCGGGACCAACACCACCGTGACCTCGGCGCCGGGCCTGAAGGACCCGTTCGACGTGACGGTGAACATCCTCGCCTCGAGGACCTACCCGGCCTTCCGCCAGGCGGTCATCGTCGCGGAGATCCTGCCGCCGACGCTGATGGGCGACTACCACCTCGCCGGTTCGTCGTCGCCGGCCTGGGGCCGCGGCGCCGCCAACACGGTCGTCCAGTGGGGCACGACGACCGGGTTCAGCTACACGGTCTCCTCGCCGCCGGGGGACATCGACGGCGACCCCCGGCCGGGCACCGGGAGCCGGTACGACGCCGGTTCGGACCAGCTGAAGCCCTGACAGACCCTCCGGCCGGTCCGCCCCGCTCGACGGACCGGCCGGAGCCCAAGCCACCACCACCTCACGTGGAGCTGAGATGACCGAGAACGCAACGCCCCGGGCCCTGTCCCGCCGCCTGTTCCTGGCCGGCACCGGCGGGATCGCCGGCGCCACCCTGATCGGCGCCCGGCTGCTCAACAGCCCGGTCGCCCGCGCAGCCACCCGCCCGACGGCAGCCGCCGCTCCGCAGAGGACGGTGCACCTGGTCGGCACCGACGGCTGGGTGTCCATGCCTCCCAACGCGCCGGCCGACCCGCCGTTCTTCCCCGACGCCCTGGCGCCGAGCCCGTTCAACACCTACGTGTTCGGCTTCCGGGACGTGACCGGGATGAGCGCGACCCAGGTCGCGGCGCAACGCGGCAAGGCGCAGATCAGCGCGCCGATGATGTCCTTCGACGAGGGCGACGACGTGACGCTCACGCTGACCAACCTCGGCCTGCAGCAGCGACCCGACCTCTTCGACGGCCACACGCTGCACTGGCACGGCTTCGTCAACGCGATCCCGCTGTTCGACGGCGTTCCCGAGCTGTCGCTGGCCGTGCCGATCGGCCGCGACCTGTCCTACTTCTACCGGCCGCACGACGCCGGGACCTACATGTACCACTGCCACTTCGAGGACGTGGAGCACGTGCAGATGGGCATGACCGGCATGGTCTTCGTGCGCCCGCAGCAGAACCGCCACCCGGTGGCCGGTGACCCGGTGGGCTCGAAGTACGCCTACAACGACGGGGACGGGTCGACCCGCTACGACCGCGAGTTCGCGTTCATGATCACCGAGCTGTGGTCGGCCGCCCACTACCGCGACGCGCACATCCAGGTCAGCGACTGGACCGACTTCGACCCCAGCTTCTGGCTGCTCAACGGGCGGGCCTGGCCCGACACCACCGCCGCGAACGGCAACCCGAACTCCACGGCTGCGGGACGCCTTCAGTACCAACCGATCTCGTCGCTGATCCGCTGCAACGCCGGGGAGCGGGTGCTGCTGCGCATGTCCAGCCTCGGCTACCAGAACCACGCGATGACCGTGGACAACATCGACCTGCAGGTCGTCGCCAAGGACGCCAGCCTGCTCAAGGGCCGTGACGGCACGCCCAACTACCTGACCACCAACACGGTCGACGTGGGCCCGGGGGAGAGCCGCGACGTGATCTTCGTGG
The DNA here is from genome assembly GCF_006716205.1 of Oryzihumus leptocrescens. Lineage (GTDB taxonomy): Bacteria > Actinomycetota > Actinomycetes > Actinomycetales > Dermatophilaceae > Oryzihumus > Oryzihumus leptocrescens. The sequence continues at coordinate 3,200,910 of NZ_VFOQ01000001.1, read as the reverse complement.
CGCCGGCTCCGGGGGAGTACCTGCTCTACGACCGCAAGTACTCCTACCTCGACAACGGCGGCGGCCCCGGCTACGGCGGGATGATGACGAAGATCGTCGTCTCCCCTGCCGGAACCCTGGGCCCGCAGACCGCCCCGAACGCGTGACCGACAGAGGAGACCCGATGCATCCCATCACCCGCTCCGTGCGGCGCCGGGCCGGTGCCGCGGCCCTGGTCGGCGCGCTCGCGGTCACCGCGCTGGTGACCAGCCAGCGGACCGCAGAGGCAGCCACCTCCGAGGGCCTGCAGTGCCTGACCGACCCGCACCAGACGTTCTCGCTCACCGCCGGTGACGGCTACGTCTCGACCCCCGACGGCAACTCGCTCTACATGTGGGGCTACGCCGACAGCCGGGGGCACTTCCAGCTGCCCGGCCCGACCCTGTGCGTCACGGAGGGCCAGCCGGTCACGGTGGTGCTGCACAACACCCTGCCGGAGGACACCTCGATCGTGTTCCCCGGCCAGAAGGGCGTACGGGCCAACGGCAACCCCGCCCAGCCCCAGCTGGACTCGGGCGGGTCGCTCACCTCGCTGGTCCAGCCCGCGGCCGCGAACGACGGCTCGGTGACCTACACGTTCACCCCCGGCAGCCCGGGCACGTACCTGTACGAGAGCGGCACCGACGTCGACAAGCAGGTCCAGATGGGGCTGTACGGCGCGCTGGTCGTGCGCCCGGCCGGTCACCCCGACCAGGTCAACGGCCGGGCCGACTCGAGGTTCAACCCCGCGCACGAGTACGTGTTCCTGCTCTCGGAGGTCGACCCCGACCTGCACCTGGCGGTCGAGCGGCGCCAGCCCTACGACATGAGCAGGTACCGGGCCCGGTACTACATGATCAACGGCCGCAGCATGCCCGACACCCTGGCGCCCAACCACGCCTCGTGGCTGCCGAACCAGCCCTACGGCGCGCTGGTCCACATCCAGCCGTACGACGCGGTGACGAACCCGCTGCCCGCAGTCATCCGCTACCTCAACGCCGGCTCGGTGAACTACCCGTTCCACCCCCACGGAAGCGACGAGCGGGTGGTCAACAAGGACGGGCACGCCCTGCAGGGCCCAACAGGCCAGGACCTGTCGTACCTCAAGTACGACCTCGACGTGCAGCCCGGGCAGAGCGTCGACGCGCTGATGGACTGGCGCGACGTCGAGCACTGGAACCCCACGACGAACCCGATCCCGACCCAGGTGCCGGCCATCACCGACCAGCTGCTCGTCGGCTCGGACACCTGGTTCAGTGAGAGCCCCTACCTCGGGGTGAAGAACCCCCTCCCGGCCAACATCACGGCCAACAACGAGTGCGGCGAGTACTACCACGTCGCGCACAGCCACGCGCTGCAGCAGGCCACCAACTACGGGGCGACCTTCGGGGGGATGATGACGGTCTTCCGCATCGACCCGCCCGCCGGCTGCCCGGCGAACTGAGGTGAGGGCGATGACCCGCAACACCCCCTGTCACCGGGCGCACTCGCCCCGGTGGGCACGACGTATCGCGGCGCTCGCCGCGGTGGGCCTGCTCGGCATACCGGTGGTCGCCTCCCGGGCCGACGCGGCCGGTGCCGTGGCACCGACCGCCACCGGCCGGGCCTTGACGGCCCCGGCCAGGGCTGCCTCCAGGGGCCTCCCGGCCCGGGCCGCGACGGCCGTGCCCGCGGCCGCTGCGGGCAAGCTCTCCGGGCAGGGCTGCACCGGCTCGGGCACGGTCGCCTGCGACCTGTGGGCGATGGCCGGCACCACCTCGCTGCTCGGCCGCACGGTGCCGATCTGGGGCTACTCGAGCACCGGTTCGGCCGGGTCGGCCACCGCCCCCGGCCCGCTCCTGGTGGTCCACCAGGGCGACCGGGTCACGGTCACCCTGCACAACCAGCTCGACGAGGCGACCTCCCTGGCCTTCCCGGGCCAGCCGGCCGCCGCGTTCTCCGCCGGGCTGTCGGCCACCGCCGAGGTGTCCGGCACCGCGGCCGGTGGCACGTCGACCTACACGTTCACCGCGGGCCGGCCCGGCACCTACCTGTACGAGGCCGGGCACACCGCCGACGGAACCCGTCAGGTCGCGATGGGCCTGGCCGGGGCCCTCGTGGTGCTCGCGCCCGACGGCACGGCCTACGGCTCGTCCGGCACGAGCTACGACGACGACGCCGTCGTGGTGCTCAGCGAGGTCGACCCGGCCCTGAACGCGGCGCCGACGACGTTCGACATGCGCGACTTCGCGCCGAAGTACCGGCTGATCAACGGCAAGCCGTTCCCCTCGACCGACCCGGTCAGCACCGACCAGGGACACCGGGTCCTGCTGCGCTACGTCAATGTCGGCAGCCAGACCCACTCGATGAGCCTGCTCGGCCAGGACCAGACCCTGGTCGCCCAGGACGGGCACCCGCTGGCCTACGCCGAGCCCGCCGTGACCGAGGCGGTCGAGCCGGGCTCGACGATGGACAGCATCGTCACCATGCCGACCGGGCCCGAGGCCAAGATCGCGCTCTTCGAGGCCGGTGGGCACCTGGACAACACCGGCCAGACCACCGCCGACCCGACACAGCTGGCGTTCGGCGGGATGCTGACGTTCCTCGACACGGCCGCCCCGGCGGACTCTGGCGACAGCGTCGGCCCGGTCCCCTCGCACGTGTCGGTGAGCCCCAACCCCTCCGACGGGCTGGCGCCGGTCACCGTGACGGCGGACCTCAGCGACGCGACGACCGGCGGCGCCGCCGTCCGGCAGGCGGAGTTCGTCGTCGACGACGCCGTGACGACCGGCGTGGGCTTCGGCAGTCCGATGACCGGCACGTTCGGCACGGTGACGGTCACCGGTGCCCAGGGCACGATCCCGGCCACGGCCGACTGCACCGCGACGCCGACACCGGTCGCGCTGAGCTGCCTCGACGCCGGCAGGCACGTCGTCTACGTCCGGGCGCAGGACGCCAACGGCAACTGGGGCGTGGTCGGCTCGGCCGTCCTCAACCTGCCCAAGACCGGACCGCAGACGACCAACGGCTCGGCGTCGCCGAACCCGAGCAACGGCATCGACGGCGTGGACCTCAACGCGACCGGTGACGACTCCGACGCGGGCGGCAAGATCACGGCGGCGGAGTACTTCGTCGACACCGCCGGCGCCAACGGCTCCGGCCACGCGATGACGCTCAACCGCAGCGCGACCGTCGTCTCCGAGGACGTCACGATCCCCGCGGCGGACGTCACCGCCATGGGCGAGGGCGTGCACCACCTGCTGGTGCACAGCAAGGACAGCCTCGGACTGTGGGGCCCGACCCTGGACGTCCCGTTCACGGTCGACCTGACCGGCCCGGGCGTCGAGGCGGCCAGCGTCGGCCCGAACCCGAGCAACGGGGTCGTCAGCGACACCGCCAACCCCGGCTACCTCGTGGTCTCGGCGCGGATCACCGACCGTGACGCGCAGGGCGCGGTGCAGAGCCCGCTCAAGGACGCCGAGGCGTTCCTCGACCCGACGACGGCCACCCCGGCCGGTGGCACCGGGCTCCAGCTCATCGCCACCGACGGCCGGATGGGCTCGAGCACCGAGGACGTCTACGGCCTGATCCCGCTCTCGCAGGTCCGGGCCCTGTCCGACGGCCAGCACCGGGTGGCGGTCCGTGGCCAGGACGCCGCCGGCAACTGGGGTCCGCTCTACGTCGCGACGCTGACGGTCGACCGGAAGGCGCCGGTGCTGTCCGGCCTCGTCGCCTCGCCCAACCCGACCAACGGAGCAGCCTCGGTCACCCTGACGGCGGCGGTCGACGAGACCTCGTTCGCTGCGGCGGAGTTCTGGCTCGGCAGCACCGACCCCGGGGCCGGCAAGGCCACGCGGCTCCCGGTGAGCCTGGTGGCCGGCAAGATCGTGGTGACCGTGCCGCTGTCCGGCATCCCGCAGGGCGGGCAGCGCTTCAACCTGCGGGTGCAGGACCTGGCCGGCAACTGGAGCAACGCGGTGAACACGACGGTCACCGTGGTCAGGCCGAACGCGATCTTCTCGGACAGCTTCGACTCCGGGACGCTCTCGGCGTGGTCCTCCACCACCGGTGGGGTCTCGGTGACCCCGGCGGCCGGCATACCGGTCGGCGGGAGCAACCGCGGCCTGCAGGTGACCCTGCCCGGCGGGTCGGCCAACCGGCTCTCCACGGTCACGGACACCACCCCGGACGCGGAGACCGGCTACCACGCACGGTTCGCCTTCAACGCCAACACGCTGACCTCCGGCACGACGACGTCGACGACGCTGACGCTGCTGCAGGCCCGCGCGGCGGCCGGAGGCGAGACGTTCGCCCTGCAGTTCCACGGCGCCGGAGGGACCGCGCAGGTCCGCGTGGTGATGGACCGGACCGGGCAGGGCGCCGTCACCGGGGCCTGGGTCACCCTCCCGGCCGGCACCCACACCCTGCAGGTCGACTGGCTCAGCGGGCCGGCCACCGGCGCCTCGCGGGGCGCGCTCACCCTGCGCGTGGACGGCACGGCGCAGACCGCGCTCAACGGCAACACGAGCGGCCTGCGCGTCGACACCGTCCTGCTCGGGGTCGGCCAGGGCGTCACCTCGACGAACCGCTCGACGATGGCGGGCACCGCCTTCTTCGACAGCTTCGTCTCGACCCGCAACACCCTGCCCTGACCGATGAGGTCACCGGGGCCCGGCGACGGGCCCCGGTGACGAAAGGGGAGTCCCATGACCGTGCAGACCCTGGCGGCCCGCCGTGACGTGACCATCGCAGCCCGCGCGCTCGTCGTCGCCGTGGTCCTCGCGCTCGCGGCGGTGGTGACCGGCAACCTGCTCGGCGACCGTGCCGAGGCCAGCCGGATGCGCATGCCGCAGAGCGCGGCCATGGAGCAGGCGCTCGGCGTCCGCTTCTCGCGGATCGCGGTGGTCGGCGACGGCGGCCTGATCACGCTCAGCTATGTCGTGCTCGATGCGGAGAAGGCATCCCGCTTCCAGTCCGACGTCGCCCACCCGCCGACCCTTCGCAGCGAGGCCCGCCAGGGCAGCACCCACCGGGTCTCGCTGATGAAGCAGGGACACACGCTGCGCCCGGGGCAGACCTACTACCTGGTCTTCGAGAACACCGCGGGGGCACTGCACCCCGGCGAGCTCGCGACCATCGACGACGGCGCGCTGCACCTGCCGCACGTCCCGGTGCTGTGATGGCGACCGGGCGCCGGACCAGCGTGCGGCTCCGGCTGGCGGCGGCTGCCCTGCTCGCGGTGACGGCCGGGTTGGTGCTGCCCTCGGGGGCAGCGCAGGCCCACGCCTTCCTGGCCTCGAGCAACCCCGGTGACGGGCAGGTCCTCCCGGTCGCGCCGCGCCAGCTCACCCTGGAGTTCAGCGAGCACGTCGAGCTGGCCTCCACCCGCATCGAGCTGTCCCGGGGCAGCGAGGCGCCGGTCGCGCTGACCGGGCTGCGGCTGGTCACCAGCGGCGGGGGCGACAGCGCCGCGGGTGTCGAGGACACCGAGGAGCCGGTGCAGGTTGCGGCCGCGCTGCCGCCGCTGGAGCGCGGCACCTACCGCATCTCCTGGGAGACGCTGTCCAGCGACGACCTGCACCGCACGAGCGGCGACCTGGTGTTCGGCGTCCAGGAGGCGGTGGCCGCCACCGCCTTCTCCGAGCCGGCGCCGCGTCCGGAGGAGGCCGCGATGCGCTGGGCTGTCCTGCTCGGGCTGGCCCTGTGCCTGGGTGGCCGGCTGGCCCGGTGGGTCCTCGGGCGTGCCCGGCCGGCCGCCGGCCCGTGGGCCGCAGCCGGCTGTGACCGGTATGCCGTGTGGGGCGCTGTCGGCGCGTCGCTGGCCTCGGTGGCCCTGCTGGTCGACCAGCTCGCCCCGACCGGGCTGCGGCTCGACGGCCTGCTCGCGGGAGGCTACGGCCTCCGCTGGGCGGTCCGCGGTGCCGGGCTGCTCCTGTTGGTGGGGGCCACATGGACCGGCCGGACCCGGCCGTCACAGACCACCTCCCGGGGTCTGCTGGCGGCCGGGACCGGCCTCGCCTGCGTCGGGACCGCCCTGTTGGGGCACTCCGGCGCCGGTGCCGCGGTGAGCCCGACCCGCGTGGTCGCGACAGCCGCCCACCTGGCCGGCGGCCTGACGTGGGCCGGAGCCCTGGCGGTCCTGTCCGCCGTGGTGGTCCGCGGGCATCGGGCAGGCCGGCTGTCCGGAGCGGACGTGCGGGCCGCCCTGCGTGCGTTCGGGATCCCGGCGGCGGCGTGCGTGAGCGTGGTGGCCGTGACCGGGCTCTACCTGAGCAGCCAGGTGGTCGGCTCGGTCGACGCCCTGGTCCTGACCGTCTACGGCAGGACCCTGCTGCTCAAGGTCGTGGCCGCCGGGCTGGCCGGCGTCCTCGCCCTGGCGAACACCGTGCGGTTGCACGGCCGCGGGTCGAGGGCCCGTCAGGTGCCGGCGCGCGCCGTGCTGGCCGAGGCCGGCGTGGCCCTGACGATCCTGGCGCTGACGGCCGTGCTCACGAGCGGGCAGCCAGCCCTGGAGCCCCAGCTGGTCCGCCCCCCGGCGCAGCCGTCGTCGGTCGCTGTGGACCAGCAGGTCGGCGACCTGCAGGAGGCACTGGCGGTCCGACCCAACCGACCCGGCCCGGCCGTGGCGCTGGTCGACGTCTTCGACGCCCGGCGGCCCTCCCCGGGGCCTGTGCGCTCGGTCGAGGTGAGCCTGGTCGGACCCACCGGCCAGCCGCCTCAGCGGGTGGCCGCCCAGCCCATCGGTGGCGGCCGGTGGTCGGCCCCGCTGGACCTGCGCGATCCGGGACGGTTGCGCCTGGAGGTGACCGTGCGCCGCGCCGGGATGGGCGCGACGACCGCCACCTTCCCCTGGACTGTCGGGCGGGTACCGCTCCCCACCCGCCCGACAACCCTGTCCACCGCGCCCTTGGGACCAGCGCTGGTGGACGCCGCGGCCGGCGCCGCCCTCCTGGTGCTGCTGGCGTGGTCGGTCCTGCTGTGGCGCCGGCGCGCGGCCCGCGGGCCGGCCCGGGTGTCCCGCCCGGCGGCGGCCGCGGCCCCAAGCCCGACGTCACCGGCCCGAGACGCCGAGCTCGTCGGTGCGCTGCCCGACCGTGGCGTCCCGACCGGAACGGGGCGCTGAGCCGATGCGGCGCCGCTGGCCCGGGAGCCGGCAGCTCGCGCTCTGGGCGGCGACGGTGCTGGTGCTGGGCGCCGGCACCGACCGTGAGGTGGTGCTGGGGCTGTCGGCTTCGCCGCCGCCGCGGGCAGGCGCTCCCGCCGCGGCGCCGTTGGAGGGGTTGGCCGTTCCAGGGGCCACCTGGGGGATGGCGCCCGGGGCCGGTTTCGTCGGTGCGCCGGCGACCCGGCCCCAGACCCGCCGGGCCGCCCTCCCGGTCCAGCCCGCGTCGTGGTCGGAGCCCACTGGGGGACCAGCGCTGCCCGCGCGGCTGCTGGCGGCCTACCGGCGAGCCGTGGCGACGGCGCCACCCGGGTGCCACCTGCCGGTGACGCTGCTGGAGGCCGTGGGCCAGGTCGAGTCGGGGTCCCTCACCGGCCGGTCCGTCGACGCCGACGGCCGGGTCCGCCCCGCCGTGGTCGGCCCGGTGCTCGACGGCGCCGGCTTCGCCGCGATCCGCGACACCGACGGCGGCCGCTGGGACGGCGACCCGATCTGGGACCGGGCGGTCGGGCCCATGCAGTTCATCCCGGGCACCTGGCTGCGGGCCGGTGTCGACGCCGACGGCGACGGTCGTGCCGACCCCCAGGACGTGGACGACGCGGCCGCGGCTGCGGCGGCGTACCTGTGCAGCCACGGGCGTGACCTCGCCCGTGCCGCGGACCTACGTGCCGCGGTCCTCGCCTACAACCACTCCGGGGACTACCTGACGACCGTGCTCGGGTGGATGCGCACCTTCGGCGAGCACGGGGTGTCGGTGGTGTGGCAACCCGAGCCGCTGTCCCCGCCCGTCGCCGCCGGACCGGCCCGGCAGGCAGCGACCTCAGCCTCCGCGACGCCGCAGCCCTCCACGACAGGGTCGTCCGGCCCAGCCACCACTCCCGGGCGGTCGACCACCCCCGGCGGGACGCCCACCGGGAGCCCCACAGGTGACCCGGGTGGAACACCAACTGGCACGCCCAGCTCCGGGACGGGTGACGCGTCGACCTGCCAGCCGACCCCGACCGCCGACCCGACCGGACCGGGCGACCTCACCGGACCGGGCGACACGCCGGCTCCGGTGCCCACGCCGACCGAGGCGCCGGTGACCGCCCCCGCGGCCGCGCCCACCACGGTCCCGGATGGGGACGCCCCGACGCCCACGGTCACGGACCCGTGCCCGACGAGCACGCCCATGCCGACCGGCACGCCGGCTCCCGCCGACGGGTCGACGGCTGCAGGTCTGCCCACTCCCGCGAACGCACCGACCTCGGGAGCCGCACCCGTCGAGCCCACCGGCGCCGGGACCTGACGCCGTTGCCGTGACACGGGTTCGGGTGCACGGTGGTCCCACGGAGGCCGCGGCACCGCGACCTCCCCGTCCCCGAGGAGAGGTCATGGAGGTCGACCAGGAGGTCCACGACCGCGCACAGCTGGAGATCCAGTCGGTGATCAACAAGGTCGCCGCGGCCCAGCTCAACCACCCCATGCTCGAGATCGAGACCGCCCTGGAGCGCCAGCTCAGGGCGGCCGGCCACTGGCCCCAGCCCAGGCCGTGGCTGCGCGCGGTGGCGATGGAGCTTGCCGACGGCCGGGTCTACATCGTCACCAAGCACGCCTGGGCGGACCCGCACGGGCACTGAGCCTCAGCTCGCCGGCCGCCGCTGCTGCAGCAGCAGGACGCCGGCCGCGGCCGTACCCGCCGCGCAGGTCGTCGTGGCCGCGCCGGCCCCCGCCCACGCGGCCAGGGAACCGAGCAGGGGCATGGCGACCACCAGCGGCGCGGCCTGGACCAGCACCAGCAGTGACTGCACCCGCGCCAGGTGCGTGCGTGGGGCGCTGCCGAGCAGGATCGGTCCCACCCGCGAGGTGAACAGCGCGGTCCCCACCCCCTGGACCAGGGCGCCGACCACGGCCACGCCCTCCCAGGGCGACCAGGCCACGCCCAGGATCCCGCTGCCCGCGACGAGCAGCCCCGAGCCCGCGACCAGCATGGGCTGTCCGGATGCCCCGCGACGGGCCACGAGCAGGGTGACGGACAGGGCACCGGCGACGGTGGCGCCGACGAGGACGCCACCGGTCACCGCCGACCAGCCGTGGGCACGGGCGAGGAGCGGGACGCACAGTGACGACACCGGCAGCAGGAACGTGGCCACCAGGGAGACCGAGCCGAGTGCGGCGCGCAGGGTCGGCGCCCCCCAGGCCAGCCCCAGGTCGTCGGCCACCTGGTGCCACAGCGGTCCGGCGGCGGGCGACGGCGGCGCGCGGCTCCCCGAGGGTGACGGTCCTCATCCGTGGTGGTCGAGCCGGTAGGGCATGACCAGGGTGGTGAACGTGCCCTGGTCGGCCGAGCGCACCAGCACGGGGCGGTTGGGTTCCGAGAGCTCCAGCATCACCTCGGGACCGACGCTGGCCTCCAGCGCCGCCCGCAGGAGGGGCGGCGCGAAGCCGACGCGCATCGGACCGCCGACGACCACCGCGTCGAGCCGCAGGCCGGGCGGGTCGAGCGCGAAGTGGCCCTCGCGCAGCTCGAGCACGACCACCTCGGGCAGGTCCTCCTCCAGGGCGCTGCGCAGGCGCTCGCGGGCCACCATGGCGCGGACCGTCGCCGCGGGCACCCCGTCGAGGATCGCCTGGTATGCCGGGAAGTCGCCTTCGCGGGTCGCCAGCCGGCGCGACCCCCCTTCGCCCTCGGCGGTGATCCGGTCGCCCTCCAGGGTCAGGGTGACCTCGGTCTGGGGCCGGGCCCAGCCGGCCAGGTCGACGAGGTCAGGGACGGGCACCAGTGCCCGCCCCGCGGTGTCGTTGCCCGCACGGGGATGCAGCGTGCGGACCGACAGCCGGTAGCGGTCGCTCGCGACCAGCCGCACCTCGCCCGCGTCGACCTCGAGCAGGGCGCACCGCAGGACCTCGTCGAGGGCGGGGTCCTCACCGGGCAGCGTGACGCGGTCGGCGGCGGCCGCGGCGGGGGCCACCTGCCGCACGGCGCTGGCCAGCTCCGGGCCGGACAGGGTGAAACGGCACGGGCGCTGCCCGCCGTGCAGGTCGGTCAGGGCGTCGGTCACCGCCCGGCGGGTCAGTGCCGCCTTGCCCTCCACGGCCGCCAGGTGGTCCTCCAGCAGGCGGGTGGCCTCCTCCGGCGATCCGTCGAGCACGGCCCGCGCCGAGACGAGGGGGAGGTCCACCACCCGCAGCTCCGCGAGGAGCCGCGCCCGCGGCTCCTGCGACACGGCATACCAGCGGTATCCGCTGCCGGGGTCCACCCGGGCGGGGTGCAGCAGGCCGCAGTCGTCGTAGAAGCGCAAGGCGCTCGGGGTCAGGCCGACGAGGTGGGCGAAGGCGCCGATGCTCAGCTCCGGTGAGGTCACGGCGGCCATCGTGGACCTTCAGGTTGCTTGAAGGTCAACCGTTTCCCGACCTCGGCGCGGGGGCGGTGGCGACCGTCGGCCACGGGATACCGTCGCGGCATGGACCTCTACATCGCGGTGAGCCCTGTCCCGGAGCACGGTCACTGGCAGGCCGCGCTGGTGCCGCCGGCCGAGGCGTCCGACCCCACGAGGGCGGTTCGGGACATCACGACCCGGGCCGACATCACGGCCCTGCAGCAGGAATGGAACGTCTCCGAGGTGCGCTACGCCGACGAGATGGAGCCGGAGGACATCCCGGCAGGCTGACCCCGCCGGGATGCCCGGCGGGGTCAGGGTGGTCAGGCCGCCGCTGTTACTGGTGGCACCAGCCCAGGTTGTCGGGGATGGCCTTGGCACAGTCGTTGCCGCGGACCACGTTGCCCGAGCCGGTCCTGTCCCAGAGGATGTCGGCCGGGACGTTGCGGTGGGCGTCGTTGCCGGCGACGGTGTTGTTCGTCGGGTCCGTGCCGTGCATCGACTTCGTCGAGACGATCGCGATCCCGCCCGAGCCCAGGGTCGGGCCTCCGGGCTTGTTGTTGTTGACGGTGTTGTCGCGGACCACGCTGTCGTGCACCCCCGCCAGCAGGATGCCGAGGCCCGAGAGCGCCGGACCGTCCTCGCCGGCCGGGCATGCCTTGTCGTTGGCCCAGGCGGTGTTGCCGGTGATGCGGTAGTCACCGGCCGGGATGTCGTACGGCGCCTCGCCGCCGGTGTTGAGGGCCATGACGCCGACGCAGTTGCCCCAGACGTGGTTGTCGCGGGCGGTGAGCCCGGTGCTGTCGCGCAGGAAGATGCCGAAGTTGCTGTGGTCGCTCCAGCTGTCCCGAACCACGCTGTCCCCGTTGGGGGAGTCACCCAGGTAGAGCCCGGCCTCGCCGTCCCACGACGCCGAGTCGTGGGCGAACAGCGAGTGGGTGGACGCGAACCGGGCGATGCCGTACTGGCCGTTGTGGTCCGACCGGACGTGTGTCACCGACAGGTGGTCGGTGTTGAAGCCGACCACGCCGATCCCCGAGAACCCGGTGAGGCGCAGGTCGGACACCGAGGCGTCCTTGAGCCGGTCGGAGAAGATGGGGTTGAACGTGGAGTCGGTCGCGCCGAACAGGCAGAGCCCGTGGACCCCGCCCATGACGGTGCAGCCGGCCTTGCTCGACGGCGGCCGCACGGTGGTCTTGTCCCAGCCTGCGCCGCGGATCGTCAGCGACTTCGTGATCGTGACGCTGTCGTGGAACGTGCCCGCCTTGAGCAGCAGGGTGTCCCCGTCGTGGGCCTGGGCCACGGCGGCGGCGATGGTGCCGGTGCCGGGGTGGACGGTCCACGTGTGGTGGTCGCTGCCGCCGGCCCGGGCGGGCGCGGCGAGCAGCGCGGAGGCAATGGCGGTGACCCCTGCGACCAGGGTCACGCGATACCGATGGCGCATGGCTCCCCCTTCACGATGGAGTCGATGAGTGGCCGAGTGGCCGGTTCCGGTCTATGCCCGTGACTCCGTGACGCGCTCCACCAAAGGGGGCATCACCGCGCTACGTCGGGACCGTCCGAAGGGGTGACACCGCCGCGGGGGCGCCGATTTCAGGTCCGGGGCCGGGAACGTGTACTCTCGGCGACGCAAAGCCGGGCGGCGACAGCCGTTCGACTTGCCCCAATAGCTCAGTCGGCAGAGCGTTTCCATGGTAAGGAAAAGGTCTAGGGTTCGATTCCCTATTGGGGCTCAGTCCGGGTCCGGCGGCCGTCCCTCGGGGCGGCCGACCGGGTCACCGGAACCCCTGGCGGGGTAGCTCAGGTGGTCAGAGCACACGGCTCATAATCGTGGTGTCGCGGGTTCAAGTCCCGCCCCCGCTACCAGCGTGATTTCGGGATCTAGCTCGGGATCGCGTACTCTGGTGCGTCGTTGCGCGCTCGCTGCGCACGCGCCCTACCCGTAGTTCTTCCGTGAGTTTCGAGAGCAGGTTGCCCCGTGGCCAGCAAGAGCACCGACGTCCGCCCCAAGATCACGATGGCGTGCGTGGACTGCAAGGAGCGCAACTACATCACCAAGAAGAACCGCCGCAACGACCCTGACCGTCTGGAGCTGGCGAAGTTCTGCCCCCGCTGCGGCAAGCACACGCAGCACCGCGAGACCCGCTGAGGTCACGCCACACGGCATACCGGCCGCCCCCGCACGCGCTGCGGGGGCGGCCGTTTTTCGTGCCCGTGCGGGCTCCCCTAGGGTGGTCGCCATGGCCGTGAACGCGAGTTTCGCCGGGCGCACCTACCCGGCCACCGCCCCGTATGCCGTGGGCCGGGAGAAGATCCGGGAGTTCGCCGAGGCGGTGGGTGCGGTCGACCCCGTGCACACCGACGCCGAGGAGGCGCGGGCGCGCGGCTACCGCGACGTCATCGCCCCGCCGACGTTCGCCGTGCTCATCGCCCAGCAGTGCGACAGGCAGCTCATCGTCGACCCCGAGGCGGGCATCGACTTCAGCCGGGTCGTGCACGGCGAGCAGAAGTTCGCCCACCACCGGCCGATCACCGCCGGCGACGAGATCGTCGGGGAGCTGCACGTCGACACCGTCCGCGAGGCCGGCGGCCACGCCATGGTCACCACCCGCACGGAGCTGTCCACGACCGAGGGGGAGCGGGTCTGCACCGCCACCTCGACCATCGTGATCCGGGGAGGCGAGTGATGGCCCTGTCCGTCGCCGACGTCCAGGCGGGCCAGGCGCTGCCCGGCCGCACCGTCCACATCACCCGCGCCACCCTCGTGCAGTACGCCGGGGCGTCGCTGGACCGCAACCCGATCCACTGGGACGAGCGCTTCGCCACCTCGGTCGGGCTGCCCGACGTCATCGCCCACGGCATGTTCACCATGGCCGCCGCCGTCAACGTCGTCAGCGACTGGGTCGGTGACGCCGGCCGGGTCGTCGACTACGGCGTGCGCTTCACCCGGCCGGTCGTCGTGCCGCACGACACCGGGGCCGACGTCGAGGTCACCGGCGTCGTGAAGTCCGTCGACGAGGAGGCCAAGCGGGCCACCGTCGAGCTGACCGCGACCTGCAACGGCGAGAAGGTCCTGGGCCGCGCCCTGGCCGTCGTCGCCCTGGACTGACCGGATGCGCGAGGAGCACGACGCCCCGCTGGCCGACCTGACCACCATGCGGGTGGGCGGTCCCGCCGCCCGGCTGGTGACCGTGACCACGACCGACGAGCTGGTCGACGCGGTCCGTGAGGTCGACGACGCCGACGAGCCCCTGCTGGTCGTCTCCGGCGGGTCCAACCTGCTCATCGCCGACGAGGGTTTCGCCGGCACGGTGGTGCGGGTGGCCACCTCCGGCATCACCGTCGAGTCCGCCGACCAGTGCGGTGGCGCGACCGTGCGCGTGGCCGCCGGAGAGGTCTGGGACGACGTCGTCGTCCGCGCGGTCGACGAGGGCTGGGCCGGCGTCGAGGCGCTGTCCGGCATCCCCGGCTGCGCCGGCGCCACCCCGATCCAGAACGTCGGCGCCTACGGCCAGGAGGTCGCCCAGACCATCGCCCAGGTGCGGGTCTGGGACCGCCGGGAGCAGCAGGTGCGCACCTTCGCCAACGCCGACTGCGCCTTCACCTACCGCCACAGCCTGTTCAAGGCGACCTCCCGCTACGTCGTCCTCGACGTGGTGTTCCAGCTGCGCGTCGGCACGATGTCCGAGCCGGTCGGCTACGCCGCGCTGGCGCAGGGCCTTGGCGTCGCGGAGGGGGAGCGGGTGCCGCTCGCCGACGCGCGCGCGGCCGTGCTCGAGCAGCGTCGTCGTCGCGGCATGGTCCTCGACCCCGCCGACCACGACACGTGGAGCTGCGGGTCGTTCTTCACCAACCCGGTCCTGTCGCCCCAGGCGTATGCCGCGCTGCAGGACCGCGCGCGGGGCCGCCTCGGTGCCGAGGCGGCGCCGCCGGAGTTCCCCGCCCCGGACGGCATGGTCAAGACCAGTGCCGCGTGGCTCATCGACAAGGCCGGCTTCGCCAAGGGGCACGGGCTTCCCGGCCCGGCAGCCCTGTCGACCAAGCACACCCTGGCGCTGACCAACCGCGGTGGCGCCAAGGCTGGGGACGTCCTGGCGCTGGCGCGCGAGGTCCGTGACGGGGTGCAGGACGCCTTCGGTGTCACGCTCGTCAACGAGCCCGTCCTGGTGGGGCTCACCCTCTAGCCGGCACCCGGCATACCGGCTCGTGCCGGTCAGCCGACGTTGCGCGCGGCCCTGGCCGCGCTGTCCCCGATCCCGAAGCTGATCACCCGGCGGGGCCGGATGCGGATGACCTCGCGGGAGAAGTACGGCGCCGGCGGGTCGACGTCGGTGAGCGCCTCCGCCTCGCCCCGGACCTCCAGGCAGCGCACCACCCAAGGCGTGACCGAGGCGATGTCGTCGACGACGAAGGCGACCTGCGGGTGGGTCTGCACGTTGCGGAACTTGCGGCTCGCCCCCATCCGCCGGCCCGGGATGTCGATGGTCCCGTCCGCGTTGACGTGGAACGACACCGGGCTGTTCTGCAGGTCGCCGCCGGGCGCCATGGTCGCCAGCCGGCCGAGCCGCTGCGACGCGAGGTAGGCCAGCTCCTCAGGGGTGAAGGTCATGCCTCATCGTCGGAGGTGAACTGCACTTGACGTCAAGGGCGCGGACCGTCCGGCAGCGGCGACGACGCCAGCCACGTGTCGACGTCGGCGAGCAGGGCCGCCTTCGTGCCGGCGGGCGCGCGCGACCCCCGGATCGACCCTCGGGCCAGCTCGGCCAGCTCGGCGTCGGTGAACCCGTGCACCTCCCGCGCGGTCTCGTACTGCGCGGCGAGCCGCGAGCCGAACAGCAGCGGGTCGTCGGCCCCCAGGGCGACCTGCACCCCGGCCGAGACCAGCTCCCGCAGCGGCACCGCCGAGTCCTCGGTGTAGACGCCGAGCGCCACGTTGCTGCCCGGGCACACCTCGAGGGTCGTGCCGCCCGCGGCGACCCGCTCGAGCACCGCCGGGTCCTGCACGCTCTGCACCCCGTGCCCGATCCGGTCGGGCCGCAACGTGTCCAGCGTCTCGGCCACCGCGGACGCCCCGAGCAGCTCCCCGCCATGGGGCACCGACGCCAGCCCGGCCCGGCGGGCGATCGCGAACGCCGGGGCGAACTCCGCGGTCACCCCACGCCGCTCGTCGTTGCTCAGCCCGAAGCCGACCACCGTGCCCGCCCCGTCCCCGGCGTACCGCGCCGCCAGCCGGGCCAGGGTCCGGGCGTCGAGGGGGTGCCGGATCCGGCTGGCCGCGACGACGACGGCCACCGCCGTGCCCGTCTCGGCCGAGGTCTTGGCCGCCTCGTCGAGCACGATCTCCAGCGTCGGGGTGATCCCGCCCAGGTGCACGGCGTAGGAGGTCGGGTCGACCTGGATCTCCAGCCACCGCGAGCCCTCGGCGGCGTCGTCCTCGCCGGCCTCGCGCACGATCCGGCGCATGTCCGCCTCGTCACGCACACAGGCCCGGGCCATGTCGTAGAGCCGCTGGAAGCGGAACCAGCCCCGCTCGTCGGTGGCGCGCAGCCGGGGAGGCCAGCCCGAGGTCAGCGCCTCGGGCAGCGAGATGCCGTGCTTGGCGGCCAGCTCCAGCAGCGTGGACAGGCGCATCGACCCGGTGAAGTGCAGGTGCAGGTGCGCTTTCGGGAGCCGGTCGACCGGTCGGTGCATGCGCGACAGTGTGTCAGCCCCGGCTGGTGGCCACCCCCGGGATCGGTCAGCCCGCGGTGCCGCTCACTCCTCGACGACGTGCATCGCGGCCTCCTCGGCCGAGGCGCCGGCACCGTCGATGCCGACGTCGCCGCCCCACAGCTCGGACTCCTCGTCCTCGTGGACGCCCTCGTCCGGGTCGACCAGCCGGCCGGCCCGGCGGTCGCCCACCTCGCCGTCGTCGAGGAACTCGTCCTCCTCGCGCGGGGCGTCCGGGTCCTCCTCGCGGTCCTCGAGCGGGTCGTCGAAGGCGGCTGACGGGTCCGGCTCCTCCTGGCGCATGCGCTGCTCGAGGCTCTCGCCCTGGTGCTGCTCCGAGGCGGTTGTCCCGAAGGCGTTGACGCCCCGGGGCCGCTCCGGCGGTGACCAGCCCTCGTCGAGGATGTCCTCCACGCCGCGGTACCGGTCGTCGAGCGTGTCACCCGGCTGCAGCTGGGTCTCGTCGTCGACGCTGTACTCGTCGTAGGACTCGTTGTCGCTCATGCACCGAGCCTGCCACGCCACCGGCCGCCCCGCGAGGGACCGAGGACCCACATGACCGCGGCCCGCCCCCCGGGTTCGGGGACGGGCCGCTGTCGGCGGTGCGTCAGTGCGCCTCGGCGAGCAGCTTCTGGATCCGGCCGACGCCCTCGGTGAGGTCGGCGTCCCCGAGCGCGTAGGACAGGCGCAGGTAGCCGCTGGGCCCGAACGCCTCGCCCGGCACCACGGCCACTTCGACCTCGTCGAGGATCAGCTCGGCCAGCTCGACCGAGGTGGTCGGCACCTTGCCGCGGATCGTCTTGCCGAGCACGCCCTTGACCGAGGGGTAGACGTAGAACGCGCCCTGCGGCGTGGGGCAGTCGACACCGGGGATCTCGTTGAGCATGTCGACGATGGTGCGGCGGCGCCGGTCGAAGGCCACCTTCATCTCCTCGACCGCGTCCAGCGAGCCGTTGAGCGCGGCGATGGCAGCGCGCTGGGACACGTTGGACACGTTGGACGTGGCATGGGACTGCAGGTTGGTCGCGGCCTTGACGACGTCCTTGGGCCCGATCATCCAGCCCACCCGCCAGCCGGTCATGGCGTAGGTCTTGGCGACCCCGTTGAGGACGACGCAGGCGTCGGCCAGGCCGGGCACCTCCACCGGCATCGACGCCGAGCGCACCCCGTCGTAGGTCAGGTGCTCGTAGATCTCGTCGGTGACGACCCAGATGCCGTGCGCGAGGGCCCACTCGCCGATCGCGCGGACCTGCTCGGGCGAGTAGACGGCCCCGGTCGGGTTGGAGGGGGAGCAGAACAGCAGCACCTTGGTCTGCGGGGTGCGTGCGGCCTCGAGCTGCTCGACGGTGACGAGGTAGCCCTGGTCCTCGCCGGCGAACACCTCGATCGGCGTGCCCCCGGCGAGCTTGATCGCCTCGGGGTAGGTGGTCCAGTACGGCGCCGGCAGCAGCACCTCGTCGCCCGGGTCGAGCAGCGTGGCGAAGGTGTTGTAGACGGCCTGCTTGCCGCCGTTGGTGACGAGCACCTGCTCGGGGGTCACGGCATACCCGCTGTCGCGCGCGGTCTTGGCGACGATGGCCTTCTTCAGGTCCGGGAGCCCGCCGCCCGGCGTGTAGCGGTGGTTGGCGGGGTCGTGGGCGGCGGCGACCGCGGCCTCGACGATGTAGTCCGGCGTCGGGAAGTCCGGCTCCCCGGCACCGAACCCGATGACGGGCCGGCCCTCGGCCTTGAGCGCCTTGGCCTTGGCGTCGACGGCGAGCGTGGCGGACTCGGCGATGGCGCCGATGCGCCGGGAGATGCGGCGGGCGGGGACGGTGTGGGCAGCTGACTCGGTCACGCACATCATGGTCCCAGACCTGCTGTAGGCCGTGCCATGGCGTCCGCGCTCCGGTCGCCCGTCGCTGTGCGGCAGAAGAAAAACGTGCCCCGGGGTCGAGACCACCCCCACCGGTCGGGCACAATGGTCGGGCATCACCGCGAGTTCGCTTTGGGCCCCGTCCCTCGCGTATGCTCGCCCCTTGGGTGGTTGACGACAACCATGCTGACGCATGCCCGATACCACCCGTAGGGCAGTGGCTCAATTGGTAGAGCACCGGTCTCCAAAACCGGCGGTTGGGGGTTCGAGTCCCTCCTGCCCTGCGTCGTAGATGCCGATGACGTTCGGCGTCGGCATCCCAGCCAGGAGTGCCGGCGCCGAAGGTCACAGGTCAGCAACCGAGAAGAGGACCAGTGACGAACGTGAGCACGGCCGACACCCGCGGCTCCGGCCGCCGCGGCGGGTCGTCCCGCAAGCGCGGCAACGTTGTCACGCGTCTCTTCCGTGCCGTCGGGCTGTTCGTCAGCCAGATCCTCGACGAGCTGCGCAAGGTCGTCCGGCCCACCCGCCACGAGCTGCTCACCTACACCAGCGTCGTCATCGTGTTCGTCGTCGCGGTCATGCTCTACGTGTCCGTGCTCGACTTCGGGTTCGGCAAGCTGATCCTGTGGGTGTTCGGCAGCTAGTCCGTCCCGGCCGGTTCCCGGCCCACGGCCGCCTCTCGGCGGCCGACAGACCAGAGTTACGGAAGTAGGTCACCAGCGTGTCCGACCAGTGGAGCTCCGAGGCGCCGCGCGAGAGCGGTGCCGACGTCGACGTCGTCGAGACCTCTGTCGAGGAGGCGGCTGCGCCGGAGGCCGGCGACGTCGTCGCCGAGACCCCCGAGGCTGTCGAGACCCCCGAGGCGACCGAGGCCGCTGAGCCGACCGAGTCCGCCGACCCGGTCAAGGAGTTCAAGGACGCCCTGCGCCGCCAGGAGGGTGACTGGTACGTCATCCACT
This sequence comes from Oryzihumus leptocrescens, assembly GCF_006716205.1. Lineage (GTDB taxonomy): Bacteria > Actinomycetota > Actinomycetes > Actinomycetales > Dermatophilaceae > Oryzihumus > Oryzihumus leptocrescens. The sequence goes on along the minus strand of NZ_VFOQ01000001.1, from coordinate 3,181,866 downwards.
CGTACGCGGGCTACGAGAACCGCGTGAAGACCAACCTCGAGACGCGCGTGACCAGCCTCAACATGGAGCCCTACATCTTCCAGGTGGAGGTCCCCATGGAGGAGGTCACCGAGATCAAGAACGGCCAGCGCAAGCTGGTCCGTCGCGTCCGGATGCCTGGCTACGTCCTCGTCCGCATGGACCTCACCGACGAGAGCTGGGGCGCCGTGCGCCACACCCCGGGTGTCACCGGCTTCGTCGGCCACACCCACCAGCCGGTGCCGCTGAGCCTCGACGAGGTCTTCACCATGCTGGCGCCCAACCTCGAGACCAAGGAAGAGGCGGCCGCCCCCGGCAAGGCCGGCGCCAAGAAGACCGCCGACATCAAGGTCGTCGACTTCGAGGTCGGCGAGTCCGTCACCGTCATGGAGGGTCCGTTCGAGACCCTGCCTGCCACGATCTCCGAGATCAACGCCGAGTCGCAGAAGCTCAAGGTGCTGGTCTCGATCTTCGGCCGGGAGACCCCGGTCGAGCTGTCGTTCAACCAGGTCGCCAAGATCTGACCGGACGACGTCCGTCCGCGGACGCTGCAACCGGGTCATCGCCCACGGCGTAGGCCCACACCACAAGAAAAGGACCCCCAAGCATGCCTCCCAAGAAGAAGAAGGTCTCCGGCTTCATCAAGCTGCAGATCCAGGCCGGTGCTGCCACGCCCGCGCCGCCCGTGGGCCCGGCCCTCGGTCAGCACGGCGTCAACATCATGGAGTTCGTCAAGGCGTACAACGCTGCGACGGAGTCCCAGCGCGGCAACGTCATCCCGGTCGAGATCACGGTCTACGAGGACCGGTCCTTCACCTTCGTCACGAAGACCCCGCCGGCCGCCGAGCTGATCAAGAAGGCCGCCGGCGTGGCCAAGGGCTCCGGCGAGCCGCACAAGACCAAGGTCGCCAAGCTCACCGCTGACCAGGTCCGCGAGATCGCCCAGCAGAAGATGGAAGACCTCAACGCCAACGACATCGACGCCGCGAGCAAGATCATCGCAGGCACCGCCCGCTCCATGGGCATCACCGTCGAGGGCTGACCAGGCTTGAGCGGGCCCGTCCCGCTCGAACCACCGGTATGCCGGTGAGCCCACCTCCCCGAGGTGGGCCCCGGCAGGCCGACAGTGGCAGGGCCACGCGCTGGCCCGAGGACCACGACTCCACCACCACCACGAAACACACAGGAGCAGAAGTGAAGCGCAGCAAGTCCTACCGCGCCGCCGTCGAGAAGATCGACGCCGGCAAGCTCTACGCACCGCTCGAGGCCGTGCGCCTGGCCAAGGACACCTCCACCACCAAGTACGACGCGACCGTCGAGGTTGCCATGCGCCTGGGCGTCGACCCGCGCAAGGCCGACCAGATGGTCCGTGGCACCGTGAACCTCCCGCACGGCACCGGCAAGACGGCCCGGGTCCTGGTCTTCGCCACCGGCGAGCGTGCGGAGCAGGCCACCGCGGCCGGCGCCGACTACGTCGGCTCTGATGAGCTGCTCGACAAGGTCGCCGGCGGCTGGCTCGACTTCGACTCCGTCGTCGCCACCCCCGACCTCATGGGCAAGGTCGGTCGCCTGGGCAAGGTCCTCGGTCCCCGCGGCCTCATGCCCAACCCGAAGACCGGCACGGTGACCATGGACGTCGCCAAGGCAGTCTCCGACATCAAGGGCGGCAAGATCGAGTTCCGCGTCGACAAGCACGCCAACCTGCACTTCATCATCGGCAAGTCCTCGTTCGACGAGGCCAAGCTGGTGGAGAACTACGGTGCGGCCCTCGAGGAGATCCTGCGACTCAAGCCGTCCGCGGCCAAGGGTCGTTACATCCAGAAGGCGACGCTGACCACGACGATGGGCCCCGGCATCCCGCTGGACCCCAACCGCACCCGCAACCTGCTGGCTGAGGACGAGGCTGGCCAGTAATTGGCTGATCGTTCCGTGTTCTTCCATCGAAGCCGCGCCGGGCTCCCCGGCGCGGCTTCGGTCGTTGCCGCCCTCGTGCTGGGCCTGGGCGTGGCCGCCTGCGACCACTCGCCTCCCGTCCCGCAGCACTCGGCGGGCCAGCGCGTGGCCGCCGGTCCGCTGTTCGGCGACATGGTCAAGCGGATCGAGTCCCGGCGCGCGGTGCACTTCTCCAGCCAGGGGCCGACCGGCACCGGGTCCGGGGACATCGTCATCGACGGCGCGAAGTCGCGTCTGTCCTTCTCGGGGGACCAGAACGGCGAGAGCACCGAGCTGCGCGTCTTCGGCGACTCGGTCTACATCTCCGACACCTCCCAGCCGGGCAAGAAGTGGCTGCGGCTCTCGGCCACGGGTGGCGACCAGCTCTCGGCGATGATGGCGCCGGTGGTCGCGGTCATCACCGCCTCGCTCAACCCGGCCAACCAGGTGCGCCTGTATGCCGGTGCGGCGCCGTTCACGACGGTCGGCGCCGAGCGGGTGGGGGACCGGCAGACCACCCACTACAGGGGCAGCATCGAGGCGGCGGCGATGCTTCCGCTCCTGCCCGCCGAGGTCCAGGCGCAGGTGCGCGACCGCCTCACCGGCTCCGTCGCGGTCGAGGTCTGGATCGACCAGGACGGCCTGCCGGCCCGGATCAGCTCCACGAAGCCGGGGGAGGGGCCGACGGTCACGACCTACACCCGCTGGGGCCAGGACGTCGACGTCACCCGGCCGGCACAGGACGAGGTCGCCGACCCGCCCCGGCTCCCGCCCCAGCCCTCGGCCTCTTCCGGCGGGTAACGGACATATCCGACGCCCCGTGAGGCGAGTCCCTCCTGCGGCTGGGTATGCTCACGCGGTCCTGGGGCCCACGCTGGGAGCGGTCCCACCGGGGGGGAACGAGGGAAACGCATGCGCAAGCTCATGTTCGCGCTGGCGCTCGGGGGGCTCATGATGAGCAGCGCCTGCGCCGCCGGCGCCGCCAGCAGCGGCCACGAGTCCGCGACCGCGCACCTGACGTCAGTGCGCCGCCCGAGCGGCACGCTCACCGTCGCAGGACACCGGTACGTCGACGCGTGCCAGGCCCTCCCGGCCCAGACCGTGCAGAAGCTCTACGCGCCCTTCGTTGACGCGAGCTCCGTCAGCGACACGTTCAGCCAGCACTCGGTCGCGGCCGCGGACACCGACCACCTTCCGGTCGTCACGAAGTGCACGTATGACTTCCTGGACGACCGGGACCGCTCGGTCGATCTCGAGGTGAGCCAGTTCGCCACCGACGAGGCCGCCCAGGAGGACTGGCAGACCTCGTTGAGTCTCGGTGACGGCAGCGACGAGAAGCGGTTGACCCAGCTCGAGCGGCAGCTCGCCACGATGACACCGCGGACGACGCAGGAGAAGGCACTCGCGGGACAGGCCCGGCAGTTCCTCGCCGCGGCGCGAGCTGCCATGCCTCGGGCCAAGGCGGCTCTCGGCGCCCAGGCCGTGGCGGGCCTTGACGGAAAGATCCTGTTCAACCCCAGCCGCGGCTTCTTCCTCGCCCTGCACCACAACGCGACGCTCAAGCTGACCTACTCCTTCGGCTCGGACAACGTCTTCGACGCTTCGCGGCAGATCAGCAGCAGCGAGCTGGCCACGGTCCTTCCGGCCGTCCGTGCCACCTACGACGAGGTCTTCCGCAACGTCGACTCCACCTCCCTCAGCCAGGCCCCGGTGCCAGCCGTGTTCGGCAACCAGTCCTCGGTGGGCCGGACCAGGCTGGTGGAGCCCTGCGACGTCCTCGGTGACGACACGTTCCGGCAGGTCTTCGGCGTGGCGCCCACGGGGACCGCAGACATGGGGTCGACGACCCGCAGCGTGACCCGGACCGGCACCAACGCGGCGGGTGACCCCCTGGCGGCGAGCAACACCTGCACGCGCCGAGCCGACGTGCGCCAGGACGGGGACATCACCGAGAGCGACCTGTTCGACCTCAAGGTGACGTACTTCGCCGACGAGAGCGGCGCCAAGGACTACTTCTACCGTCGTCTGGGCATCCGGCAGTCCGACCCTGAGTTCAAGGTCACCCGGCTGAAGACCGCGGCTGACCAGGCGTGGGTCTACGAGGGCAAGCTTCTTCGCTCCGCCATCGCCCTCCGCGGGAACTACGTGCTCACCGTGGGCCTCGACCGCGAGGACGGCGACGCCGAGGCCCTGCCGGTCGACGCCGCCCTGTGGCCCAAGGCGGTCAACCTGGTGGTGGCGGAGCTGGGGCGCCGGCAGTAGCCCTGCGCGCCCCGTGGTTATGCTCGAGGGGCGGTCAGGCTCGCCTCCGGGTGTCCAGGCCCGGTCCTGGCCCGCTCCTCGGGCCGACGGCACCCTCCCAACCGACCTCATCTGGGGGATGAGCATGAAGAAGATCCTCACCGTTCTCGCCGGCTCGGCACTGCTCGCGGTGGCCGGCTGCTCCGGCGGCGGTAGCAGCACCGCCACCGGCGCGTCCTCGACGACCGCCGCACCCAAGCCCGGCGACGTGGTCCAGGCCTCGTCGTTCACCCCCCGGCTGCAGTCGGCGATGAAGGGGGCGAAGACGATGCACCTCAAGATGACCGTGACGACCGGCGGCACCCAGGGCCTCACCGGCGAGGGTGACGTCTCCGCGGAGAACGGCGTCGCCGAGCACCTGACCATGAAGGTCGGGTCGATGCCGATGGAGCTCATCCTGAAGTCCCCGGCCATCTACCTGAAGTCCGCGGCCCTTCCGGTCGGCGGCAAGTGGGTCGTGGCCAAGGAGGGTGGCACGGACATGCTCTCCAAGCAGCTGGCCCCGCTGTTCGAGCAGATCAAGCAGATGCAGCCCGAGCAGCAGGTCTCCAACTACGCCGTGGCGGACCAGAAGGTCGTCGGCCAGGAGACCGTGGACGGCGTGGCCACCACGCACTACACGTCCTCGCCGACCGCCGCCCAGATCAAGAAGGCCCTGGCGCCGGCGCTGGCCGCCCAGCTGTCCGACGCGGACCTCAAGGACCTCAAGGTCGACATGTGGGTCGACGCCCAGAACCGGCCGCACAAGGTCGTCAGCTCCATGACGGCCAAGGGTCAGGCGGTCTCCACGACCGTGCTGCTGTCCAAGTTCGGTGAGCCGGTGACCATCACGGCGCCGCCGGCGGCCCAGACCACGACCGCGCCGTAGCGGCCAGCCGGGCCGGTGGCCGCCCGTTTTGACCCGGGCAGCCACCGGCCCGTACTCTGGCACCTGACCAAAGACCGCCGGTTGTCCTCGTGCGTCAGCGCGAAGACCGAAGGTTCCGCAGCAGAGCGGGCGACCAGCGCAGGCCACGCACGTGAACGGCATACAGGCTCGTCCTGATCTGCCCGGAGCCCCCGCGTCCTGCGCTGGGGGCTTTTCTCGTGTCTGGGGTGACTTCGCCGGCATTCACCCGGAAGGAGGCCCCGCATGGCAAAGCCCGAGAAGTCGGCAGCCATCGCCGAGCTGACGGACAAGTTCCGCAGCTCGGGTGCGGCCGTGCTGACGGAGTACCGCGGCCTGACCGTGTCGCAGCTGACCCAGCTGCGAAGCTCCCTGCGTGAGCACGCCAGCTACGCCGTGGTGAAGAACACGCTGACCCAGATCGCTGCCAAGGAAGCCGGTGTCACGGCTTTCGACGGCCAGCTCACGGGCCCCTCGGCGATCGCCTTCATCACCGGTGACCCGGTGGAGGCGGCCAAGGGCCTGCGTGACTTCGCCAAGGCCAACCCCCTCCTCGTCATCAAGGGCGGCGTGCTTGACGGCAAGCCGCTGACCGCTGACGAGATCAAGAAGCTCGCGGACCTCGAGTCCCGCGAGGTTCTCCTGGCCAAGCTGGCTGGCGCCATGAACGCCTCGCTCAGCAAGGCTGTCTACCTCTTCGCCGCTCCTTTGTCGCAGACGGCCCGCGTGGTCGACGCCCTGCGCGCGAAGGTCGAGGCGGAGGGTCCCGTCGCTGCCGAGGCTCCGGCCGAGGCCGCTGCGGACGAGGCCGCCGAGGCCAGCACCGAAGACGTCGCCGCGGGTGGCGACGAGAGCTGAGCCCGGGTCACCACCCGAGCCCACGCTCCAACAACAACCAACGCCACTCACGGCATTAACAGGAAGGAACGCCATCATGGCGAAGCTCAGCACTGACGAGCTGCTCGAGGCTTTCAAGGAGATGACGCTGATCGAGCTCTCCGAGTTCGTGAAGCAGTTCGAGGACACCTTCGGCGTGACCGCCGCTGCCCCGGTCGCCGTTGCGGCCGCCCCGGCTGCCGGCGGCGCCGGCGGCGAGGCCGCTGCCGAGGAGAAGGACGAGTTCGACGTCATCCTCGACGCCGCGGGCGACAAGAAGATCCAGGTCATCAAGGAGGTGCGCGCCCTCACCAACCTCGGCCTGAAGGAGGCCAAGGACCTGGTCGACGGCGCCCCGAAGCCGATCCTGGAGAAGGTCAACAAGGAGGCCGCGGACAAGGCCAAGGCTGCCCTCGAGGGCGCCGGCGCCACCGTCACCCTCAAGTGAGCTGATCCCGGCACCACGGTGCCGGGGCCTCGCTGAACAACGGCGGGACAGACCATCTGGTCTGTCCCGCCGTTGTCGTCCCCGGGCTCTGCGGGCGTTCGTTGTGTGGTGCCTGAGTTACGGGTGGGGCACGGTGATCTCGGCCATATGATTTGCCCCTTTTCATGTTGCGAGAAATCCGAAACACTCCAGCCTTGACCCAGGGGCGCGGCGGTCGCTACCTGGCGCTACTCGCGCGTAACTTGCTCCGCGCTGCGTCGTTAACGTGTCGACCCGCTCACAGGGCGATGCCTCTGGGTGCCGATCGGGAAGAGGTGAGGCAGTGGGCGTTGAGATCAAGGTCGAGGGACTGACCAAGAAGTTCGGGTCCCAGATGATCTGGAACGACGTCACGCTGACGCTGCCGGCGGGCGAGATCTCGGTGATGCTCGGCCCGTCGGGCACCGGCAAGTCCGTGTTCCTCAAGACCCTGGTGGGTCTGCTCAAGCCCGATGCCGGCTCCATCTGGATCAACGACAGGGACCTCACCCGGCTGCGCGAGCACGACCTCTACGAGGTGCGCAAGCTCTTCGGCGTGCTGTTCCAGGACGGCGCGCTGTTCGGGTCGATGAACCTCTACGACAACGTCGCCTTCCCGCTGCGCGAGCACACGAAGAAGAACGAGTCCGAGATCAAGCGGATCGTCACCGAGAAGATGGAGCTCGTCGGGCTGGCGGGCGCCGAGGGCAAGCTCCCCGGCGAGATCTCCGGCGGGATGCGCAAGCGGGCCGGGCTCGCGCGGGCCCTGGTGCTCGACCCCGAGATCCTGCTCATCGACGAGCCGGACTCCGGCCTGGACCCGGTGCGCACGTCCTACATCAACCAGCTGTTCATCGACCTGAACGCCCAGATCGATGCCACCTTCCTCATCGTCACCCACGACATCAACACCGCCCGCACGGTGCCGGACAACATCGGCCTGCTCTACCACAAGCACCTCGCCATGTTCGGCCCCCGGGAGATGCTGCTCTCCAGCGAGGAGCCGGTCGTCCGGCAGTTCCTCAACGCCCAGACCATCGGACCGATCGGCATGTCCGAGGAGAAGGACGCCGACGAGCTCGCGCAGGAGCAGGGCCAGGAGCTGCCCCCGCTGCCGCCGATCGCCCTCCAGCTCCAGACGAGCGACGGCACCCGCAGGCGCGCCGAGCGGCCCGCCGGGGAGTGGTGCCGAGAGAACGGCGTGGTCCCCCCGCCCGGGTCCTTCATGTCCAAGAACGCCGGCGTCCCAGGCGTCTCCCAGCACACCGCGCACACCGAGCACGCCGAGCCCGAGCGGGCCGTCTCGTGAGCAACCCGGTCACCGGCGCGCTCCGACAGAGCGGGTCGTTGTTCGCCCTCGCCCTGGACGTGCTCCGGGCGCTGCCGCGACGTCCGTTCCAGACCAAGGAGTTCATCCAGCAGAGCTGGTTCATCGCCAGTGTGACCATCCTGCCGACGGCCCTCGTCTCGATCCCGTTCGGCGCGGTCATCGCCCTCCAGCTCGGCACGCTCACCCGCCAGCTGGGGGCGCAGTCCTACACCGGTGCGGCCAGCGTCCTGGCGGTGATCCGGGAGGCCTCGCCGATCGTCACCGCCCTGCTCATCGCCGGTGCCGGCGGATCCGCCATCTGTGCCGACCTCGGCTCGCGCAAGATCCGCGAGGAGATCGACGCGATGGAGGTGCTCGGCATCAGCCCGATCCAGCGTCTCGTGGTGCCGCGGGTCATCGCCGCCATGCTCGTCTCGGTCCTGCTCAACGGGCTCGTGTCGGTCGTGGGTGTCTGTGGTGGCTACTTCTTCAACGTGATCATCCAGGGCGGCACCCCGGGCGCCTACATCGCCTCGTTCACCGCGCTGGCCCAGCTGCCGGACCTGTGGACCGGCGAGATCAAGGCCCTGATCTTCGGCGCCATCGCCGCGATCGTCGCCGCATACAAGGGGCTGACCGCCGGTGGCGGTCCCAAGGGGGTCGGCGACGCGGTGAACCAGAGCGTCGTCATCACCTTCATGTTGCTGTTCGTCGTGAACTTCGTGGCCACGGCGGTCTACTTCCAAGTCGTCCCCCAGAAGATCTGACCGGCAGGAGGTGAGTCGATGAGCAAGGTCCAGGACATCGTGGGCAGGCCGGTGGCCGCCCTGGACGACCTCGGCGGGCAGCTGCGCTTCTACGTGCGGTCGCTGGCCTGGAGCGGGCGCACGCTCACGCGATACAAGAAGGAGGTCGTGCGCCTCCTGGCCGAGGTGAGCCTCGGCACCGGGGCCCTGTCGGTCATCGGCGGCACCGTCGGCGTCATCGCCTTCCTCGCCTTCTTCACCGGCACCGAGGTCGGCCTGCAGGGCTACTCGTCCCTCAACCAGCTCGGCACCGGCGCCTTCACCGGCTTCATCTCGGCCTACCTGAACACCCGTGAGATCGCGCCGCTGGTCGCCGGTCTCGCCCTCGCCGCGACCGTCGGCTGTGGCTTCACCGCCCAGCTCGGTGCCATGCGCATCAGCGAGGAGGTCGACGCCCTCGAGGTCATGGGCATCCCCAGCCTGCCGTTCCTCGTGACGACCCGCATGATCGCCGGGTTCGTCGCGTGCGTGCCGCTCTACGTGCTGGGCCTGCTCTCCTCCTACGCGGCGACCCGGTTCATCACCACCAGCTACTTCGGCCAGTCCAAGGGCACCTACGACCACTACTTCCACCTGTTCCTGCCCCCGGTGGACGTGTTCTGGTCGTTCGTGAAGGTGATGGTCTTCGCCGTCGTGATCATCCTGATCCACTGCTACTACGGCTACACCGCCTCCGGGGGTCCCGCGGGGGTCGGCGTGGCCGTCGGCAAGGCGGTCCGGACCTCGATCGTGGCGATCAACATCGTGGACTTCTTCTTCAGCCTGGCCGTCTGGGGCGCCACCACGACAGTGCGAATAGCGGGTTGACGAACGTGACGGAACAGCGTGGCGGAGCCATGTCGCGGCTGAGCAACCACACCTACGGTGCGGCCTTCCTGGCGGTGCTCGTGGTGCTGGTGGGCCTGTCGGTGGCCTCGTTCCAGAAGAGGTTCACCCCCGTGGTGATGGTCAACCTCCTGACCGACCGCATCGGCAACCAGCTGCAGGCGTCCTCCGACGTCAAGATCCGCGGGCTCATCGTCGGCGAGGTCCGTGACATCACCACCACGGGTCAGGGCGCGCGCATCCAGCTGGCCCTCCAGCCGGACCAGGTCAACCAGATCCCCGCCAACGTGGGGGCACGCCTGCTGCCCAAGACCCTGTTCGGGGAGCGCTACGTCGACCTCGTGCCACCGGCCGACGCGTCCGCGCAGCACATCCAGGCGGGGGACACCATCGGCCAGGACCGCACCAAGGTGGCGATCGAGCTCGAGCAGGTCTTCGACAACCTGCTGCCACTGCTGCGCACGGTCAAGCCGGAGAAGCTCTCCGCCACCCTGAACGCCCTCGCCTCCGCCCTCGACGGTCGCGGGCAGCAGCTCGGCGACAACCTGGTCATGGCCGACAGCTACTTCAAGCAGATCAACCCCAAGATGCCGACCATCCAGGCCGACATCAGCGGGCTGGCCGACATGGCCTCCACGTATGCCGACGCCGCGCCGGACCTCATGCGCATGCTGAAGTCGCTCATCACCACGAACACGACCATCGTCGAGAAGAAGGACGCCCTCGCCGGCTTCCTGGCGGGCACGGCCGGGTTCGCCAACACGGCGACCGGGTTCCTCAACGCCAACGGTGACCGGATCATCCAGGTCGGCACCGTCCAGCGCCCCACCTTGCGGACGTTCGCCCGCTACTCGCCCATCTACCCCTGCTTCGCGCAGGGCCTGTCGCACTGGGTCCCCAACATCAACCAGGCATTCAGCAACCACACGTTCCACATCACCCTCGAGGTCACCAAGCCGCGCGCGGCCTACCAGCCCGGTGAGGAGCCGGCCTGGAACGACAACCGCGGCCCGGGCTGCCTCGGCCTGCCCAACCCGCACCAGTCGCAGGCCAACCCCCGGCCCGGCACCAAGTTCGACGACGGCACCTCGGGGGCCGGCAACAGCGCGCAGAGCGCCTTCCCCGACGGGGCCGCGACGGACCTGCCCAGCTACTTCACCTCGACACAGGGCGCCGGCATCGCCAACGCCGACTCGGGCCTGGCCGGCACGGTCGCCGAGCAGCAGGTCATCTCGGCGCTGCTCGACCCGGAGCAGCAGGGCCGGCCGTCGGCCATCACCGCGCTCCTGGCCGGTCCCCTCCTGCGCGGAACGGTGGTGAGCCAGCAGTGAAGACCACGTCCAGCCTGGTCAAGCTCATCATCTTCGCCACGGTGACGCTGCTCGCGTTCGGCACCCTGGCCGCGACCATCGCGAACTTCCAGTTCGGGGGCACCTCGAGCTACCAGGCCGTCTTCCAGGACGTCACCGGTGTCGTTCCCGGCCAGGACGTCCGCATCGCCGGCGTCCGGGTCGGCGAGATCAAGGACGTGCGGGTCAACACCGACCGCACGACAGCCCTGGTCGACTTCACCGTGGACAAGACCAGCGTCCTGACCCAGGGCACGATCGCCACGATCAAGTACCGCAACCTCGTCGGCGAGCGCTACCTGGCCCTCAGCCAGGGGGTCGGGCAGCCGACCCCGCTGCGCGACGGTGCCAGGATCCCGCTCGACCACACCCACTCGGCCCTGGACCTGACGGTCCTGTTCAACGGGTTCAAGCCGCTGTTCGCCGCGCTGTCGCCCAAGGACGTCAACGAGCTCTCCGGCGAGATCATCTCGGTCCTGCAGGGGGAGGGGGGCAACATCAACTCCCTCCTCGCGCACACCGCGTCGCTCACCTCGACCCTCGCCGACAGGGACGAGGTCATCGGGCGGACCATCGGCAACCTCAACACGGTGCTGTCCACGGTCGACGCACATGACGAGGCCCTCGGGGAGCTGCTCGACCAGCTCCAGCGCTTCGTCTCCGGCCTGTCAGCCGACCGCTCGGCGATCGGTGCGTCGCTGACGAACATCAACGACCTCGCCGGGTCGACGGCCGACCTGCTCAGCCAGGCCCGTCAGCCGATCCGGTCCGACATCGCCAACCTCAACGCGCTCGCCGCGACGCTCAACAAGCCCGCGAACACCGCCACCTTCGAGAAGTTCATGACGACGACGCCAGGCAAGCTCGAGACCATCACCCGCACCGCGACCTACGGGTCCTGGTTCAACTTCTACCTGTGCCGGTTCAACGGGACGGTCAAGCTGCCCACCGGCACGGTCCTGACCCCGTCGTACTCGGTCAACACGGCGAGGTGCTCATGAGCATCCCGTTCCGCGAGCGCAACCCCGTCCCGATCGGGGCCGCAGGCCTGGCCTTCTTCGCCGTGCTGCTGGTCCTGGCGTTCAACGCCCAGAACCTGCCGCTCATCGGCGGCGGTGACAGCTATGCCGCGGCGTTCACCGAGGCGGGTGGCATCAAGAAGGACGACGACGTCCGCATCGCCGGCGTCAAGGTCGGCAAGGTGACCGGCGTCGACCTCGAGGGCTCGCACGTGCGGGTCGACTTCAAGATCACCGAGCCGGCCGCCTTCGGGCCGCAGACCGGGGCGTCGGTGCGCATGAAGACCGTGCTCGGCCAGAAGTACCTCGCCCTGGACCCCAAGGGGGCCGGACAGATGAAGACCGACACCGAGATCCCCCTGGCCCGGACGGTGTCCTCCTACGACGTGGTCGACGCGTTCACCGACCTGGCCACGACGTCGGAGCGCATCGACACCGACCAGCTCGCGCGGTCGCTGAACGTCATGGCCGACGAGTTCAAGGACAGCCCCGAGCACGTCAAGGCGGCCCTCGACGGGCTGGGCCGGCTCTCGCGCACCGTCGCCTCCCGCGACGCCGAGCTCAAGACGCTGCTCGCCCACGCCAACTCGGTGAGCAAGACGGTGGCCGACCGCAACGCCAGCACGGCAACGCTGATCAAGGACGCCGACCTGCTCATGGCCGAGCTCAACGCCCGCCGAGAGGCGATCCACACGCTGTTCACGAACACCTCGGCCCTGGCGCAGCAGCTGACCGGGCTCGTGCGCGACAACCGGGCGCAGCTCAAGCCGGCCCTGGACCAGCTCAACCAGGTGCTCGCCGTCCTGCAGAAGCACGAGAAGGACCTCGACCGCACCATCGCGATGATGGCGCCGTTCACGCGGGTCTTCGCCAACACGCTGGGCACGGGCCGCTGGTTCGACACCTTCGTGGCCAACCTGACCGTCCCGGTGGGGGGGATCAAGCCGTGACCGACCGGACCGACCACGAGGCGACCGACGTCATGCCCGACCTCGGGAGCGAGGTCTTCGGCGACGCCCCGGCCGAGGCCGCCGCCGCACCCGCGGCGAAGCCGCCGCGCCGGCGGGTCCGCCGGGGCAGTACGCCGGCGGTGGGTCGCGGTGCGCGCGTCATCGCGGTGGCCGCCGTGCTCGCCCTGGTGGCGGCCGCGGTGGTCCTGTGGCCGCGCCCGGACACGATCACGGTCACCGGCTCCTTCTCCCGCGCCGTCGGCCTCTTCCCCGGCTCGGACGTGCGCATCCTCGGCGTCCACGTCGGCAAGGTGCTCTCGGTCAAGCCCGAGGGGGACCACGTCGCGGTGGCCTTCGAGTTCGACGCGAAGTACAAGGTGCCCGCCGACGCCAAGGCGGCCGTGGTGGCTCCCTCGCTGGTGAGCGACCGCTACGTGCAGCTGCTCCCGGCATACACCTCCGGGCCGGTCATGAAGGACGGTGCCCGCATCGGCCTCGACCGCACCGCGGTGCCGGTGGAGCTCGACCGGATCTCCACGAGCCTGGACGACCTGCTCGTGGCCCTGGGCCCGCAGGGCGCCAACAAGGAGGGTGCCCTGTCCAACCTGCTCGACACCGGGGCCAAGAACCTCAAGGGTGAGGGCACCAACATCCACGACACGAACCACGACCTGTCGCTGGCGCTGTCCACGCTCTCCGGCGGCCGGAACGACCTGTTCTCCACGGTGAAGAACCTCCAGTCCTTCACCAGCATGCTGGCCACCAACGACACGCAGGTCCGCCGGCTCAACACCGACCTCGCCAACGTCTCCGACCAGCTGGCGGGCGAACGGGGAGACCTCGCCGCGGCCCTGAAGAACCTCGCGGTGGCCCTGTCCGAGACCTCCTCGTTCGTGCACGACAACCGGACCGTCCTCAAGACGGACATCGGCCAGCTGACCTCGGTCACGAGCACGATCGCCAAGCAGCGCAACGCCCTGGCGGAGACGCTCGACAACGCCCCGGTGGCGATCAGCAACCTGCAGAACGCCTACAACCCGAAGTCGGGGACGCTGGACACGCGCAACAACGCCGCCCAGCTCAAGGACCCGGCCCTGCTCCTGTGCTCGCTGATCACGGGCCCGACCGGCACCGGCAACACGCAGCTGTGCAGCACGATCCAGAAGCTGCTCAAGGTGCCCTCCCTGCCCGGCGGCGCCGGCCTGCCGCTCAACCTGCTCTCACCGGTCCCGTCCGACCCGGCGCTGGCCCCGGCCCCGGCCGGTGGCGCGGGGCAGGACGGTGAGTCCGCCGCGGACGTCCGCGGAGCCGACCCGACCCTCGGTGGCCTGCTGGGAGGCTCGCGATGACGCGTCATACCGCTTCCCTGCTCGCAGCGGCCAGCCGTATCCCGCGCCGCGGCCTTGCGGGCCTGGCCCGCACCGCGGTGGCCGTGCTCGCGGTCGGCTCGCTGGCCGCCTGCCAGGGCGCCTACGACCTGCCGCTGCCCGGCGGCGCCGCCCAGGGCGGCGACGTCTACCACGTGACGGCGGAGTTCGCCGACGTGCTCGACCTGGTGCCGCAGTCCGCGGTCAAGGTCGACGAGGTCACCGTGGGTGCGGTCGAGAAGATCGAGCTCAACGGCTGGACCGCACGGGTCACCCTGCGCCTGCCGAAGTCGGTCAAGCTGCCCGACAACGCCATCGCCTCCCTGCACCAGACCTCGCTGCTGGGGGAGAAGTACGTCGAGCTGGCACCGCCGACCGACAGCACCCCCGAGGGCTCCCTGTCCGACGGCGACAACATCCCGATCGGCCGCACGGGGCGCAACCCCGAGGTCGAGGAGGTGCTCAGCGCGATGTCGCTGCTGCTCAACGGCGGCGGGGTCGCCCAGCTCAAGGTCATCGAGACCGAGCTCAACAAGGCGATGAACGGCAACGAGTCCCAGATCAGGGACCTCGTCGGCCAGCTCGACACCTTCGTCAGCGGGCTCGACAAGCAGAAGTCCGAGATCGTTCGCGCCATCGAGGGCATCGACCGCCTCTCGGCGCGGATCGCCGCCCGCAAGGACGACCTCGCCAAGGCCGTGGACACCCTTCCCCAGGGGCTCAAGGTGCTCGCGGACCAGCGCCGGCAGCTCACCACGATGCTGGAGTCGCTGAGCCGGCTCGGGGCGGTCGGCACCAAGGTCATCAACGCCTCGCAGGACGACACCGTGGCCAACCTCAAGGCCATCTCGCCGATCCTGTCCCAGCTGAACAGGGCCGGCGACGACCTGCCCAAGTCAATGCAGCTGCTGCTGACCTACCCGTTCCCGGACGAGGCGGTCAAAACCATCAAGGGCGACTACACCAACCTGTGGGCGACCGCGGACATGAACCTCGGCACCGTGTCCAACAACCTCGGCCTGCCCACGGCTCCTGGTGGCAAGCCGACCGGCCCCGGCCTGCCCTCGCTGCCGTCGCTGCCCAAGCCCACGCTGTCCCTGCCACAGCTGCCCGGCGGTTCCACGCCCAGCTCCACCACCAGCAAGAGCTCCTCCTGCTCGATGCTCATCTGCCTCGGGGCCGGGGAGGCCTCGACAGGCGAGGGTGAGCCGTCCTGGCTGACGCTCTTCCAGACCGGAGGTGCGGCATGATCCGGCGCGCGACCAAGATCCAGCTCGCGGTGTTCGCCGCGATCACCCTGATCACGGTGTCGGTGCTCTCCGCCCGGTTCGTCGGGCTGACCGACAAGATCATGGGCGGCAGCTACCTCGTCTCGGCGAACTTCGCCGACTCCGGCGGCATCTTCACCGGCGCCGAGGTGACCTACCGTGGCGTGACCGTCGGCAAGGTGGAGAAGCTGCGGCTGACCAAGGACGGCGTCCTGGTCGACATGCGCCTGGACCGCGGCACCGAGGTGCCCAAGGACACCCTGGCCGTGGTCGAGAACCGCTCGGCGGTGGGGGAGCAGTACCTCGACTTCCAGCCCCGGCACGAGGGTGGGCCCTACCTGGCGGCGGGGGACACCGTCCCGCGCACGGACACCCGGGCGCCGCTGCGGATCGACAACCTGCTGCTGCACCTGGACAACACGGTCAGGTCGGTGGACCGCAAGCAGCTCGCCACGGTGGTCGACGAGCTCGGCAACGCCTTCGGCGGCAGCGGCGCCGACCTCCAGCGCCTGCTCGACTCCGGTGACGCGCTCACCCGTTCGGCCACCGAGGCGCTGCCCGAGACCAAGAAGCTCATCGACGACGGCCGCATCGTCCTGGACACCCAGCGCGCCAGCTCCGGGGACATCAAGGACTTCATCGGCAACTTCGCCGACCTGTCCGACACGCTGCGCACCAGCGACCCCGACCTCCGCCTGGTCCTGGACCGCGGCGCGGTCGCCTCGCACGAGCTCGACGGGCTGATCAAGGACAACCAGACGCCCCTGGCGACCCTGCTGTCCAACTTCGTCACGATCGGGCAGGTGACCACGTCCCGCATCGACGGGATCCAGCAGATGCTCATCACCTACCCCGACGTCGTGGCGGGTGGCTACACCGTCGTCCCCGGGGACGGCACCGCCCACTTCGGCCTGGTCCTCAACGCCGACAACCCGCCGGCCTGCACCGCCGGCTACGGCGGCACGCACCGGATCGGCCCCGACCAGACCAGGAACCTGCCCCCGGTGAACACCGGCGCCCGGTGCACGCTGCCGCGTGGTTCCGCCTCCACGGTCCGCGGCGCGCAGAACGCGCCGGGCGCCTCCAGCGGCGCCGGGTCCTCCTACCCGATGTCGTATGACGGGATGCCGATGCCGCTGGGCAATGCGGCGCTGACCCAGGGCAGTGACCTTCCCAACGTGGCTGCCCCCTTGCCCCCGGCGGGGTCCGGTGGGGTAGACACGTGGCTGTGGATGATGCAGAGCGCAGCGCGATGACCCCGTCGCTCCCGGCCCGCGCCCGGGTGGCGCGGGTGTCCTCGGCGTCCCCGAAGGTCCTGGCCGCCCTCGCCGTCGTGGTGCTCCTGGTGGCCGCGCTGGTGGGCTTCACCCAGGGCCGCGGCTACTTCACCGAGCGCGACCGTGACGCGTCCGGGGCGGCGGCGCTCGCCGCCGGCCGGCAGCTGGCGGTCAACTTCATCACGATGGACTACCGCCGGTTCGACGACTACGGCAAGGAGGTCCTGGCCGGTGCCGGCGGGACGTTCCGGTCCGACTACCAGTCCAAGCTGGCCGACCTGCGCAAGGTGGTCGTCGACAACAAGACCGTGTCCTCGGTCAAGACCGTCAACGCGGCCCTGGTCTCCTCCGACTCGGACTCGGCCCGGGTCATCGTCGGCGTGGTCGCCCCCACCGCCAACGCGGCCACGCCCCAGCCCGTGGACAAGACCTACCGGCTGCGGCTCGACCTCGAGCGCAGCGGTGACTCCTGGAAGGTGATCAACCTTGACTTCGTCGGCTAACCGTCCCGCCCGGCGCAGGGTCGCCGGCGAGCGGAGCCGGCAGCGCACCGCCGCTCCGGCGGCTCCGGTCGTCGACACCCCGGTCGTCGACACCCCGCCGGGGCCGACCCCGCCAGTGACGACACCCGCCGAGAGGACGTCTCCGGAAGCACCCACGGCTGCGCCGGCCGCGGAGGGCCCGGCCGCAACGCCCGCCGCGCGCGTCATCCCTCCGCGGGCCGCGACGCCGGGGGAGGCCACCGCACCGCCCCGTGAGGCCTCGCCGCGCGCCCGGCTGCTGGCCTGGGTCGGCCTCGGGCTGTCGCTGGTGGCGCTGGCCGTCTCCCTCCTGCTGTGGGTCGAGTCCGGCCGCGCCGCCGACCGCCGCGACGGCACCCGTGCCGCGACCGCCGCTGCCCGGACCGCCGTCGAGACGATGCTCAGCTACGACTACAAGACCTTCGACCAGCACACGGCCCAGGTGGACGCGCTGCTGACCGGGGCGTTCCGGACCGAGTTCGACAACGGCACCAAGCAGAGCGTCAAGCCGCTCGCGGTGGCGAACCAGGCGGTGGTCCAGGCCCGCGCCAGCGAGGTCGGCGTCATGAGCGCCAGCGACAACACCGTCCGTGTCCTCGCGTTCGTCAACCAGGCCACCACCTCGGCCAAGCTCGACCGCCCGCAGGTCGACCAGAACCGCGTCATCCTCACGATGAGCCGGGTGGACGGCCGGTGGCTGGTGTCAAAGGTGGAAGCTTTCTGATCCCTGGGCGCAGATCTTGCGGCCGTTGACCTTGACGGCGGGACCGCGGACCGTCATCCTCGGTGCACGTCGAGACGCCGTCGGGTGGGGGCCCGGGTGGCAGGTGGACGAACGCGCCCTTATACAGGTATGCTGTCGCTTTGCGCTGCCTAATGTCTCGACCCGTCTCCTCCGCCGCAGCTTCTGCTGTGTCTTCGGCTGATTGGATCCGGGGCCATGGGCGTGCGCTGACTTCACATCAGAAGGCCCGTGGAAGGACCATCCTTGGCTGCCTCGCGCAACGCGACCCAGACTGTGTCCACTGCTCGTACGGCTTCCGGCCGTCTCTCTTTCGCGAAGATCCGCGAACCCCTGGAAGTTCCTGACCTGCTCGCCCTCCAGACGGAGAGCTTCGACTGGCTGCTCGGCAACGAGCGCTGGCAGGCTCGCGTGGCGCAGGCCAAGTCCTCCGGTCGGGGAGACGTCCCGGACAAGTCCGGGCTCGAAGAGATCTTCGAGGAGATCTCGCCCATTGAAGACTTCTCCGGCTCCATGTCGCTGAGCTTCCGCGACCACCGCTTCGAGGAGCAGAAGTACTCCATCGAGGAGTGCAAGGAGCGGGACATGACCTACTCCGCGCCGCTCTTCGTCACCGCGGAGTTCATGAACACCACCACCGGTGAGATCAAGAGCCAGACCGTGTTCATGGGCGACTTCCCGCTCATGACCGAGCGCGGCACGTTCGTCATCAACGGCACCGAGCGCGTGGTCGTCTCGCAGCTGGTCCGCAGCCCCGGCGTCTACTTCGAGCGCACCCCCGACAAGACCTCCGACAAGGACGTCTTCACGGCCAAGGTCATCCCCAGCCGTGGTGCCTGGCTCGAGTTCGAGATCGACAAGCGCGACATGGTGGGCGTCCGCGTCGACCGCAAGCGCAAGCAGTCCGTCACGGTCCTGCTGAAGGCCCTCGGCTGGACCGAGGCCCAGATCCTCGAGGAGTTCGGCGACTTCGAGTCGATGCGCCAGACCCTGGAGAAGGACCACACGGCCGGCCAGGACGACGCGCTGCTCGACATCTACCGCAAGCTGCGCCCGGGCGAGCCCCCGACGCGTGAGGCCGCCCAGACGCTGCTGGACAACCTCTACTTCAACCCCAAGCGCTACGACCTGGCCAAGGTCGGTCGCTACAAGATCAACAAGAAGCTCGGTCTCGAGGAGCCGCTCGACGCCTCGGTGCTGTCCATCGAGGACATCGTCGCGACGATCAAGTTCCTCGTCACCCTCCACGCCGGCAACGCGACCATGAAGGGTCACCGCGACGGCAAGGAGGTCGACCTGCGCGTCGAGGTCGACGACATCGACCACTTCGGCAACCGCCGCCTGCGCAACGTCGGCGAGCTCATCCAGAACCAGGTCCGCACGGGTCTGTCCCGCATGGAGCGCGTCGTCCGCGAGCGCATGACCACGCAGGACGTCGAGGCCATCACGCCGCAGACGCTGATCAACATCCGGCCGGTCGTCGCCTCCATCAAGGAGTTCTTCGGCACCAGCCAGCTGTCGCAGTTCATGGACCAGAACAACCCGCTCGCGGGTCTGACCCACAAGCGTCGCCTGTCGGCGCTGGGCCCCGGTGGTCTGTCCCGTGACCGCGCCGGCTTCGAGGTCCGTGACGTCCACTCCTCGCACTACGGCCGCATGTGCCCGATCGAGACCCCTGAGGGTCCGAACATCGGTCTGATCGGCTCGCTCGGCACCTACGGCCGGATCAACGCGTTCGGCTTCGTCGAGACCCCCTACCGCAAGGTGGTCAACGGCCAGGTCACCGACGACGTCGACTACCTGACCGCGGACGAGGAGGACGAGCACGTCATCGCGCAGGCCAACGCGGTGATCGACGCCGAGGGCCGGTTCACCGAGGACCGCGTCCTGGTCCGCACCAAGGGCGGTGAGGTCGAGTTCGTCCCCGGCGACGAGGTCGACTACATGGACGTCTCCGCGCGCCAGATGGTCTCGGCCGCGACCGCGCTGATCCCGTTCCTCGAGCACGACGACGCCAACCGTGCGCTCATGGGCTCGAACATGATGCGTCAGGCGGTGCCGCTGGTCCGCTCCGAGGCGCCGCTGGTCGGCACCGGCATGGAGTTCCGCGCCGCGCTCGACTCCGGTGACGTCGTCCGTGCCGAGAAGGCCGGCGTCGTCCAGGAGGTCTCCGCGGACACGGTCACCGTGGCCAACGACGACGGCACCTACCAGACCTACCGGGTCGCCAAGTTCACCCGCTCCAACCAGGGCACGTCGTACAACCAGCGTGTCGTGGTCGACGAGGGTGCCCGTCTCGAGGCCGGCGGCGTCATCGCCGACGGCCCGGCCACCGACGGTGGCGAGATGGCGCTGGGCAAGAACCTCCTCGTGGCGTTCATGCCGTGGGAGGGCCACAACTACGAGGACGCGATCATCCTCAGCCAGCGCCTGGTGCAGGACGACGTCCTCTCCTCGATCCACATCGAGGAGCACGAGGTCGACGCCCGCGACACCAAGCTGGGCCCGGAGGAGATCACCCGGGACATCCCGAACGTCTCCGAGGAGGTCCTCGCCGACCTCGACGAGCGCGGCATCATCCGCATCGGTGCCGAGGTCCGCGACGGCGACCTGCTGGTCGGCAAGGTCACGCCCAAGGGTGAGACCGAGCTGACCCCGGAGGAGCGCCTGCTGCGCGCCATCTTCGGTGAGAAGGCCCGCGAGGTCCGTGACACCTCCCTGAAGGTCCCCCACGGCGAGACCGGCACGGTCATCGGCGTGAAGGTCTTCGACAAGGAGGAGGGCGACGACCTTCCCCCGGGTGTCAACCAGCTCGTGCGCGTCTACGTCGCGAACAAGCGCAAGATCACCGACGGTGACAAGCTCGCCGGCCGTCACGGCAACAAGGGCGTCATCTCCAAGATCCTGCCGATCGAGGACATGCCGTTCCTCGAGGACGGCACGCCCGTCGACATCGTGCTCAACCCGCTCGGTGTGCCCGGTCGTATGAACGTCGGCCAGATCCTGGAGATCCACCTCGGCTGGGCCGCCTCCCGCGGCTGGAACATCGAGGGCCAGCCCGACTGGGCCAGCCTCATCCCGGAGGACGCGCGCTCGGCCGAGCCGGGCACCCGCGTCGCCTCCCCGGTGTTCGACGGTGCGCGCGAGGAGGAGATCACGGGTCTGCTCGACTCCACCTCCAAGACGCGCGACGGCCAGCGCCTCATCGGCGGCTCCGGCAAGGCGCGGCTGTTCGACGGCCGCTCCGGCGAGCCGTTCCCGGACCCGGTGTCCGTGGGCTACATGTACATCCTGAAGCTCCACCACCTGGTGGACGACAAGATCCACGCCCGCTCCACCGGCCCGTACTCGATGATCACCCAGCAGCCGCTCGGCGGTAAGGCCCAGTTCGGTGGCCAGCGCTTCGGTGAGATGGAGGTGTGGGCCCTCGAGGCCTACGGCGCCGCCTACGCACTGCAGGAGCTCCTGACGATCAAGTCCGACGACGTGCTCGGTCGCGTCAAGGTCTACGAGGCGATCGTCAAGGGCGAGAACATCCCCGAGCCCGGCATCCCGGAGTCCTTCAAGGTCCTCATCAAGGAGATGCAGTCGCTGTGCCTCAACGTCGAGGTGCTCAGCAGCGACGGCACCTCGATCGAGATGAAGGACGCCGACGAGGACGTCTTCCGCGCTGCGGAGGAGCTCGGCATCGACCTGAGCCGGCGCGAGCCGAGCAGCGTCGAAGAGGTCTGACGGTTTGACCGGTATGCCGTGTCGTCGCCTCCCGGGGCTCGCCCCCGGGAGGCAGGCGCACGGCATACCGGCCGGCCAGCAGCCAGATCACTTCCCGATCAGAACCGATCAGACCGCTTAGTTTTCAGAGCGAGAGAAGGACACACGTGCTCGACGTCAACTTCTTCGACGAGTTGCGCATTGGCCTGGCCACGGCGGAGGACATCCGCCAGTGGAGCCACGGCGAGGTGAAGAAGCCCGAGACCATCAACTACCGGACGCTCAAGCCGGAGAAGGACGGTCTCTTCTGCGAGAAGATCTTCGGTCCCACCCGGGACTGGGAGTGCTACTGCGGCAAGTACAAGCGCGTCCGCTTCAAGGGCATCATCTGTGAGCGCTGTGGCGTCGAGGTCACCCGCGCCAAGGTGCGTCGTGAGCGGATGGGCCACATCGAGCTCGCCGCTCCGGTCACCCACATCTGGTACTTCAAGGGCGTGCCCAGCCGCCTGGGCTACCTGCTCGACCTGGCCCCGAAGGACCTCGAGAAGGTCATCTACTTCGCGGCCTACATGATCACCTCGGTCGACACCGAGGCGCGTCACCGCGACCTGCCCTCGCTCGAGGCGCAGATCGAGGTCGAGAAGAAGGAGCACGTCAACCGTCGCGACGCCGACATCGACGCCCGCGCCAAGAAGCTCGAGACCGACCTGGCCGAGCTGGAGGCCGAGGGTGCCAAGGCCGACGTGCGCCGCAAGGTGCGCGAGGGTGCCGAGCGTGAGATGACGCAGATCCGCAAGCGTGCGGACCAGCAGATCGAGCGCCTCGAGCAGGTCTGGGACCGGTTCAAGAACCTCAAGGTCCAGGACCTCGAGGGCGACGAGGTCCTCTACCGCGAGATGCGGGACCGGTTCGGCCTGTACTTCGAGGGCGGCATGGGTGCCGCGGCGATCCAG
Source organism: Oryzihumus leptocrescens (assembly GCF_006716205.1). Lineage (GTDB taxonomy): Bacteria > Actinomycetota > Actinomycetes > Actinomycetales > Dermatophilaceae > Oryzihumus > Oryzihumus leptocrescens. The sequence goes on along the minus strand of NZ_VFOQ01000001.1, from coordinate 3,159,290 downwards.
AAGCGTCTGGAGACCTTCGACCTCGAGGCCGAGGCCGAGCTGCTGCGCGAGATCATCGCCACCGGCAAGGGCCAGAAGAAGACCCGCGCCCTCAAGCGCCTCAAGGTCGTGACCGCCTTCCAGACCACCACCAACAAGCCCATGGGCATGGTGCTGGACTGCGTGCCGGTCATCCCGCCGGACCTGCGTCCGATGGTCCAGCTCGACGGTGGCCGCTTCGCCACCTCCGACCTGAACGACCTGTACCGCCGCGTGATCAACCGCAACAACCGGCTCAAGCGACTGCTCGACCTCGGTGCGCCGGAGATCATCGTCAACAACGAGAAGCGGATGCTCCAGGAGGCCGTGGACTCGCTGTTCGACAACGGCCGTCGCGGCCGCCCGGTCACGGGCCCCGGCAACCGTCCGCTGAAGTCCCTGTCCGACATGCTCAAGGGCAAGCAGGGTCGCTTCCGCCAGAACCTGCTGGGCAAGCGCGTCGACTACTCCGGCCGTTCGGTCATCGTCGTCGGCCCGCAGCTCAAGCTGCACCAGTGCGGCCTGCCCAAGCAGATGGCGCTGGAGCTGTTCAAGCCGTTCGTGATGAAGCGCCTGGTCGACCTCGACCACGCGCAGAACATCAAGTCGGCCAAGCGCATGGTCGAGCGGGCCCGCCCCGTGGTCTGGGACGTCCTCGAAGAGGTCATCACCGAGCACCCGGTCCTGCTGAACCGTGCGCCCACGCTGCACCGCCTCGGCATCCAGGCCTTCGAGCCGCAGCTGGTCGAGGGCAAGGCCATCCAGATCCACCCGCTCGTCTGCTCGGCCTTCAACGCCGACTTCGACGGTGACCAGATGGCCGTGCACGTGCCGCTGTCCGCCGAGGCCCAGGCCGAGGCGCGCATCCTGATGCTCTCGAGCAACAACATCCTCAAGCCGGCCGACGGCCGCCCGGTGACCATGCCCACCCAGGACATGATCATCGGCCTGTTCCACCTCACCACCGAGGTGGAGGACGGCAAGGGCGCCGGGCGGGCGTTCGCCTCCGTGTCCGAGGCCCGCATGGCCTTCGACGCCGGCGAGCTGGAGCTCGGCAGCCGGGTCAAGATCCGGATGGTCGACGTCGTCCCGCCGCTGGGCACCACGCTGCCCGAGGGTGTCGAGGCCTCCGAGGACGGCCGCGTGCCGTCCCTCACGGTCGAGTCCACGCTCGGTCGCGCGCTGTTCAACGACACCCTGCCGCTGGACTACCCCTTCGTCGACGCCCCCGTCGACAAGAAGGCGCTGTCGACCATCGTCAACGACCTCGCCGAGCGTTACTCCAAGGTGCAGGTCGCGGCGTCCCTGGACGCCCTGAAGGAGACCGGTTTCCACTGGGCGACCCGCTCGGGCACGACCGTGTCGATCTCCGACGTGGTCACCCCGCCGCGCAAGGTCGAGATCCTCGAGGGCTACGAGACCAAGGCCGCCAAGGTGCAGACGCAGTACGAGCGCGGTCTGATCACCGACGACGAGCGTCGCCAGGAGCTCATCGAGATCTGGACCCAGGCCACCAACGAGGTCGCCAAGGAGATGGAGGGCAACCTCCCCAAGACCAACCCGATCTTCCGGATGGTCTCCTCGGGTGCCCGTGGTAACTGGATGCAGCTGCGGCAGATCGCCGGTATGCGTGGTCTGGTGTCGAACCCGAAGGGTGACATCATCCCGCGCCCGATCAAGGCGAACTTCCGTGAGGGCCTGTCCGTGCTGGAGTTCTTCATCTCCACGCACGGTGCCCGTAAGGGTCTGGCCGACACCGCGCTGCGTACTGCCGACTCGGGTTACCTGACCCGTCGTCTGGTGGACGTCAGCCAGGACGTCATCATCCGCGAGGACGACTGCGGCACCGACCGTGGCCTGACCATGCCGATCGCGGTCAAGGGCGCCGACGGCACCCTGCGCGAGCACGAGGACGTGGAGACCAGCGTCTACGCCCGCACCCTGGCCGAGGACGTCGTGCACGAGGGGGAGACCCTCGCGCTCGCCGGCATCGACCTCGGTGACGTGGTCATCGACGCGCTGATCGCCGCCGGCGTCGAGGAGGTGGGGGTCCGTTCGGTGCTGACCTGTGACTCCAAGGTCGGCACCTGCGCCGCCTGCTACGGCCGCTCGCTGGCCACCGGCAAGCTGGTCGACATCGGTGAGGCGGTCGGCATCATCGCCGCCCAGTCCATCGGTGAGCCCGGCACCCAGCTGACGATGCGGACCTTCCACACCGGTGGTGTGGCCGGTGACGACATCACGCAGGGTCTGCCCCGTGTGGTCGAGCTGTTCGAGGCCCGCACCCCCAAGGGTGTGGCCCCGATCGCCGAGGCCACCGGCCGGGTCCGCGTGGAGGACACCGACAAGACCCGCCGCATCGTGCTGGTGCCGGACGACGGCTCCGACGAGCACGCCTACCCGGTCAGCAAGCGCTCGCGCCTGCTGGTCGCGGACGGCGACCACGTGGCCGTCGGCACCAAGCTGGTCCAGGGTGCGATCGACCCCAAGCAGGTCCTGCGCATCCTCGGCCCCCGCGCGGTCCAGATGCACCTGGTCGACGAGGTCCAGGCGGTCTACCGCCAGCAGGGTGTGTCGATCCACGACAAGCACATCGAGGTCATCGTCCGCCAGATGCTGCGTCGGGTGACGATCATCGAGGCCGGCGACGCCGAGCTGCTCCCGGGCGAGCTCGCCGAGCGTGGTCGCTTCGAGACCGAGAACCGTCGGGTGCTGGCCGAGGGCGGCAAGACCGCTTCGGGTCGTCCGGAGCTCATGGGCATCACCAAGGCCTCGCTGGCCACGGAGTCCTGGCTCTCGGCGGCGTCCTTCCAGGAGACGACGCGGGTCCTCACGGATGCGGCCATCCAGGCCAAGTCCGACCCGCTGCTCGGCCTCAAGGAGAACGTCATCCTCGGTAAGCTCATCCCCGCCGGCACGGGCCTGCCCCGCTACCGCAACATCAAGGTGGAGCCGACCGAGGAGGCCAAGGCGGCGATGTACGCCATGCCGAGCTACGAGCAGTTCGACTACCCGGCCTTCGGCCCGGGCTCGGGCGAGGCGGTCCGGCTCGACGACGCCACCCTGGGCTTCGACCGCGACTGACCGGGGCGGCATACCGCACCACTGACGAAGGCCGGGACGGACCACGAGGTCCGTCCCGGCCTTCGCCGTTGCCGCAGGTGGCATCGACGGCATCGCCGACTAGTTGGTGCCGCCAGCTAGTGTGTGACACCATCATGCCCTGTGACGGAGCAGCGGGTGGTCAGTGACCGGCAGGCGCAGTGGCTCAGGGGGGTGCTCGACCTGGCCGTCCTCGCCACGTTGGCCACCGACGGCCGCAGCTACGGCTACGCGGTGATGCAGTCGCTGGATGCCGCCGGCATCCACGGGCTCAAGGGCGGCACCGTCTACCCGGTGCTCGGGCGGCTGGAGGCCGACGGCCTGGTCACCAGCGCCTGGGCGGCGGGGGAGAAGGGGCCGGGGCGCAAGTGGTTCACGATCACCCCGGCCGGCCTGGACGCGCTGGCCACGGGGGCGACCGGCTGGGCGGAGTTCGCCGAGGGGGTCAGCGCCGTGCTCTCCGGCACCCGCCGGCGCCGGTCGGTGCGCCGTCAGCGACCTGCCGCACAGCCTGCCTGACCGCATCGGCACCGGCCCGGGACCGCGACCCCGGGACGGCCGTGGTGCGGGGACCGGGGTGGTCGTGCTAACGGATTTGGTCGCTCTCGGGGCAGGCGGTAACCTTGAACACTGTGTCTGGGGTCGCCCGGGCACGCGAGCCTGACCAAGGCCGGTCCGCCTCACCAGCGGCCGGCGCCGAAACAGGTCTCAACCTCTCGCCGGGCAGTCCGCCGCACACCTCGTCCGAGGGTGCGGGCGGGAAGTGCAGGGGGGAGCACCCGGTCCGACACACCCGAGCGCGGGGGTCGGGCAGGGACAACCACAAGGAGCCCGTGGCGCATTCGCGTGCAGCACGGGCGGACAACAAGACGACGTACGGAGACTAGGTGCCTACGATCAACCAGCTGGTCCGGAAGGGCCGCGCGGACAAGGTCACGAAGACCAAGACGCCGGCGCTCAAGGGCAGCCCCCAGCGCCGCGGCGTGTGCACGCGCGTGTACACCACCACCCCGAAGAAGCCGAACTCTGCCCTGCGCAAGGTCGCCCGTGTGCGCCTCACCAGCGGCATCGAGGTCACGGCGTACATCCCGGGTGTGGGCCACAACCTGCAGGAGCACTCCATCGTGCTGGTGCGTGGTGGCCGTGTGAAGGACCTTCCCGGTGTTCGCTACAAGATCGTGCGCGGCTCGCTCGACACCCAGGGTGTCAAGAACCGCAAGCAGGCCCGTAGCCGCTACGGCGCGAAGATGGAGAAGAAGTAATGCCTCGTAAGGGTCCCGCCCCCAAGCGTCCGCTCGTCATCGACCCGGTCTACGGCTCGCCGCTGGTCACCCAGCTGGTCAACAAGATCCTGCTCGACGGCAAGAAGTCCATCGCCGAGACGATCGTCTACGGCGCCCTCGAGGGCTGCCGCCAGAAGACCGGCACCGACCCGGTCGTCACCCTCAAGCGCGCGCTCGACAACGTCAAGCCGACCCTCGAGGTCCGCAGCCGCCGTGTCGGTGGCGCGACCTACCAGGTCCCGGTCGAGGTCCGCGCCGGCCGCTCCACCACGCTGGCTCTTCGCTGGCTGGTCGGCTACTCGCGTCAGCGTCGTGAGAAGACCATGACCGAGCGCCTCATGAACGAGATCCTCGACGCCAGCAACGGCCTCGGTGCCGCGGTCAAGCGTCGCGAGGACACGCACAAGATGGCCGAGTCCAACAAGGCCTTCGCGCACTACCGCTGGTAATCCGGATCCGTCCTGGGCTGCTCCACCCGAGCAGCCCGGGGCGGACACCTGGTGGTCGGAGGTCCGAACCCGGCCCCGAGCACTTCGATACATCCTTCGACACGAGACGAGACAAAGAACCGTGGCACTCGACGTCCTTACGGACCTGACCAAGGTCCGCAACATCGGCATCATGGCCCACATCGATGCCGGCAAGACGACGACGACCGAGCGGATCCTGTTCTACACAGGCATCACGTACAAGATCGGTGAGGTCCACGATGGCGCTGCCACGATGGACTGGATGGAGCAGGAGCAGGAGCGCGGCATCACGATCACGTCGGCCGCGACGACGACCTTCTGGAAGAACAACCAGATCAACATCATCGACACGCCCGGTCACGTCGACTTCACGGTCGAGGTCGAGCGTTCCCTGCGCGTCCTCGACGGCGCCGTTGCCGTCTTCGACGGCAAGGAGGGTGTCGAGCCCCAGTCCGAGACGGTGTGGCGTCAGGCGGACAAGTACAACGTCCCGCGCATCTGCTTCGTCAACAAGATGGACAAGCTCGGTGCGGACTTCTACTTCACCGTCAAGACCATCGTCGAGCGCCTCGGGGCGACTCCGCTGGTCATGCAGCTGCCCATCGGCTCCGAGTCCGACTTCATCGGCGTCGTCGACCTGCTCTCGATGAAGGCCTTCACCTGGCGCGGCGAGACCGCCAAGGGTGAGGACTACGCGATCGAGGACATCCCGGCCGACCTCCAGGAGAAGGCCGACGAGTACCGCCACGAGCTGATCGAGAAGGTCGCCGAGTCCGACGAGGCGCTGCTCGAGAAGTACCTCGGTGGCGAGGAGCTGACCGTCGCCGAGCTCAAGGCCGCCATCCGCAAGATGACGATCGCCGGCGAGATCAACCCGGTCTTCTGTGGCACCGCGTTCAAGAACAAGGGTGTCCAGCCCATGCTCGACGCGGTCGTCGACTTCCTGCCGTCCCCGCTGGACGTGCCCCCGATGCAGGGTCACGCCGTGGGTGACGAGGACAAGGTCATCACCCGCGCCCCGTCCGCCGACGAGCCGTTCTCGGCCCTGGCGTTCAAGGTCGTGAGCCACCCGTTCTTCGGTCGTCTCACCTATGTCCGCGTCTACTCGGGCAAGGTCGCCTCCGGCTCCCCGGTCGTCAACTCGACCAAGGGCAAGAAGGAGCGCGTCGGCAAGCTCTTCCAGATGCACTCCAACAAGGAGAACCCGGTCGAGAACGCGTCCGCCGGCCACATCTACGCGATGATCGGCCTGAAGGACACCACGACCGGTGACACCCTGTGCGACCCGCAGGAGCAGGTCGTCCTGGAGTCGATGACCTTCCCCGAGCCCGTGATCTCCGTGGCCATCGAGCCCAAGACCAAGGGCGACCAGGAGAAGCTCGGCACGGCCATCCAGAAGCTCGCCGAGGAGGACCCGACGTTCCAGGTCCGCCTGGACGAGGAGACCGGCCAGACGATCATCGCCGGCATGGGCGAGCTCCACCTCGACATCCTGGTGGACCGCATGCGCCGCGAGTTCAAGGTCGAGGCCAACGTCGGCAAGCCCCAGGTGGCCTACCGCGAGACCATCCGCCGCACCGTGGACAAGATCGACTACGTCCACAAGAAGCAGACCGGTGGCTCGGGTCAGTACGCCAAGGTGCAGATGGCCTTCGCGCCGCTGGACACCGCCGAGGGCGAGCTCTACGAGTTCGAGAACAAGGTCACCGGTGGCCGTATCCCGCGTGAGTACATCCCCTCCGTGGACCACGGCATCCAGGACGCCATGCAGCTCGGTGTGCTCGCCGGCTACCCGCTGGTCGGCATCAAGGCCACCCTGCTCGATGGCGCCTACCACGACGTCGACTCCTCGGAGATGGCGTTCAAGATCGCCGGCTCGATGGTGCTGAAGGAGGCCGTCCGCAAGGCCGACCCCGTGCTCCTCGAGCCGATGATGGCCGTCGAGGTGCGTACGCCCGAGGACTACATGGGCGACGTCATCGGCGACCTCAACTCCCGCCGTGGCCAGATCCAGGCCATGGAGGACATCAGCGGTGCCAAGGTCGTCCGCGCCCTTGTCCCGCTGTCGGAGATGTTCGGATACGTTGGCGACCTGCGGTCCAAGACCCAGGGTCGTGCGATGTACACGATGCAGTTCGACTCCTACGCCGAGGTTCCCCGGAACGTCGCGGAGGAGATCATCAAGAAAACCCGAGGCGAGTGACGCGGGATAGACTCCCCGTCGCGCATCACCACCCCAGACGTCGCCACGTCCTGCTTGGCCGTACGGCGTTACACAACAAGTCCTGAGGAGGACCCCAGTGGCGAAGGCGAAGTTCGAGCGGACCAAGCCGCACGTCAACATCGGCACCATCGGTCACATCGACCACGGTAAGACGACGCTGACGGCAGCGATCTCCAAGGTCCTGCACGACAAGTACCCGGACCTGAACCCCTTCACGCCGTTCGACGAGATCGACAAGGCGCCGGAGGAGAAGCAGCGCGGTATCACCATCTCCATCGCGCACATCGAGTACCAGACCGAGGCGCGTCACTACGCCCACGTCGACTGCCCGGGTCACGCTGACTACGTCAAGAACATGATCACCGGTGCTGCTCAGATGGACGGCGCGATCCTCGTGGTCGCCGCCACCGACGGCCCGATGCCGCAGACGAAGGAGCACGTCCTCCTGGCCCGCCAGGTCGGCGTCCCCTACATCGTCGTGGCGCTCAACAAGGCCGACATGGTCGACGACGAGGAGATCCTGGAGCTCGTCGAGATGGAGGTCCGTGAGCTGCTGTCGTCCTACGAGTTCCCGGGCGACGACCTGCCGGTCGTGCGTGTCTCGGCGCTGAAGGCGCTCGAGGGCGACGCCGAGTGGGGCAACAAGCTCATGGAGCTGATGGACGCGGTTGACGAGTCCATCCCGCAGCCGGAGCGCGAGGTCGACAAGCCGTTCCTCATGCCCGTCGAGGACGTCTTCACGATCACCGGTCGTGGCACCGTCGTCACCGGTCGTATCGAGCGCGGCATCCTCAAGGTCAACGAGGAGATCGAGATCGTCGGCATCAAGGAGGCTTCCTCCAAGACGACGGTCACCGGCATCGAGATGTTCCGCAAGCTGCTCGACGAGGGTCGTGCGGGTGAGAACGTCGGTCTGCTCCTGCGTGGCACCAAGCGCGAGGACGTCGAGCGCGGCCAGGTCATCTGCAAGCCGGGCTCGATCACCCCGCACACCGAGTTCGAGGCGAACGTCTACATCCTGTCCAAGGACGAGGGTGGCCGTCACACGCCGTTCTACGACAACTACCGTCCGCAGTTCTACTTCCGTACGACTGACGTGACCGGCGTTGTCCACCTGCCCGAGGGCACCGAGATGGTCATGCCCGGTGACAACACCGAGATGAAGGTCGACCTGATCCAGCCCATCGCCATGGAGGAGGGCCTGCGCTTCGCCATCCGCGAGGGCGGCCGTACCGTCGGCGCGGGCCGCGTCACCAAGATCCTCAAGTGATCTGACGCGACACCAGCACCACCCAGCGGGGCCCGGACTTCGGTCCGGGCCCCGCTGTCCGTTTCAGGACCCACAGCGAGGTCGGTTCCCGGTGCACAGGCTTGTCCCCTCCGCGGAGCGCGGGCGGTGGCCCCCCGGGCCGTCAAGGGAGCTTGCGAGCAGGCCCAAGGGCCACTGCCTGGGCGAAGCCAGCCGGAAGCCGCGCGGGAGGCCGGCCGAGCGGCATACCACCGATTTGGTCGGATGGGTGGGGCTCTGGCACACTAGACCGGTTGCTTGACGCGCGGTGAAGGCCAATGCCCGCACCGCCGCCCCTTGGCGGCCACGGCCTGCATGACAGGTCGCCGGTACGGAGGGAAGCGCAAGCCCCGGTTCTACGGGGTCTCAGATCGACCAGAGTGGCGCAGCGGGTTTCCGCATGCGCCGCGGAACGCACCGGGTGCGACACACCCGACCGCGGGGGTCGGAGGCCTACGAATCGGCCATGAACAGCTGTACGACGAGAGAGAGTCAGACGAAGCGATGGCGGGACAGAAGATCCGCATCCGACTGAAGTCGTATGACCACGAGGTCATCGACAACTCGGCGCGCAAGATTGTCGACACGGTGACCCGGGCGGGAGCGACCGTTGTCGGTCCGGTTCCGCTGCCGACGGAGAAGAACGTCTTCGTCGTCATCCGGTCGCCGCACAAGTACAAGGACAGCCGCGAGCACTTCGAGATGCGCACGCACAAGCGTCTGATCGACATCATCGACCCGACGCCCAAGGCCGTCGACTCGCTGATGCGTCTCGACCTGCCGGCTGACGTCAACATCGAGATCAAGCTCTGAGGACGCCGACGATGACCAACGCTACGAAGCGCAGCGTCAAGGGCGTGCTTGGCGAGAAGCTCGGTATGACCCAGGTTTGGGACGCCGACAACCGCCTCGTGCCCGTGACGGTGATCAAGGCCGGCCCCTGCGTCGTGACGCAGGTGCGCAACGCCGAGACCGACGGCTACGACGCGGTCCAGATCGCCTTCGGCGCGATCGACCCGCGCAAGGTGAACAAGCCCATGACGGGCCACTTCGAGAAGGCCGGCGTGACGCCGCGCCGCCACCTGGTGGAGCTCCGCACCGCGGACGCCGCTGACTACTCCCTGGGCCAGGAGCTCACGGTCGAGACGTTCGAGACCGGCCAGGAGATCGACGTCATCGGCACCACCAAGGGCAAGGGCCACGCCGGTGTCATGAAGCGTCACGGCTTCAAGGGTGTGAGCGCCTCCCACGGTGCGCACCGCAACCACCGCAAGCCCGGTTCCATCGGTGGCTGTGCGACCCCCGGTCGTGTCTTCAAGGGCATGCGGATGTCGGGTCGCATGGGCGGCGTTCGCCAGACCACCCAGAACCTCACGATCCACGCCGTGGATGCTGACAAGGGTCTGCTGCTGATCAAGGGTGCCGTCCCCGGCCCCCGCGGCGGCATCGTCCTGGTGCGCACGGCTGCCAAGGGAGCCTGATCGCCATGACGACGATTGACATCATCAGCCCCCAGGGCAAGAAGACCGGCTCGGTGGACCTGCCGGGCGAGGTCTTCGACGTCCAGACCAACGTGCCCCTGATCCACCAGGTGGTCGTTGCGCAGCTGGCCGCCGCTCGTCAGGGCACGCACTCCACCAAGACCCGCGGCGAGGTCCGCGGTGGTGGCCGCAAGCCCTACAAGCAGAAGGGCACCGGCCGCGCCCGCCAGGGCTCGACCCGCGCGCCGCAGTTCGCCGGCGGTGGCACCGTCCACGGCCCGCAGCCGCGCGACTACGCCCAGCGGACCCCCAAGAAGATGAAGGCTGCTGCCCTGCGCGGCGCCCTCTCCGACCGGGCCCGCCACGGCCGCATCCACGTCTTCAGCGCTCTCGTCGAGGGCGACGCCCCGTCGACCAAGTCGGCGTGGGCGATCCTGGACGGCGTGTCCGAGCGCAAGAACCTCCTCGTCGTGGTCGAGCGCAACGACGCCACGTCGTGGAAGAGCCTGCGCAACCTGGAGAACGTCCACGTCCTGGTCCCGGACCAGCTCAACACGTACGACGTCCTCTGCGCCGACGACATCGTCTTCACCGAGGGTGCGCTGAGCACCTTCCTGGCCGGCCCCGTCAAGGGCAAGGCCGCTGCCGAGGCTGAGGTCGTCGTCGAGGTCGAGGAGGCCCCCGAGGCCCCCAAGGCCAAGAAGCCGGCCAAGAAGGCTGCGGCGAAGAAGGCCGAGTCCGCTGAGGAGGACACCAAGTGAGCAACCTGGGCAAGGACCCGCGCGACATCCTGCTCGCGCCGGTCGTGTCGGAGAAGTCCTACGGGCTGCTCGACGAGGGCAAGTACACCTTCGTCGTCGACCCGCGGGCCAACAAGACCGAGATCAAGATCGCGGTCGAGCGGGTCTTCGGCGTCAAGGTCGACTCGGTCAACACGCTGAACCGCCAGGGCAAGACCCGTCGCACCCGCTTCGGCATCGGCAAGCGCAAGGACACCAAGCGCGCCATCGTCACCCTGAAGGAAGGCTCGATCGACATCTTCGGGGGACCGGTCGCCTGACCGGGTCCACCAAAGACTGATCGAGACGATTAGGGAACTGAGGATCACAGACAATGGGTATCCGTAAGTACAAGCCGACGACGCCTGGTCGTCGTGGCTCGAGCGTCGCGGACTTCGTGGAGATCACGCGGTCGACGCCCGAGAAGTCACTGGTCCGCCCGCTCTCCAAGAGCGGCGGCCGTAACAGCGCGGGTCGCATCACGACGCGCCACATCGGTGGCGGTCACAAGCGCGCCTACCGCGTGATCGACTTCCGTCGCCACGACAAGGACGGCGTGCCGGCCAAGGTCGCTCACATCGAGTACGACCCCAACCGCACGGCGCGCATCGCCCTCCTGCACTACGCGGACGGCGAGAAGCGCTACATCCTGGCGCCGAACAAGCTCAAGCAGGGCGACCCGATCGAGAACGGTCCGGGCGCCGACATCAAGCCGGGCAACAGCCTGCCGCTGCGCAACATCCCCGTGGGTACGGTCGTGCACGCGATCGAGCTCCGTCCCGGTGGCGGCGCCAAGATCGCCCGCTCCGCCGGTGCGCGCGTCCAGCTCGTCGCCAAGGACGGTCCCTACGCCCAGCTGCGTATGCCGTCCGGTGAGATCCGCAACGTCGACGCGCGCTGCCGCGCGACCGTCGGCGAGGTCGGCAACGCCGAGCAGAGCAACATCAACTGGGGCAAGGCCGGCCGCATGCGCTGGAAGGGCAAGCGCCCGACCGTCCGTGGTGTGGCCATGAACCCGATCGACCACCCGCACGGTGGTGGTGAGGGCAAGACCTCCGGTGGTCGTCACCCGGTCAGCCCCTGGGGCCAGGCCGAGGGCCGTACCCGGCGCCCCAACAAGGAAAGCGACAAGCTCATCGTGCGTCGCCGTCGTACTGGCAAGAAGCGCTGATAGGAGCCCACGAAAATGCCTCGTAGCTTGAAGAAGGGCCCCTTCATCGACGACCACCTTCAGAAGAAGGTGGACGCCCAGAACGAAGCGGGCACCAAGAACGTCATCAAGACCTGGTCGCGCCGGTCCATGATCAACCCCGACATGCTGGGCCACACCCTCGCGGTGCACGACGGCCGCAAGCACGTCCCGGTGTTCGTGACCGAGTCGATGGTCGGCCACAAGCTCGGTGAGTTCGCGCCGACCCGCACGTTCAAGGGTCACGAGAAGGACGACAAGAAGGGTCGCCGCCGCTAAGCGGTGGTCCACAACCCACAACACCATTCGAAGAACTTCGAACGAAAGCAAGGGACAGCGATGGAAGCCAAGGCGCAGGCGCGGCACGTCCGTGTCACGCCCCAGAAGGCCCGCCGCGTCGTGGACCTGATCCGTGGCAAGCAGGCGACCGAGGCCGTGGCGGTGCTGCAGTTCGCACCGCAGGCCGCGAGCGAGCCGATTCGCAAGGTGCTCGAGAGCGCCATTGCGAACGCTCGCGTGAAGGCCGACAAGGCAAATGAAGCATTCGACGAGCGTGGCCTGGTCATCAGCGCCGCCTACGTCGACGAAGGTCCGACGATGAAGCGGTTCCGGCCGCGTGCTCAGGGTCGTGCCTACCGCATCCGCAAGCGCACCAGCCACATCACCGTGCACGTTGCGCTGCCGGAGAACGCGACTAAGGGAGGAACCCGCTAATGGGTCAGAAGGTCAACCCGCACGGCTTCCGCCTGGGCATCACGACCGAGCACAAGAGCCGGTGGTTCGCCGACAGCACCAAGACGGGTCAGCGTTACCGCGACTACGTCAAGGAGGACGTCGCGATCCGCAAGCTCATGTCCTCGGGCATGGAGCGGGCCGGCATCTCCCGTGTGGAGATCGAGCGCACGCGTGACCGCGTCCGCGTCGACATCCACACCGCCCGTCCGGGCATCGTCATCGGTCGCCGTGGCGCCGAGGCGGACCGGATCCGTGGCGAGCTGGAGAAGCTCACCGGCAAGCAGGTCCAGCTGAACATCCTCGAGGTCAAGAACCCCGAGACCGACGCTCAGCTGGTCGCCCAGGGCATCGCCGAGCAGCTCTCGGCCCGTGTCTCCTTCCGCCGCGCGATGCGCAAGGGCATGCAGTCCGCCCTGCGCGCCGGCGCCAAGGGCATCCGGGTGCAGTGCTCCGGCCGTCTCGGCGGCGCCGAGATGTCCCGCTCGGAGTTCTACCGCGAGGGTCGTGTGCCGCTGCACACGCTGCGCGCGAACATCGACTACGGCTTCTACGAGGCCCGTACGACGTTCGGCCGCATCGGCGTGAAGGTCTGGATCTACAAGGGTGACGTCACGGCCAAGGAGCTCGCCCGCGAGCAGGCCGCCGCGCCGCGCCCGGCGCGTGGTCCCCGTCGTGACGGCGCCGAGCGTCCGGCCCGCGGCCGTCGCCCCGCCCGCACCGAGGCCACCGAGGCCCCGGCCAGCGAGGCCCCCGCGACGACCGAGGCTCCGGCTGCGAGCACCGAGGGAGCTGAGTCCTGATGTTGATTCCTCGTCGAGTCAAGCACCGCAAGCAGCACCACCCGGGTCGTTCCGGCGCTGCCAAGGGCGGCACCACGATCGCGTTCGGTGACTACGGCATCCAGGCCCTCGAGCCCGCCTACGTGACCAACCGTCAGATCGAGTCCGCTCGTATCGCGATGACCCGTTACATCAAGCGTGGCGGAAAGGTCTGGATCAACATCTACCCGGACCGCCCGCTCACCAAGAAGCCCGCCGAGACCCGCATGGGTTCCGGTAAGGGTTCCCCGGAGTGGTGGATCGCCAACGTGAAGCCGGGTCGTGTCATGTTCGAGCTCTCCGGTGTTCCGGAGCCCATCGCCCGTGAGGCCATGCGTCTGGCGATGCACAAGCTGCCGATGAAGTGCCGCTTCGTTCGGCGTGAGGGTGGTGACATCTGATGGCAGTCGGTTCCAAGGACCTGACTCCCTCCTCGCTGCGTGGTCTCGAGGACGACCGTCTGGTCGACGAGCTGCGCAAGGCCAAGGAGGAGCTGTTCAACCTCCGCTTCCAGTCGGCCACCGGTCAGCTGGAGAACCACGGCCGTCTGCGCGCCGTCCGCAAGGACATCGCCCGGATCTACACCGAGATGCGTGAGCGCGAGCTCAACATCGGTCGGTCCGAGAAGGCGGAGTGACGACCATGAGCGAGAACAAGCAGGAGAGCACTGTGAGCGACGAGCGCAACTACCGCAAGACGCGCCAGGGCTACGTCGTCAGCGACAAGATGGACAAGACCGTCGTGGTCGAGGTCGAGGACCGCGTCAAGCACGCGCTCTACGGCAAGGTCATGCGTCGCAGCCACAAGGTCAAGGCGCACGACGAGGCCAACTCGGCCGGTGTCGGCGACCGCGTCCTGATCATGGAGACCCGTCCGCTCTCGGCCACCAAGCGCTGGCGCGTGGTGGAGATCCTCGAGCGCGCCAAGTAAGCAGAACCCCAGCGGGAGGCGGGTGGCCCTGGGCCACCCGCCGCCCCCGGGCCAATGACCATAGATCCGTTCCGCAAGGCTCAGTGATGAGAACCAGCGCGACGACAGGAGTTCGACAGTGATCCAGCAGGAGTCGCGACTGCGTGTCGCCGACAACACCGGTGCCAAGGAGATCCTTTGCATCCGTGTTCTCGGTGGCTCGGGTCGTCGGTACGCCGGCATCGGTGACGTCATCGTCGCCACCGTCAAGGACGCCATCCCCGGCGGCAACGTCAAGAAGGGCGACGTCGTCAAGGCCGTCATCGTGCGCACCACCAAGGAGCGCCGTCGGCCGGATGGTTCCTACATCCGCTTCGACGAGAACGCGGCCGTCATCCTCAAGGGTGACGGTGACCCGCGTGGCACCCGCATCTTCGGCCCGGTGGGCCGCGAGCTGCGCGAGAAGAAGTTCATGAAGATCATCTCGCTCGCTCCGGAGGTGCTGTAACTCATGGCGAAGATGAAGATCAAGAAGGGTGACCTGGTTCAGGTCATCAGCGGTCGCGCGCAGAAGAACGGCGGCGACCGGGGCAAGCAGGGCAAGGTCATCGCGGTCTACCCCGACACCCAGCGCGTGCTGGTCGAGGGCATCAACCGGATCACCAAGCACACCAAGGCCGGCACCACCGGTCGTGGCGCCCGCACCGGCGGCATCGTGACCCAGGAGGCGCCGATCCACGTGAGCAACGTGCAGATCGTCGACCCGGAGACGAAGAAGCCGACCCGCATCAAGACCCGCGTCGAGACGGTGGAGCGTGACGGCAAGACCAAGACCGTCCGTACCCGCGTCGCCGTGCGTTCCGGTAAGGACCTGTGAACATGACTGAGACCGCTACCAAGCCGCGCCTGAAGGCGCGCTACGCCGACGAGATCAAGCCGGCGCTGCTGCAGGAGTTCGGCTACGCGAACGTCATGCAGGTGCCCGGTGTCGTCAAGGTGATCGTCAACATGGGTGTCGGTGACGCTGCGCGCGACGCCAAGCTCATCGAGGGCGCGGTCCGCGACCTGTCGGCCATCACCGGCCAGAAGCCGGTCGTGACCAAGGCCCGCAAGTCGATCGCGCAGTTCAAGCTCCGCGAGGGCATGCCCATCGGCGCGCACACCACGCTGCGCGGCGACCGCATGTGGGAGTTCCTGGACCGTCTGCTGTCCGTCGCCCTGCCGCGCATCCGCGACTTCCGCGGCCTGTCGCCCAAGCAGTTCGACGGCCGCGGCAACTACACGTTCGGCCTGACCGAGCAGTCGATGTTCCACGAGATCGACCAGGACAAGATCGACCGCGTCCGGGGTATGGACATCACGGTCGTCACGACGGCGACCAACGACGACGAGGGTCGTGCGCTGCTGCGTCACCTCGGATTCCCGTTCAAGGAGAACTGATCGTGGCCAAGACCGCGCTGATCAACAAGGCGAACGCCAAGCCCAAGTTCAAGGTTCGCGCCTACACCCGCTGCCAGCGGTGCGGCCGTCCGCACTCGGTCTACCGCAAGTTCGGCCTGTGCCGTGTGTGCCTTCGCGAGATGGCCCACCGCGGCGAGCTGCCCGGTGTGACGAAGAGCAGCTGGTAACCCACAACAAACCTCTTACACCGTAGGTCGGCGGCAGAACGTGTGTCGCTGAAACCCCGGTGAGGAAGGGCGGAGAAGCCCAATGACAATGACAGACCCGATTGCGGACATGTTGACCCGCGTCCGGAACGCCAACTCGGCGCACCACGACGTGGTCTCCATGCCGTTCTCCAAGCTCAAGTCTCACATCGCTGAGATCCTCCAGGCCGAGGGCTACATCGCCGGCTGGAAGGTCGAGGACGCCGAGGTCGGCAAGACCCTGACGATCGACCTGAAGTACGGCCCGAACCGCGAGCGTTCCATCGCCGGCGTCCGTCGGGTGTCCAAGCCCGGTCTGCGCGTCTACGCGAAGTCGACGAACCTGCCCAAGGTCCTCGGCGGTCTCGGTGTGGCCATCATTTCCACGTCGTCCGGCTTGCTCACCGACAAGCAGGCGGCCAAGAAGGGTGTAGGCGGAGAAGTCCTCGCCTACGTCTGGTAACAGGAAGAGGAGGAAAGAACCCCATGTCCCGTATTGGACGACTTCCTGTTTCCGTGCCCGCCGGCGTCGACGTCAGCATCGACGGCCAGGCCGTCACGGTCAAGGGTCCCAAGGGTCAGCTGCAGCACGTCGTGGCTGCGCCGATCACGGTCAACAAGGCCGAGGACGGTGCCGTCGAGGTCAAGCGCCCGAACGACGAGCGCAACTCGCGTTCGCTGCACGGCCTGACCCGCACGCTGATCAACAACATGGTGCTCGGTGTGACCGAGGGCTATGAGAAGAAGATGGAGATCCACGGCACGGGTTACCGCGTGACCGCCAAGGGCAGCGACCTCGAGTTCGCCCTCGGTTACAGCCACCCGATCACCGTGAAGGCGCCCGAGGGCATCTCCTTCACCGTCGAGAACCCCACCCGCTTCGCGGTCCAGGGCATCGACAAGCAGCTGGTCGGCGAGGTCGCCGCCAACATCCGCAAGCTGCGCAAGCCCGACCCGTACAAGGGCAAGGGCGTGCGGTACGCCGGCGAGCAGATCCGTCGCAAGGTCGGAAAGGCTGGTAAGTAAGCCATGGCAATGATCATCAAGCGCGCGAAGAGCAAGAGCGCCGCTCGCGGTCGTCGCCACCTGCGCGTCCGCAAGAAGGTCAACGGCACCGCGCTGCGTCCGCGCATGGTGGTGTCGCGCTCGAGCCGTCACGTCTTCGTCCAGATCGTCGACGACACCGTGGGCAAGACCCTGGCGTCGGCCTCCACGATGGAGGCGGACCTGCGGTCCTTCGACGGCGACAAGTCGGCCAAGTCCCGCAAGGTCGGCGAGCTCCTCGCCGAGCGTGCGAAGGCTGCCGGCGTCGAGGCCGTCGTGTTCGACCGTGGTGGCAACCGCTACCACGGCCGTATCGCGGCGATCGCCGACGGTGCCCGCGAGGGTGGGTTGGCTCTGTGATGACCCACACCGCTGTCGAGATTTCAGAGAAGAGGAACGTCTGATGGCTGGACCCCAGCGCCGAGGCGCCACCGGCGCCGGCACTGCCGGCAACGAGCGCAGCGACCGCGGCAACCGTCGTGACCGCGACAACCGTCGCGACAACGCTGCGGAGAAGACCGCTTACGTCGAGCGCGTCGTGACCATCAACCGCGTCGCCAAGGTCGTCAAGGGTGGTCGTCGCTTCAGCTTCACCGCGCTGGTCGTGGTGGGCGACGGCGACGGCACCGTGGGCGTCGGCTACGGCAAGGCCAAGGAGGTGCCCGCGGCGATCGCCAAGGGTGTCGAGGAGGCCAAGAAGAACTTCTTCAAGGTCCCGCGCATCCAGGGCACCATCCCTCACCCGGTCCAGGGTGAGGCCGCCGCTGGCGTCGTGCTGCTCCGTCCGGCCGCTCCCGGTACCGGTGTCATCGCCGGTGGTCCGGTGCGCGCCGTCCTCGAGTGCGCCGGCATCCACGACGTGCTGTCCAAGTCCCTGGGCTCGGACAACGCCATCAACATCGTCCACGCGACGGTCGAGGCCCTGCAGGGTCTCGAGCGCCCCGAGGCGGTCGCTGCCCGTCGTGGCCTGCCGCTGGAGGACGTGGCCCCGGCCGCCCTGCTGCGTGCCCGTGCCGCGGGGGTGAGCGCCTGATGGCTCGTCTGAAGGTGACCCAGACCCGTTCAGAGATCGGTGGCAAGCAGAACCAGCGCGACACGCTGCGCAGCCTCGGTCTGAAGCGCATTGGCGACGTCGTCGTCAAGGAGGACCGCCCCGAGATCCGCGGGATGGTCCGCACGGTGACCCACCTGGTCACCGTCGAGGAGGTTGACTGATCATGGCCAAGGACCCGTCCGCGCTGAAGGTGCACCACCTTCGCCCGGCTCCTGGTGCCAAGACCGCCAAGACCCGTGTGGGCCGTGGTGAGGGCAGCAAGGGCAAGACCGCTGGCCGTGGTACCAAGGGTACGAAGGCGCGTTACCAGGTTCCGGAGCGCTTCGAGGGTGGGCAGATGCCGCTGCACATGCGGCTGCCCAAGCTTCGTGGCTTCAAGAACCCGTTCCGCACGGAGTACCAGGTCGTCAACCTCGACCGCATCTCCGCGCTGTACCCCGACGGTGGCGACATCACCGTCGAGGACCTGGTGGCCAAGGGTGCCGTCCGCAAGGGCGCGCCGGTCAAGGTCCTCGGCACCGGTGAGATCACCGTCAAGGTGAACGTCTCGGTGCAGAAGTTCTCGGCCTCGGCCAAGGACAAGATCGAGGCCGCCGGCGGTACGGCGACCGAGGTCTGACCTGACCGAAACGGTCGAACAACCGCATACTGAAGCTATTCGTCAGCGCCCCGGGCGCCGGGTCCGTGGGCCCGGAAGCCCGGGGCGCTGTCTAGGACGGTAATGTCGCCCGGGTGACCGGGGGACTGACCTGTCCCCCCGATCGTTCGTTCCATGACCAGGCCGCCGCAACGAGTGGCCCGCAGGAGGACCAGTGCTCACCGCTTTCGCCCGCGCGTTCAGGACGCCGGACCTGCGCAAGAAGCTCCTGTTCACGTTGGCGATCATGGCGGTGTTCCGGCTCGGCTCACTGGTGCCGACCCCGGGCGTCAGCTACACCCAGGTGCAAAGCTGCATCAAGGGCGCCTCGACCAGCGGCGTGCTCTCGCTGGTCAACCTGTTCAGCGGTGGTGCGCTGCTCCAGCTGTCGATCTTCGCGCTGGGGATCATGCCCTACATCACCTCGAGCATCATCATCCAGCTGCTCACCGTGGTGATCCCGCGCTTCGAGACCCTCAAGAAGGAGGGTCAGTCGGGCACGGCCAAGCTGACGCAGTACACCCGCTACCTCACCATCGGCCTGGCGGTCCTGCAGTCCGCGACCCTGGTGACCATCGCGCGCAACCCCAGCCAGCTGTTCGGGCCCTCGTGCACCAGCATCATGCCGGACGAGAGCCTGCCCACCATCCTCATCATGGTGCTCACGATGACCGCCGGCACCGGCGTCATCATGTGGCTCGGTGAGCTCGTCACCGACCGGGGCATCGGCAACGGCATGTCGCTGCTGATCTTCACCTCGATCGCCGCCCGCTTCCCGACCTCGCTGTGGGCGCTGCGCACCAAGGGCTGGGACAAGTTCATCATCGTCATCCTGCTCGGCCTGGTGATCATCGCCGCCGTCGTCTTCGTCGAGCAGTCCCAGCGCCGCATCCCGGTGCAGTACGCCAAGCGGATGATCGGGCGCCGGATGTACGGCGGCACGTCCACCTACATCCCGCTCAAGGTCAACATGGCCGGCGTCATCCCGGTCATCTTCGCCTCGTCGCTGCTGTCCCTGCCGTCGCTGATCGCGCAGTTCCAGCGCGGCACCGGCCGGCCGCCGGGCTGGGTGACCTGGGTGGACCAGAACCTCACCCGCGGTGACCACCCGATCTACATGCTCGCCTACGTCGGGCTGATCGTGTTCTTCACGTTCTTCTACGTGTCCATCACCTTCAACCCCGATGAAGTCGCCGACAACATGAAGAAGTACGGTGGTTTCATCCCGGGTATCCGGGCCGGGCGACCCACGGCCGAGTACCTCGACTACGTCCTGACCCGGATCACCGTGCCGGGCGCCCTCTACCTGGGGCTCATCTCCCTGATCCCGCTCATCGCCTTCGTCCTCGTCGGCGCTGACCAGAACTTCCCCTTCGGGGGCACCTCGATCCTGATCATCGTGGGTGTCGGCCTGGAGACGGTGAAGCAGATCGAGTCCCAGCTGCAGCAGCGTCACTACGAAGGGTTCCTCCGCTGATGCGTCTCATCATCCTCGGCCCGCCCGGAGCCGGTAAGGGCACCCAGGCTGCCCGGATCGCCGAGCGCCTGGGCATCCCGGCGATCTCGACCGGCGACATCTTCCGCTCCAACATCAAGAACGGCACCGCGCTCGGCAGGCAGGTCCAGGAGATCCTGGCGGCCGGCAAGTACGTGCCCGACGAGGTGACCAACGCGATCGTGCGTGACCGGTTGCTGCAGGACGACGCGAGCAAGGGCTTCCTGCTCGACGGCTACCCGCGCACCCAGGCCCAGGTGGCCGAGCTCGACGCCATGCTCGCCGAGGGCGGGCACCAGCTCGACGCCGTGCTCGAGCTGACCGCCGACACCGACGAGGTCGTGGCGCGGCTGCTGAAGCGGGCCGAGCTCGAGGGGCGCGCCGACGACACCGAGGAGGTCATCCGCCACCGCCAGGAGGTCTACGTCGAGGAGACCGCGCCGCTGGCCGCGGTCTACCGCGAGCGTGGGCTGCTGCGCCAGGTGGACGGCATGGGCGACGTGGACACCGTCACCGCCCGCCTCGAGCACGCACTGGGCGCCTGACCCCGTGTTCGGACGCAACCGGCTCGACGTCAAGACCCCCGACCAGATCCGGCGCATGCGACGCGCCGGGCTGGTCGTGGGGGAGACCCTTGCCCTGCTGCGTGAGCAGGTCCGCGCCGGGATGACCACCGCCGACCTCGACCGCATCGCCGAGGAGCACATCCGCGGCGCAGGGGCGACCCCGTCGTTCCTGGGCTACCACGGCTTCACCGGCACGCTGTGCGTCAGCGTCAACGACGAGGTCGTCCACGGCATCCCGGGCAGCCGCGAGCTGCGCGACGGTGACCTGGTCTCCATCGACTGCGGCGCCATCGTCGACGGGTGGCACGGCGACGCCGCCATCTCGCTGGTCGTCGGCGGCCGCGGGGCCGGCAGCCCGGCCGACCTGGCGCTCATCGACGCCACCGAGGCCTCCATGTGGGCCGGCATCGCCGCCCTCAAGGTCGGCTCCCCGCTGTATGCCGTGGGCGCGGCTGTCGAGGACGCGGTCACCAAGGCGGCCGCCGACGACGGCGCCACCTACGGCATCGTCGAGGACTACGTCGGGCACGGCATCGGCACCGAGATGCACCAGGACCCGCAGGTGCCCAACTACCGCGTCCGGGACAAGGGCCCCACCGTGCGGTCCGGCCTGACCGTCGCGATCGAGCCGATGGTCACGCTGGGATCCGCCGACACCGCGGTCCTGGAGGACGACTGGACCGTCGTCACGACCGACGCCTCGCGCGCAGCGCACTGGGAGAACTCCGTGGCCGTCACCGACGAGGGCCTGTGGGTGCTCACCGAGCTCGACGGCGGCAAGGCGCGGCTGGAAGCCCTCGGCGCGGCATACGCGCCCCTGGACTGAGCACCTCACGGTCCTGACCTGCCCCGATCCGCCGTCCGCCGATTTCTCCTCCTGTGGGGGATGGCGTAGGCTAGTGCGTCGGCTCACGAATGTCTCGTTCCAGGTCTGTGCGGGTTCGCCCGCAGAGGCGCCGGGACGTGCCTTTCGTCGTGCCGGATGAAACATCAGTGGCCACACTGACCGGTCCCACCCGGGGCCGGCTCGTTCGACGGATTGCGGAGGATATGGCCAAGAAGGACGGTGTCATCGAGATCGAGGGCACGATCGTCGAGGCTCTGCCGAACGCGATGTTCCGCGTGGAGCTGACCAACGGTCACAAGGTTCTTGCCCACATCTCGGGCAAGATGCGCCAGCACTACATCCGGATCCTCCCCGAGGACCGCGTCGTGGTGGAGCTCTCCCCGTATGACCTGACCCGCGGCCGCATCGTCTTCCGTTACCGCTGAGCGGGAGCTTCATCACTCCCGATCCCAACCAACTCCTCGGGGCTCGGTCGCGCACGCGGCCGGGAGGCGAGGGGCCCGATCTACAGACAGCAGGCAGATGAAGGTTCAGCCGAGCGTCAAGAAGATCTGCGACAAGTGCAAGGTGATCCGCCGTCACGGCCGGGTCATGGTGATCTGCGAGAACCTGCGCCACAAGCAGCGCCAGGGCTGAGCACCACCCACCGAGCACGACCCGCGGTCTCTCGAGAACGCACAGACACAACGCAGCGCCCGACCCCAGGACCCGTCCTGGACGTCACCCCCGGCACGGAGGCCGGGGACCGTGGGCCCGGGACCATTCCCGGGTCGGAAGCGGACCGGCGTTGCTCCAGACCTCCGTGTTGATCAGGAGAACTGACACAAGATGGCACGTCTTGTTGGTGTTGACCTCCCGCGCGAGAAGCGCGTCGAGATCGCACTCACCTACATCTTCGGCGTGGGTCGCACCCGCGCGAAGGAGACCCTGGCGGCGACGGGGGTCAACCCCGACACCCGCGTCCGCGACCTCGGCGACGAGGAGCTCGTGAAGCTCCGCGACTACCTCGAGGGCAACTTCAAGGTCGAGGGTGACCTCCGCCGTGAGGTCGCCGCCGACATCCGTCGCAAGGTCGAGATCGGCAGCTACGAGGGTCTTCGTCACCGTCGTGGCCTGCCCGTCCGCGGTCAGCGCACGAAGACCAACGCGCGCACCCGCAAGGGCCCGAAGCGCACCGTGGCCGGCAAGAAGAAGGCCGGCAAGAAGTAAGTCCGCTCGTGATCCGATCGCCGCGCTGCGCATATCGCGGCCGGCGAACCGAGTCGGACCACACTTCAACCACGTAGGAGATCTACCGCATGCCTCCCAAGAGCCGTACGGCTGCGGGCGCCAAGAAGGTGCGCCGCAAGGAGAAGAAGAACGTCGCCCACGGGCACGCTCACATCAAGAGCACGTTCAACAACACCATCATCTCGATCACCGACCCGACCGGGGCCGTGATCTCGTGGGCCTCTGCCGGCCAGGTCGGCTTCAAGGGCTCGCGCAAGTCCACCCCGTTCGCCGCGCAGATGGCCGCCGAGGCGGCCGCGCGTCGTGCCATGGAGCACGGCATGCGCAAGGTCGACGTCTTCGTCAAGGGCCCGGGCTCCGGTCGTGAGACCGCGATCCGCTCGCTGACCGCCACCGGCCTCGAGGTCGGCGCGATCAGCGACGTCACGCCCTCGCCGCACAACGGCGTCCGTCCGCCCAAGCGCCGTCGCGTCTGAGACCGGGAGAGAGATAAGACATGGCTCGTTACACCGGCCCCATCACCAAGAAGTCGCGTCGCCTCAAGGTCGACCTCGTCGGCGGCGACAAGAACTTCGAGCTCCGTCCCTTCCCGCCCGGCCAGCACGGCCGTCGCCGGATCCAGGAGAAGGAGTACCTCACCCAGCTGCAGGAGAAGCAGAAGGCCCGCTTCACCTACGGCGTCATGGAGAAGCAGTTCCGCGGTTACTACGAGGAGGCCTCGCGCCGCCCCGGCAAGACCGGTGAGAACCTGCTGCAGATCCTCGAGTCCCGCCTGGACAACGTGATCTACCGCGCCGGCCTGGCCCGGACCCGTCGCGCCGCCCGCCAGCTCGTGACCCACGGTCACTTCCTGGTCAACGGCGTCCGCGTCGACGTCCCGTCCTACCGGGTCTCGCAGTACGACATCATCGACGTCCGCCCGAAGTCGGCCGAGACCTTCCCGATCGAGCTGGCCCGCCAGACGTTCGGCGAGCGTCCCGTCCCGGCGTGGATGCAGGTCGTCCCGGGCTCCCTGCGGGTCCTCATCCACCAGCTGCCCGTGCGTGAGCAGATCGACACGATCCTCACCGAGCAGCTCATCGTGGAGCTCTACTCGAAGAACTGACGTTCTTCACCCGGTATGCCGGGTGGCCACCTCCCCCGGGAGGCAACCACCCGGCATACCCAGGGCTCGCGGCACGGACAGAGGTGCCACGGGTCGCGGACCATCACGGGTCCGCTGTTTCACGAGGCGTCAAATAGCGGTCGCCCGTGGGAAGGAAACTCCAGTGCTCATCGCGCAGCGCCCCACCCTCAGCGAGGACGTCGTCTCCGACGCCCGCTCGCGGTTCGTCATCGAGCCGCTCGAGCCGGGATTCGGCTACACCCTCGGCAACTCCCTCCGCCGCACCCTGCTCTCGAGCATCCCGGGTGCCGCGGTCACCAGCATCCGCATCGACGGCGTGCTCCACGAGTTCTCGACGGTCCCCGGTGTCAAGGAGGACGTCACCGAGATCATCCTGAACATCAAGGGCCTGGTCGTCTCCAGCGAGCACGACGAGCCGGTCGTCATGTACCTGCGCAAGCAGGGCCCCGGCGCCGTCACCGCCGCTGACATCGCGCCCCCGGCCGGTGTCGAGGTCCACAACCCGGACCTGCACATCGCCACCCTGAACGGCAAGGGCAAGCTCGAGATGGAGCTGACCGTCGAGCGTGGCCGTGGCTACGTCTCCGCCGCGCAGAACAAGACCGGCGACGCCGAGATCGGCCGCATCCCGGTCGACTCGATCTACAGCCCGGTGCTGGCCGTGACCTACAAGGTCGAGGCCACCCGTGTCGAGCAGCGCACCGACTTCGACAAGCTGATCGTCGACGTCGAGACCAAGAACAGCATCGCCCCGCGCGACGCCATGGCCTCGGCCGGCAAGACCCTGGTCGAGCTGTTCGGCCTGGCCCGTGAGCTCAACGTCGAGGCCGAGGGCATCGACATGGGCCCGAGCCCGACCGACGCCGCCCTGGCTGCCGACCTGGCGCTGCCGATCGAGGACCTGGACCTGACCGTCCGCTCCTACAACTGCCTCAAGCGCGAGGGCATCCACACCGTGGGTGAGCTCGTGGCCCGCAGCGAGGCCGACCTGCTCGACATCCGCAACTTCGGTGCGAAGTCGATCGACGAGGTCAAGGCCAAGCTGGTCGGCATGGGGCTGCAGCTCAAGGACAGCCCGCCCGGGTTCGACCCGAGCGCTGTCGTGGGCAGCTTCGACGACGACTTCGACGAGGACCAGTCCTTCGCCGAGGACGAGCAGTACTGACCGCCTGACCGATTTCTGTGACCAACCCGCACACAGCGGTTCGGTCAGAACTCTGAGGAGAACAACCCATGCCCACGCCCACCAAGGGTCCCCGCCTCGGCGGCGGTCCGGCGCACGAGCGGCTGATCCTGGCCAACCTGGCCACCTCGCTGTTCGAGCACGACCAGATCACGACCACCGAGGCCAAGGCCAAGCGCCTGCGCCCGCTGGCCGAGCGTCTCGTCACGTTCGCCAAGCGCGGTGACCTGCACGCCCGTCGCCGGGTGCTCACGGTCGTCCGTGACAAGGGCGTCGTGCACCGCCTCTTCACCGAGATCGCTCCCGACATGGAGCAGCGCCCCGGTGGCTACACCCGCATCACCAAGATCGGCAACCGCAAGGGCGACAACGCCCCCATGGCCGTGATCGAGCTGGTGCGCGAGCCGCTGTCCCCGAAGAAGGCCACCGTCGCCGAGGCCGAGGCTGCGACCAAGCGCGCCGCCAAGTCCACCAAGGCGAAGCAGGAGGAGGCCCCGGTCGAGGCCCCCGCCGAGGCCGAGGTCGAGGAGACCGTCGAGGCTCCGGCCGAGACCGCCGAGACCACGGAGGCTCCGGCCGCCGAGGCCACGGACGAGTCCGGCAAGGCCGACGCCTGAGCCAGGCGGCTCACGCAGGCGCACTAGGCTGCGCTGCATGAACACCGACGAGCCCGTCGTCCCCGCACCAGGGGGCGGCGGGCTCGTCCGTGTCCGCATCGACTTCGCCTACGACGGCACGGACTTCTCCGGCTGGGCGGCCCAGCCGGGGCTGCGCACCGTCGAGCAGGAGCTGTCCTCCGCGTTGAGCACCGTGCTGCGCGCACCGGAGCCGGTGCGGCTGACCGTCGCCGGACGCACCGACGCCGGGGTCCACGCCCGCGGCCAGGTGTGCCACGCCGACGTTGACCCGGAGGCGTTCGGGCGGCTGCCCGGGCGGTCCGCGCGCACCCCGGAGCAGGCGGCCGTGACCCGCCTCGGTGGGGTGCTGCCGCCGGACGTCGTGGTGCGCCGGGTCAGCCTCGCGCCCGAGGGCTTCGACGCCCGCTTCTCGGCGGTCCGGCGCCGCTACCTCTACCGGCTCTGCGACCGGCCCGCGCAGGCCGACCCGCTGCGTCGGCGCGACACGGTCACGGTGCGCCACGAGCTCGACGTGGACGCCATGCATCGGGCGGCCCAGCTGCTGCTGGGGCTGAAGGACTTCGCCGCCTTCTGCAAGAAGCGTGAGGGCGCCACGACGATCCGCACCCTCCTCGACTATGCCTGGACCCGTGACGAGGACGGCACGCTGCTCGGGCGGGTCGAGGCCGACGCGTTCTGCCACTCCATGGTCCGGTCCCTGGTCGGAGCGGTGCTGCCGGTCGGGGAGGGGCGCCAGCCCGTCGAGTGGCCGGCGCAGGTCCTCTCCGCCGGGCGCCGGGACCCGCGCGCGGTGGTCATGCCGCCGCACGGGCTGTCCCTGGAGGAGGTCAGCTACCCGCCCGACGCCGAGCTGGCCGCGCGCGCCCGCGAGGCCAGGGCGGTGCGCACCGTCGACGGGGACGCTCAGGGCGCCATGGCGGTCCAGCCGCGGTAGTCCTCGACCGCGATACCGGCGTAGGTGGCGCTGCCGGTCAGGGCGGCGTCGACCTGGGCGAGCTCGCCCTCCATCTGGGTGCGGGTCATCCCGAAGAAGGTCTGCTTGACCTCCTCGGGGGCGCTGCCGAGGTCGTTCGTCTCCTGGCCGATGCGCACCGGGCGGCCGGTCGCCCTGGCGCTGGCCAGCGCGGCGGCGGCGATGTCCAGCGTGCCGTCGGTGCCGGCGGCGTGGTTGCGGTAGGCCATCACGGTGGTCCCGGCGACGCGGGTCATGACCGCCCGGTCCAGTGGCGTGCGGCCGTAGCTGACCGTGTTGAACCAGAACGGGATGTCCGCCTCGAGCGGGTGGGAGGGGCCGGCACTGGAGGCGAGCGTCGACAGCAGGCCGAGGTAGCGCTTGACCGTGCCGGACTGGTCGGTGGACCACGACGCCAGCAGGTAGGGCTCGACGTCGACGTGGACGCCGGTGAACAGCCCGCTGGCCAGGGCCGGCGTGAGCCAGCTGGTGACCGCCCAGGAGGGGGAGTCCACCCAGCCGGGGTCCCCGCCGAGGGCGTCGACCTGCATCCCCGCGGCGCGGGCCTGGGCACTGAGCTGCTGCAGGCGGGGCAGGTCGGGGGAGGAGGTGACCTGGGGCGGCACCGCCACGAAGAGACGGCTGACCCCACGGTCCCGGGCGAACGCGACGACGGTGGCGGGGTCGTCGGCACTCCACACCCACATGGCCCGGGCCGGGGTGGGCGGGGGAGCGCCGGCGCGCTTGCCCCCGGCGGCCAGGGCCGGCGTGGCTGCGCCGACGGCGAGGACGCCGGCCAGTGCGGCGGCCAGGGACAGGGTGAGGGCGCGGACAGGGGTCATGCGGCGAGCCATGCTGCCTCCACTCCGGCGTGTCACCGGCAGCGGCGGCGCCGGGAGGCTCAGGATGGGGCCGGTTGCACCCTCCTGAGGGCCGGTTTGACGAACCCGTGACCATTCACGATGGCGGTGTGATGGGCATGGCGGGTGAAACCGGGATGACTCGGCGACCCCCGGTGAGGGACAGTTGGCGGTTGTGGGCCACGTCGACATCAATGCCATCAGCTACTCCCTGCCCGACGGGCGTCCCCTGCTCGGCGAGGTCAGCCTCCGCGTGGGCGAGGGTGCCAAGGTCGCGCTGATCGGGCCCAACGGCACCGGCAAGACCACCCTGCTGCGGATCGTCAGCGGAGACCTGGACGCCCACGACGGCGCGGTCACCCGCTCCGGCGGCCTCGGCGTGATGCGCCAGTTCATCGGCAAGGTCCGCGACGACACCACGGTGCGCGACCTGCTGGTCGGCGTCGCCCCGCCGGCGGTCCGCGCCGCCGCGCAGGCCGTCGACGCCGCCGAGCTGGCGATGATGGAGCAGGACGACGAGAGGACCCAGATGGCCTACGCCCAGGCGCTCGCCGACTGGGCCGACGCCGGGGGCTACGAGCACGAGACGCTCTGGGACGTGTGCACCGTGGCCGCGCTCGGCGTGCCCTACGAGAAGGCCCAGTGGCGGGCCGTGCGCACCCTCTCCGGCGGCGAGCAGAAGCGGCTCGTCCTCGAGGCGCTCCTGCGCGGGCCGGAGGAGGTCCTGCTCCTGGACGAGCCGGACAACTACCTCGACGTGCCGACCAAGCGGTGGCTGGAGGAGCAGCTCATCGGCTCGCCCAAGACCGTCCTGTTCGTCAGCCACGACCGTGAGCTGCTCGACCGCGTCGCCACCCGCGTGGCCACGCTCGAGCCGGGCGCGGCCGGCAGCACGCTGTGGGTGCACCCGGCCGGCTTCGCGACCTACCAGCAGGCCCGCATCGACCGGAACGCCAAGCTCGAGGAGCTGCGCCGCCGCTGGGACGAGGAGCACGCCAAGCTCAAGGCGCTGGTGCTGATGTACAAGACCAAGGCCGCCTACAACGACGGCCTGGCCAGCCGCTACCAGGCGGCCAAGACGCGCCTGGCCAAGTTCGAGGAGGCCGGGCCGCCCGAGGCCGTCGCGGCCGAGCAGAACGTGCGGATGCGGCTCACCGGTGGCCGCACGGCCAAGCGCGCGGTGATCATCGAGGGGCTGGAGCTCACCGGGCTGATGAAGCCGTTCGACCTCGAGGTCTGGTACGGCGAGAGGGTCGCGGTCCTGGGCAGCAACGGCTCGGGCAAGTCGCACTTCCTGCGGCTGCTCGCCCGCGGCGGCAGCGACCCCGACATCGAGCACCGCCCGGTCGGGGACGTCGTCCCCTCAGCGGTCGAGCACACCGGTATCGCGCGCCTGGGCTCCCGGGTCCGCCCCGGCTGGTTCGCCCAGACCCACGAGCACCCGGAGCTGATGACCCGCACCCTCCTGGAGATCCTGCACCGGGGCGACGAGCACCGGGCCGGCAAGCCCCGCGACGAGGCGGCGCGGGCGCTGGACCGGTACGGCCTGGCGCGCTCCTCGGAGCAGACGTTCGCCTCGCTGTCGGGCGGGCAGCAGGCGCGGTTCCAGATCCTGCTGCTGGAGCTGAGCGGGGCGACGATGCTGCTGCTGGACGAGCCGACGGACAACCTCGACCTGCACTCGGCCGAGGCGCTGGAGGAGGGCCTGGCGGCCTTCGACGGGACCGTGCTCGCGGTCACCCACGACCGGTGGTTCGCCCGGGGCTTCGACCGGTTCCTCGTCTTCGGCGAGGACGGCGGTGTCTACGAGGCCGACGAGCCGGTCTGGGACGAGGGCCGGGTCCGCCGCGCCCGCTGAGATCACCACCGGACGCACCAAATCCGTTGAATCACGGCCGGAGGTCGTGTGAAACGGCGGATTTGGTGCGTCCGGTCGTTGGAGTAGCGGGCTACCGGGGCCCGGGCTGCAAGAACTTGCAGAAACTTTGCACTCCACCTCTGGTGCTGCGGCCGGGCTGGGCCTAACGTTCGCGGGGCGGTCCGCCGGGGCGGGGGCCGCGAACACCGACGGGCGGCCTCAGGGGGCGCTCGCTGACGTCCAGGAGTGCCCGTGGCCGGTCGCTGGTCCACCGTCGTCGCTGCCGTCGCAGCATCCACGCTCGCCACCGTCGGCCTGGTGCCGGCGCTGGCGCCCACCGCGGCGGCGGCCGACCGCACCGCCACGCTGGTTGGCTCGCTGCAGTCCGAGCTCGGCTGCTCCGACGACTGGCAGCCGGACTGCACGGGCACCGACCTGACCCGCGAGGGCGACGGCACGGCATACGGCAGGGACTTCCGGGTGCCGGCCGGCAGCTACCAGCTCAAGGTGGCGATCAACCACAGCTGGGACGAGAGCTACGGCGCGGACGGCGCCAAGGGCGGGGCCAACATCCCGCTGGTGCTGCAGGGACCGGCCACGGTGCACGTGTCCTACGACGACCAGACGCACAAGATCGGCGTCGCCCCGACCGACCTGCCCGGCCCGGCGACGGCGGCCGACAAGGCGCTTGCCGGATCCAGCCTGCGCGGGCCGCTGACCCGCGAGCGGTTCTACTTCGTCATGGCCGACCGGTTCGCCAACGGCAACCCCGGCAACGACAGCGGCGGCCTGACCGGCACCCGGATGGCCACCGGCTTCGACCCGACGGACAAGGGCTTCTACCACGGCGGTGACCTGGCGGGGCTGACCGGCAAGCTCGACTACATCAAGTCCCTGGGCACCACGGCGATCTGGCTGACGCCGGCGTTCAAGAACCGCCCGGTGCAGGGCACCGGGGCCGACGCCAGCGCCGGATATCACGGCTACTGGATCACCGACTTCACGAAGATCGACCCGCACCTGGGCAGCAACGAGGACATGAAGCGCCTCATCGCCGCCGCCCACGCCAAGGGGATGAAGGTCTTCTTCGACATCATCACCAACCACACCGCCGACGTCATCGACTCCGCCGACGGCCAGCACGGCTACGTGTCCAAGGCCCAGCGGCCCTACACCGACGCCAGCGGGAAGGCCTTCGACGACAAGGCCTATGCCGGGGGTGACACCTTCCCGGCGCTGGACCCGGCGACCTCGTTCCCGCACCCGCCGACGTTCCGCACCGAGGCGGACAAGACCGTCAAGGTGCCGGCGTGGCTGAACGACCCGACGCTCTACCACAACCGCGGTGACTCGACCTTCGCCGGCGAGTCCGCGGAGTACGGCGACTTCGTCGGGCTCGACGACCTCTGGACCGAGCAGCCCAAGGTCGTTGACGGCATGACCTACATCTACAAGCAGTGGGTCGACTTCGGCATCGACGGCTTCCGCATCGACACCGTCAAGCACGTCAACCTCGAGTTCTGGCAGCACTTCTCGCCGGCCGTCATGGATCACGCGCGCGCCCAGGGCAACAGCCGGTTCTTCATGTTCGGCGAGGTCTACGACGCCGACCCCAAGGTCATGAGCCGGTTCACCACCGCCGGGCGCCTGCCCGCCACCCTCGACTTCGGCTTCCAGTCCAACGCGCTCGCCTTCGCCCAGGGCAAGGCCACCGCGGGGCTGCGCGACTTCTATGCCGGCGACGACTACTACACCGACACGGACTCCAACGCCTACGAGCTGCCGACCTTCCTCGGCAACCACGACATGGGCCGGATCGCCATGATGCTCAAGGGATCTGGCTCCTCCGGCGATGACCTCATGGCGCGCACGAAGCTGGCCAACGAGCTGATGTTCCTCACCCGGGGGCAGCCGGTCGTCTACTACGGCGACGAGCAGGGCTTCATCGGCAGCGGCGGCGACAAGGACGCCCGGCAGGACATGTTCGCCACCAAGGTGCCCGACTATGCCTCGCAGGAGGTGCTCGGCGGCCCGTCCGGGAGCAAGGACCGGTATGACGAGTCCGCGCCGCTGTACCGCCAGCTCCAGTCCCTGGAGCGGCTGCGGGCGGCGAACCCGGGGCTCGCCGACGGCGCGCAGATCCACCGCTACGCCTCCGACGGCGCGGGCATCTACGCGTTCAGCCGCGTCGACACGGCGACCGGCACGGAGTACGTCGTGGCCGCCAACAACGCCACCACCGCGAAGTCGGCGACGTTCAGCACCTACAGCGACCGGATGCACTTCGCCCCGCTGCTGGGCGCTTCCCGCGACCTGGTCTCCGGCGCGGACGACCGGGTCAGCGTCACCGTGCCGCCGCTGTCGGTGTCGGTGTGGAAGGCCCGCAGCGGCCTGGCGCACCGGCGCACCGCGCCCGCCGTCTACCTCACCTCGCCCCAGGCGGGGGGAGTCGTCGGGGGCCGGGCCGAGGTCGGCGCCGCGATCCCCGAGAACGCGTTCGCCCAGGTGAGCTTCGCCTGGCGGGCGGCCGGGACCAGCCAGTGGCACCCGCTCGGCACCGACGACAATGCGCCGTACCGCGTCTTCCACGACGTCAGCGGCCTGGCCAAGGGCACCCTGCTGGAGTACCGCGCGGTCGCGAAGGACAGCAGCGGCAACATCTCGGCGAGCTCGTCCTACGGCGTCGTCGGCGACGCGGCAGCCACGGGCGGGAGCGGCGGCTCCGGCGGGGTCGGCCCGGTCACCCAGCCCGACAACGTCAGCGTGCCGGGAAGCGACAACTCCGAGATGGGTTGCCCCGGTGACTGGCAGCCGGACTGCGCCCAGGCGCAGCTCTCGCTCGACGCCAAGGACCAGGTCTGGAAGGGCACGACCACCTCGATCCCGGCCGGGGACTACGAGTACAAGGCCGCCATCGACAAGAGCTGGGACGAGAACTACGGCGCCGGCGGGGCCAAGGGCGGCAGCAACATCGCCTTCACCGCGCCCGGCGGACCGGTGACGTTCTACTACGACCACGCCACGCACTACGCGACGAGCACCGCGCAGGGCCCGATCATCACCGCGCCCGGCTCGTTCCAGAGCAAGCTGGGCTGCCCCGCCGACTGGAGCCCGGACTGCATGCGGCCGTGGCTGCAGGACCCCGACGGCGACGGGACCTACACGTGGTCGACCGACCAGATCCCTGCGGGCAGCTACGAGTTCAAGGTCGCCCACAACCTGTCCTGGGACGAGAACTACGGCGCCGGCGGTGCCCCCGGCGGGGCCAACATCGGCTTCTCGGTGCCCTCGGACGGCACGGTCGTGACGTTCTCCTACGTCCTCGCGACGCACCAGGCCAGCGTCAAGACCTCGCGGGCCGGTGCCTCACCGGACCTGAAGAAGGCCAAGGCCTACTGGGTCAGCCGCGACCTGCTCGCCTGGCCGGCCAGTGGCGTGCCCGCCGGTTCCGACCCGGCGTTGCTGCACTGGCGGCTGCACTGGTCGCCCACCGGCGACCTCGGCGTGGACGCCGAGGCGGTCACCGGCGGCTCCACCGCCGACCTGACGTATGACGCGTCAGGGCTCCCGGCCTCCGTCACCGCCGCCCACCCCGAGCTCAAGGGCTACCTCGCGCTGCGGCTGGACCCAAAGGTCGCGAGGCAGGCGGAGGACATCCTGCGCGGGCAGGTCGCCGTTGGGCTCTACGACGAGCTCGGCCGGTTGCTCGACGCCACCGGGGTGCAGACCCCCGGCGTGCTGGACGACCTCTACGCCCCGGCCGCCTCGCGGCGCAGCATGGGCGTCACGTGGGACGGACGCACCCCCTCGTTCGCGCTGTGGGCGCCGACCGCCCGGTCGGTCGACCTGCTGACGTGGCCGGCCGGCTCGGCCGCCGACGCGCCGGTGTCCGCCGCCACGCGGACGGCCATGCGCCGTCAGGGCGACGGCTCGTGGACGGCGGCGGGCCGCCCGCAGTGGCGCGGCGCGCGATACCTCTATGACGTGGAGGTGTTCGCCCCCACCACCGGCAGGGTCGAGCACAACCTCGTCACCGACCCCTACTCGGTGGCGCTGACGCTGGACTCGACCCGGTCGGTGGCGGTGGACCTGGCCGACCCGGCCTACCGCCCGGCCCTCTGGTCGGGGACGCCGTCGCCGACGCTGAAGCAGGACGTGGACTCCACGATCTACGAGCTGCACGTGCGGGACTTCTCCATCGGCGACACCAGCGTGCCCGCCGACCACCGCGGCTCCTACCTCGCCTTCGCCGACGACGGCAACGGCACCAAGCACCTCAAGGCGCTCGCCGCCGCGGGGCTCAACACCGTGCACCTGCTGCCGACGTTCGACATCGCCTCGATCGAGGAGGACCCGGCCAAGCAGGCCAAGCCGGCGTGCGACCTGGCCTCCTACGGGCCGGCCAGTGAGGAGCAGCAGAAGTGCGTCACGGCCGTCGCCGGCAAGGACGCCTTCAACTGGGGCTACGACCCGTGGCACTGGATGGCGCCGGAGGGCTCCTACGCCTCCAGCGCCGCGGCGGCCGACGGCGGCCAGCGGGTCGCGCAGTTCCGCACCATGGTCGGCGGCCTGCACCAGGACGGCCTGCGGGTCGTGCTGGACCAGGTGTTCAACCACACGCCGGCCAGCGGTGAGGCGCCGACGTCGGTGCTCGACCAGGTCGTTCCCGGCTACTACCAGCGGCTCAACGCCACCGGCGCCGTGGAGACCTCGACCTGCTGCCAGAACGTGGCCACCGAGCACGCCATGGCGCAGAAGGTCATGGTCGACGCGGTCGTCTCGTGGGCCCGCAGCTACCACGTCGACGGGTTCCGCTTCGACCTCATGGGCCACCACAGCCGCGACACCATGCTCGCGGTTCGGCACGCCCTCGACGCGCTGACGCTGCAGCACGACGGCGTCGACGGCCGCTCGATCTACCTCTACGGCGAGGGCTGGAACTTCGGCGAGGTGGCCAACAACGCGCTGTTCACCCAGGCCACGCAGGGCCAGCTCGGCGGCACCCACATCGGCACGTTCTCCGACCGCCTCCGCGACGCGGTGCGCGGCGGCGGGCCGT
Source organism: Oryzihumus leptocrescens (assembly GCF_006716205.1). Lineage (GTDB taxonomy): Bacteria > Actinomycetota > Actinomycetes > Actinomycetales > Dermatophilaceae > Oryzihumus > Oryzihumus leptocrescens. The sequence goes on along the minus strand of NZ_VFOQ01000001.1, from coordinate 3,124,799 downwards.
TCGACGAGGACCCGCGCAAGCAGGGCTTCGGCAGCGGCGAGGCGACCGACCCCAACGGGGCAGCGGTCAACGACGGCGCGGCCGGCTCGCTGCAGCACGACACCGACCTCGTCGAGCTCGGCCTCGCCGGCAACCTGCGGGCGTTCACGTTCACCGACACCGAGGGCAAGGTCGTGCGCGGTGACCAGGTCGACTACAACGGCTCGCCGGCCGGCTATGCCGACCAGCCCGACGAGGTGGTCAGCTACGTCGACGCCCACGACAACGAGACGCTGTGGGACTCGCTGACCTACAAGCTGCCGGTGGCCACGAGCATGGCCGACCGGGTCCGGATGAACACCCTGTCGCTGGCGACGACCGCCCTGTCGCAGACCCCGTCGTTCTGGCACGCGGGCGCCGACCTGTTGCGCAGCAAGAGCTTTGACCGCGACAGCTACGACAGTAGCGACTGGTTCAACACCCTCGACTGGACCGGTGCGGACAACGGCTTCGGCCACGGCCTCCCGCGCGAGGGCTCCAACAGCGCCAAGTGGCCCTACATGAAGCCGCTGCTGGCCAACCCCGCGCTCAAGCCCTCGGCGACCGACGTGGCGACCGCCTCGGCCCAGGCCCAGGACCTGCTGCGGCTGCGCTTCTCCTCGCCGCTGTTGCGCCTCGGCTCGGCCGACGCCATCCGCGCCAAGGTCGGCTTCCCGGTCTCCGGCACCGGTGACGCCCACCCGGGCGTGGTCGTCATGCGCATCGACGACACGGTCGGGGCGGACGTCGACCCGGCCCTGAAGGGCCTGGTCGTGGTGTTCAACGCCTCGCCGAGCGCGGTGGCCCAGAAGCTGCCCGGTATGACGGGTGCCGACCTCGCGCTGTCCCCGGTCGAGGCCGGGGGAGCGGACCCGGTGGTCAAGACCTCCCGGTGGGATGCGTCGAGCAGCACCCTGACGGTGCCCGCTCGTAGCGTGGCGGTGTTCGTGCAGCACTGACGCGTACGAGGTGAGGGGCCCCGGTGCGCCGGCCACCCGGCATACCGGGGCCTTTGCCTGAGCGGGTCAGGTGCGGCGGGGCGGGTCGACCGGCAGGGGACAGGTGTAGACCGAGACCCGCTTGGCCTGCGGGCTGCCCGCGCCGACGCGGCGGTAGCGCTCGAGCAGGTCGTGCAGCTCGCCACGCAGGGCCGCGAGCTGGGCCGGGGTCACGAGCACGAGGTGGTCCTCCAGCCCGACCTGCTCCTGCCAGTCCCCCGGCCAGTCCGCGCGGGTGTCCAGCCAGTCCTGGGCCTTCTCGGCGAAGTGCTGCACGTAGTCGCGGGCCAGCCAGTCCAGGGCGGCGTCGTCGTCGTCGCCGCCGTCGTCGGCCGGCTCGGGACGGGGGCTGCCGCCGGGGCTGGCCGCCCACAGCCGGCGCCGACCCGTGCCCTCACCGGTGTCGACCACGAGGCCGACCTCGGCGAGCTTGCGCAGGTGGTAGCTCGTCGCGCCGGTGTTGGTGCGCAGCCGCGCCGCCAGGGCGGTCGCCGTCGCCGGGCCGGTGCCGCGCAGCTCGGCCATGAGCCGCGCGCGGACCGGGTGGGCCAGCACCCGCAGGCCCGGTCCGTCGACGTGGAAGGGGGCGGAGGACGTGGTCACGAATGCACAATAGTTGTGCACAATCCGTTTGCACAAACAGGCTCTGGAAGCCCCGACGCGGCCGCTGACCGGCGGATTCGTGCTCAGATCCGGGGTGGGGGCGAGGATTTGGAGGCCTCTTCGGGGCGTCGGTAAACTCATCTCTCGTTGTGCAACTGGCGGCCGGTGGGTCGCAGGCCCCCGGCCCGCCGGGCGGAGCGCACTCCACGTCGTTGAGTCATCACGAGAGAACGAAGGCATAACCGTGCGTACGTACACCCCCAAGGCCAGCGAGGTCACCCGCGCCTGGCACGTCATCGACGCGACTGACGTCGTCCTTGGCCGCCTCGCGAGCCAGACCGCGATCCTCCTGCGGGGCAAGCACAAGCCGACCTTCGCCCCCCACGTCGACACCGGTGACTTCGTCATCATCATCAACGCTGACAAGGTCGCCCTCACCGGCGCCAAGCTGGAGAAGAAGAAGGCGTACCGCCACTCCGGCTTCCCGGGCGGCCTGAAGGCCACGACCTACCAGGAGCTGCTCGCCAAGAGCCCCGAGAAGGCCGTCGAGAAGGCCATCCGCGGCATGATCCCCAAGAACTCCCTCGGCCGCCAGCAGCTGTCCAAGCTGAAGGTCTACGCCGGCGACACCCACCCGCACCAGGCCCAGAAGCCGGTGCCCTTCGAGATCTCACAGGTCGCGCAGTAAGTCCGGCTCGCGCCTGACCTGTGCAGAAAACGAACGAGGAGAATCGTGGCTGACACCACCCCCGTCGACACCGCTGACATCGCGGGCGACGAGCAGGAGCTTTCCAACTACACCAGCGAGTCCGAGGCCCCGGCCGCGGCCGAGGCGCGCCGCCCGGTCGTCACCGCCCCCGGCGCCGGCACCGGCCGTCGCAAGCAGGCCATCGCCCGCGTGCGCATCGTCCCCGGCACCGGCGAGTGGAAGATCAACGGCCGCACGCTGGACGAGTACTTCCCGAACAAGGTCCACCAGCAGATCGTCAACGAGCCCCTGAAGGTGCTCGAGCTCGACGGCTCCTACGACGTGCTCGTGCGCGTCCACGGTGGTGGCCCCTCCGGCCAGGCCGGCGCCGTGCGCCTGGGCGTGGCCCGTTCGCTGAACGAGGTCGACGCCGAGGCCAACCGCCCGACGCTGAAGAAGGCCGGCTTCCTGACCCGCGACGCCCGCGTCCCGGAGCGCAAGAAGGCTGGTCTGAAGAAGGCCCGCAAGGCGCCTCAGTACAGCAAGCGCTGATCCATCGCAGTCCCGCCAGTGGCGGCTTCGGACCCTGCACGCGTGCAGGCCTTCGGAGCCGCCACTGCGGTTTTGGGGGTACGTTTCCACAGATGCCCCGCACCGCCCGCCCCTGCCGTATGGCGGGTGGCCCGGTGCGTGGCATGACTCCACCGAGAGGCTGAACTCGTGGCTCGACTCTTTGGCACCGACGGCGTTCGCGGGCTCGCGAACCGCGACGTCACCGCCGAGCTCGCCCTGGACCTGTCCGTCGCCGCCGCCCACGTGCTGGCTGAGGCCGGCGCCTTCGAGGGGCACCGGCCCCGCGCCGTGCTGGGCCGCGACCCGCGCGCGTCGGGGGAGTTCCTCGCCGCCGCCGTCACCGCCGGCCTGCTGTCCGCCGGCGTCGACGTGCTCGACGCGGGTGTGCTGCCGACACCGGCGATCGCGTTCCTCACCGCCGACTCCGACGCCGACCTCGGCGTGATGCTGTCGGCCTCGCACAACGCCATGCCCGACAACGGCATCAAGTTCTTCGCCCGTGGCGGGCACAAGCTCCCCGACGACGTCGAGGACGCCATCGAGGCCCGCATGCGCGAGCCGTGGGACCGCCCGACCGGTGCCCGCGTCGGCCGCCTGCGCACCTTCGAGGGGGGCACCGAGCGCTACGTCGAGCACCTGCTCTCGGCCCTGCCGCACCGCCTCGACGGCCTGCGCGTGGTCATCGACGCGGCCCACGGCGCGGCCAGCGAGGTCTCCCCGGAGGCGTTCCGCCGGGCCGGTGCCGACATCGTGGTCATCGGCGGCGAGCCCGACGGGCTCAACATCAACGACGGCTACGGCTCGACCCACCTGGACAACCTGCGCAAGGCGGTCGTCGAGCACGGCGCCGACCTCGGTGTCGCCCACGACGGCGACGCCGACCGCTGCCTGGCGGTCGACGCCCGCGGTGAGGTCGTCGACGGCGACCAGATCATGGCGATCCTGTCCCTGGCCATGCGCGACCACGGCACCCTGGCCCAGGACACGCTGGTCACGACGGTCATGAGCAACCTCGGCATGTTCCAGGCGCTGGAGCGTGAGGGCATCACCGTCAAGCAGACCGCGGTCGGTGACCGCTACGTGCTCGAGGAGATGAAGGCCTCGAAGCTCTCCCTCGGCGGCGAGCAGTCCGGGCACGTCATCGCCCTGGACCACGGCACCACGGGTGACGGGGTGCTCACGGGCCTGCTGCTCGCCTCCCGCGTGGCCGAGACCGGCCGCAGCCTGCAGGACCTCGCCTCGGTCATGACCCGCCTCCCGCAGGTCATGATCAACGTCAAGGGCGTCGACAAGAACCGGGTCGACGACCACGAGGACGTGCAGGCCGAGGTGCGGGCCGTCGAGGCCGAGCTGGCCGGGACGGGCCGCGTGCTGCTGCGCAAGTCCGGCACCGAGCCGGTGGTCCGCGTCATGGTCGAGGCCGACAACGAGGACCGCGCGACCGAGGCCGCCGAGCGCCTGGCCGCCGTGGTGGAGAAGCACCTGGCCCTCTGAGCCACCGACGAGTCGTCGGCCCGGCCCCTCATCGGGGCCGGGCCCTCGTCGTGCCGGGGGCCTTCGCCGGGCCCGGGGTCAGTCCAGGACCGTGAGCTCGTCGCCCACCTGCACGGTGCCCGGGGTGTCGGGGATGAGCTGGCGGCCGAACCACGTGAGCCCGTCCCACTTGCGGTGCCGGGACAGGGTGCGGATCGGCTCCTTGTCCCGGCGCTGCGGGTCGTCGGGGTCGATCGTGGTCATCACGCAGCGGTCGATGTGCTTGACCACGCGTAGCTCCACCTCGCCGATGCGCACCCGCTTCCAGTCGTCCTCGGCGAACGCCCGGTCCACTCCGTCGATGACCAGGTTGGGCCGGAACCGTTGGACCGGAAGGGGATCGGGCGCCGACTCCCCACGCTCGAGAGCAGCCTCGGTGATCCAGTCGTTGAGCCGGCGCAGCGAGGCGGTCGTGGTGAGCGTGACGGGGTAGCCGTCGGCGAGGGCGACGCTGTCACCCGGCTGGCCGTAGGTCGGGTTGGGAGAGCGGCGGGTCGGGTCGTCGCACCACACCAGGCGCAGCCCGGGGCGTCCGAGCACCCGGACCAGCCAGTCGTCCGCCTCGGCTCCGGCCGGACGGGCCAGGAGCTCGTGCCGGTGCAGGCGGACCGGGATGTGCGCGGCCTCGGGCCGGTCCACGGCGAGCCGGGGCGCGCCGGGCGCCTCGAGCGTCAGGGTGTCGCCGGCCTCGGTCGTGCTCGCGTGCACCGTGAACAGGGCACGCTCCTCCCGGGCCGACAGCAGCACCCCGTCGCGGTCGACGACCATCCAGCGGCGGTCGCCCGCCAGGCCCCACGGCTCGACCCTGACGCGCTCGACCGGCAGGATCGCCCCGCTCTTGAGGGGGTGGATGTGCAGCTGGCTCAGGCGCATTCGCGCATCGTCCCACGTCGAGGCGCCTGCGCGAGGCTGCTGGCAGGGAGGGTGGCCACAGGCCGGGAGGGGCGCGGTCGGCATACTGGCGGGGTCCACCCCACCCAGATCAGGGAGTCACGCATGCCGTTCGAGGAAGTCACCGAGGTCGCCTACACCACTGCCGCCACCGCCACCGGCGGGCGCAGCGGCCGCGTCACCAGCGCGGACGGCGTGGTCGACTTCGAGCTGGCCCGCCCCGGCAGCTTCAGCGAGCCCAAGGCCAACCCGGAGACGCTGTTCGCCGCGGGCTACGCGTCCTGCTTCTCCGGCGCGCTGGCGTTCATGGCCGGCAAGGAGGGCGTGGATGTCAGCGCCTCCACGGTCACCGCGACCGTGTCCTTCGGCAAGACCGACACCGGCTTCGGCCTGGCCGTCGAGCTCGTCGCCGACCTGCCCGGGGTCGAGCCCGCACTGGCCGCCAAGCTGGTCGACCTCGCCCACGAGTTCTGCCCCTACTCCAAGGCGACCCGCGGCAACATCGACGTCACCGCGCGCCTGGCCTGAGCGTCGCGACACGACACGGCCCGCCCGGGAACACCCGGGCGGGCCGTGTCGTCGTCCGGCGGGCTACTCCGGCTCGATGTCCCAGTCGAGGTCACCGACCGCCTCGACGAGCTGCGCGCGGCCCTCGTCGAGGGCGTAGGTCGCCCCGACCACCGCGAGGCGGCCGTCGGCCACCCGCTCGCCGATGATCGTGGAGCGTTCGACGAGCAGGCGGATGGTCTGGCGCACGTGCTCGGCCTCGACCGCATCGGGGTCGGTCTTGCCCTTGCGGTGGGCGATCAGCACGCTCGGCGTGACCCGCTCGACGATGTCGCGGATGTAGCCGCCCGGAAGCACGCCGTGCTCGACCGCGCTCATCGTCGCGGCCACGGCGCCACAGCTGTCGTGGCCCAGGACCACCACCAGCGGGATGTCGAGCACGCCGACCCCGAACTCGATCGAGCCCAGCACGCCGGAGTCGACGACGTGGCCGGCGGTGCGCACGACGAACAGGTCGCCCAGGCCCTGGTCGAAGATGATCTCCGCCGCGACGCGCGAGTCGCCGCAGCCGAACACGAGCGCGAACGGCTTCTGCCCGTCGGCGAGGCTGTGGCGCCGCTCGACGTCCTGGTTGGGGTGCTCGTGACGGCCCGAGACGAAGCGGGCGTTGCCCCGCTCGAGCTCGGTCCAGGCCTGCGTCGGGGTGCCCGGGCGGACCTCGTGCGCGCTCACAGGCCCGGCCGCTTCTGGATCGACATCGCCATCGGCTTGGTCACCGAGGCGAAGAAGTCGTTGCCCTTGTCGTCCACCACGATGAACGCCGGGAAGTCCTCCACCTCGATCCGCCACACCGCCTCCATGCCGAGCTCGGGATACTCCAGCACCTGGACGCTCTTGATGCAGTCCTGCGCCAGCCGGGCGGCCGGGCCACCGATCGAGCCGAGGTAGAAGCCGCCGTGGGCCTCGCAGGCGCTCGTGACCTGGCCCGAGCGGTTGCCCTTGGCCAGCATCACCATCGAGCCGCCGGCCGCCTGGAACTGCTCGACGTAGGAGTCCATCCGCCCCGCCGTGGTGGGGCCGAACGACCCGCTGGCGTAGCCCTCGGGGGTCTTGGCGGGACCGGCGTAGTAGACCGCGTGGTCCTTGAGGTACTGCGGCATCTCCTCGCCGGCGTCGAGGCGCTCCTTGATCTTGGCGTGGGCGATGTCGCGGGCCACGACCAGCGGGCCGGTCAGGGACAGCCGGGTCTTGACCGGGTGGCGGGTCAGCTCGGCGCGGATCTCGTCCATCGGCCGGTTGAGGTCGATGCGCACGACGTCGGCCGCGGCGTCGTCCTCGAGGTGCTCGTCGGTCGTCTCGGGCAGGAACCGGGCCGGGTCGGTCTCCAGCGCCTCGATGAAGACGCCGTCGGGGGTGATCTTGCCCAGCGCCTGGCGGTCGGCCGAGCAGGACACCGCGATCGCGATCGGCAGCGAGGCGCCGTGGCGCGGCAGCCGGATGACGCGCACGTCGTGGCAGAAGTACTTGCCGCCGAACTGCGCGCCGATGCCGAAGCTGCGCGTCAGCTCGAGCACCTGCTCCTCGAGGTCGGTGTCACGGAACCCGTGGCCGGCGATGGTGCCCTCGCGCGGCAGCTCGTCGAGGTACTTCGCGCTGGCGTACTTGGCGGTCTTGAGCGCGAACTCGGCGCTGGTGCCACCGATGACGATGGCCAGGTGGTAGGGCGGGCAGGCCGAGGTGCCCAGCGAGCGCAGCTTCTCGTCGAGGAACGCCAGCATCCGCTCGGGGTTCAGGACGGCCTTGGTCTCCTGGTAGAGGAAGGACTTGTTGGCGCTGCCGCCGCCCTTGGCCATGAACAGGAACTTGTAGGCCAGCTCGTGCCCCGGCGCGGTGTCGGCGTAGAGCTCGATCTGCGCGGGCAGGTTGGAGCCGGTGTTCTTCTCCTCCCAGGTCGTGATCGGCGCCATCTGGGAGTAGCGCAGGTTGAGCCGGGTGTAGGCGTCGAACACGCCGCGCGCGATCGCGGACTCGTCGGCCCCCTCGGTCAGGACGTGCTGGCCGCGCTTGCCCATGACGATCGCGGTGCCGGTGTCCTGGCACATCGGCAGCACCCCGCCGGCGGCGATGTTGGCGTTCTTGAGCAGGTCCAGGGCGACGAACTTGTCGTTGTTGCTGGCGTCCGGGTCGTCGATGATCCGGCGCAGCTGGGCCAGGTGGGCCGGGCGCAGGTAGTGCGCGATGTCGTGCATCGCGGTCTCGGTCAGCAGGCGCAGCGCCTCCGGGTCGACCTCCAGGAACTGTCGGCCGCCGGGCCCCTCCACCGTCCGCACACCCTCGGACGTGAGGAGGCGGTATGCCGTCTGGTCGGCTCCGGTGGGTAGCAGGTCCTCGTAGACGAACTCGGGCACGGGCGCTCCTTCGCGTGACGGCAGGTGGTAGCGGTGTCCCGCCACAGGGCCAGAGTAATGAGCACACCAGTGGAGACGTGCGTCACGGTTGCGCCTCCGTCCTGTGGGGGCCTCGTGGCAGGATCCAACAGTCCAACGAGAGAGCCGCCGGAGGGGTGATGGGTCCGATCCCGGTCTACCTGGAGCAGGGACGCTCGAGGACGTTCGCCGTGGCGCTGGACTGGCCCGGCTGGGCCCGCTCCGGCAAGGGGGACGAGGGTGCACTGGACGCGCTCGCGGAGTATGCCGTGCGCTACCTGCCCGTGGCGCGACGCACCGGGCTGCCGGTGGACTTCTCCGCCGATGACGTGACGTTCGAGGTGGTCGAGCGGGTGCCGGGCAACGCCACGACCGACTTCGGGGCCATCGACGTGGTGCTGGCCGGCGACGAGCGGCCGATGTCCGGGGATGAGGGCGAGCGGCTCACCCGTTGCCTGGAGGCGGCCTGGTCCGAGCTCGACGCGGTGGCGGCGCACACGTCGGCCGAGCTGACCAAGGGGCCTCGCGGAGGTGGGCGCGACCGGGACCCGATGCTTCAGCACGTGCTCGGCGCCGAGCACGCCTACGCCCGCAAGATCGGCGTGGCCGTGCCCAAGCCGACCGTGGGCGACGAGGTGGCTGTCCAGGCCCTCCGGCGCGGCATCGTGGAGGCCCTCAGCCGCCCGTGGGCTGGACAGGACCTCGGGGTGGGGCGGGCGAAGGGGTGGCCCCCGCGCTACGCGGCCCGGCGCCTCGCCTGGCACGTGCTCGACCACGCCTGGGAGATGCAGGACAAGGACCTCAGCGGCCGCTGAGCCGCGCCGACCGCCCGCGGTGGGCGCCCGGCATACCGGGTCAGAGCTCGTGCCGGCCCGGAGGGTTGGCGCCGGCCCGCGAGACGGTGACCGCCGCGCAGGTGAGCGCGCGGTGCACGGCGGGCTGGATGTCGGCCAGGGTCGCCGCCCGCAGGCGCGCACGGGCCGCGGCGTCGCCGAGCAGCTCGGCGTCCAGCAGGCCGGACAGCAGCCCGGACATGAACGAGTCCCCGGCGCCGACGGTGTCGACGACGTCGACCATGGTCGCGCCGACGCTGACCAGCTGGCCGGACGTGCTCAGGCCGACCACGGCGCCCTCGTGGGCGCGGGTCACGACGGTGAGGACCGCGCCGAGGGTGCCCCAGCGGCGCAGCACCTCCGGGATGGGGGCGTGGTCGTAGAGCCAGGCGATGTCCTCGTCGCTGGCCTTGACCACGTCGCTGAGGGCGACGAGGGCCTCGACGCGCTCGCGGGCCGCGGCCGGGTCACCCATGAGGGAGGGGCGCGCGTTGGGGTCGTAGGACACCGTCGCGTGCTCGCGGGTGGCGCGGATCAGGTCGAGCACCTTGGCGCTGCCGGGCTCGAGCACGGCAGCGATCGAGCCGGTGTGCACGTGCCCGACCCCGGAGGTGTCCACCGAGTCGGGCAGGTCCCAGTGGATGTCGAAGTGGTAGCTCGCCGCGCCGCTGCCGTCCAGCGTCGCCTCGGCGACGGAGGTCGGCGCCGCGACCCGGCTCCCGTCGACCAGCGTGATGCCCTCGGAGCCGACGAGCTCGACGATGGTGTCGCCGCGCTCGTCGGTGCCGATGCGGGTGGCCAGGTCGACGCGGTGGCCCAGCCGGGCCAGGCCGACCGCGACGTTGGTCGGGCTGCCGCCGGGGTGCTCACGCACCGACCCGTCGGGCTCGTGGACGACGTCGACGAGCGCCTCGCCCAGGACCAGGGTGCGCGCGGCGGTCACCGGTGTCAGCCCCGGGCGGGCGTGGCGCGGTCGAAGTCGATGGCGCTGTAGGCCCTCAGCTTGGAGAGCTTGTGCTCGCTCTCGATCACCCGGATCGTGCCGCTCTTGGAGCGCATCACCAGCGAGTGCGTCGTGGCCCCGCCGGCGCGGTAGCGCACGCCGCGCAGCAGCTCACCGTCGGTGATGCCGGTGGCCACGAAGAAGCAGTTCTCGCCGCGGACCAGGTCGTTGGTCGACAGGACGGCGTCCAGGTCGTGCCCGGCGTCGAGCGCCTTCTGCCGCTCGGCGTCGTCGCGCGGCATGAGCCGGCCCTGGATCACGCCGCCCAGGCACTTGATCGCGCAGGCCGCGATGATCCCCTCGGGGGTGCCGCCGGTGCCCAGCAGCAGGTCGACGCCGGTGTCCTCGCGGGCGGCCATGATCGCGCCGGCCACGTCGCCGTCGGAGATCAGCCGCAGGCGGGCGCCGGTGGCGCGCACCTGCTCCATGAGCCCCTGGTGCCGGGGCCGGTCGAGCATGACCACGGTGACGTCGGAGGGGTTGTCGCCCTTGGCCCGGGCGACCCGCGCGATGTTCTCGGCGACCGGCAGGCGGATGTCGACGACGTCGGCCGCCTCGGGGCCGGTGACGAGCTTGTCCATGTAGAAGACCGCGCTCGGGTCGTACATCGTGCCGCGGTCGGCGGCCGCGAGCACGGCGATGGCGTTGCTCTGGCCCTTGGCGCACAACGTCGTGCCGTCGATGGGGTCGACAGCGACGTCCGCGTCGGGGCCGGTGCCCTCACCGACGTGCTCGCCGTTGTAGAGCATGGGCGCGTCGTCCTTCTCGCCCTCGCCGATCACGACCACGCCGTTCATCGACACGGTGGAGATCATCGTGCGCATGGCCTCGACTGCGGCGCCGTCGGCGCCGTTCTTGTCGCCGCGGCCGACCCACCGGCCGGCAGCCATCGCAGCCGCCTCGGTGACCCGGACCAGCTCCAGGGCCAGGTTGCGGTCGGGGCGCTCGTAGCCGACCTTCAGGGCTGCGGGCAGGTGCTCTTCGGACATGCGGGCTTCCTCCGACGTCAGTGGCGGCGACAGCCCGACTCTATCGGTGCGCCGGGGCGCCGCCGACCGGCAGCCGGGTGGGCCGGTTCGACCACCCGGCCGGTCGTCGGGGACGATGGAGGGGTGAGTGCCACGAGTTCGCCCGCCAGCGCCAGCCCTGCCCCCACCTCGGGCGGTCGCCGCCGTGGCATGGGGAACCTGCGCAGCATGGTCATCTCCATGCTCGTGGTGCTCGGCTTCGTCGTGGTGTGGGTGGCCATGGTGCCCCGGCCCAACGCCATCACGCAGCCGCCGGTGGACGTCACCTCCGTGGCCCAGCAGGTCAAGGCCGAGACGAAGTGGCCGATCCTCCAGCCGCAGGGGCTCCCCGACGGGTGGCGCGCGACGAGCGTGCGCTTCGTGCGCTCGACCGACGGGCTGATGACCTGGCACGCGGGATACCAGTCGCCCAAGGGGGACTACATCGCCCTGGAGCAGACGCAGGGCGCGACCCAGGGCTGGGTGGATGCCGAGACCAACCGCGGTGCGAAGGAGGGGACGCAGGTGGTTGCCGGCCAGGAGTGGACCAGGATCGACCGCAAGGACAAGGTCCAGTTCTCTTTGGTACGCCGTGGGGCCGGCCCGAAGGACCTCACGACGATCGTCACCGGCACCGGGCCGTATGACGAGCTGGCCACCTTCGCGGCCAGCCTCCGCCCGGTCGGCTGACCGGGCGCTCGCGGCTCAGGAGCCGCTGCTGACCTTGCCGAGCTTGGCCTCGGCGCCGTCGAGCCAGGTGCTGCAGTGGGCGGCGAGGGCCTCGCCGCGCTGCCACAGCCCCAAGCTCTCCTCCAGACCGACCTGGCCGGACTCCAGCCGCGCGACGATGGTGATGAGCTCGTCACGCGCCTGTTCGTAGCTCAGCTCCGCGATGTCGGGGAACTGGTCCTCGGTGTCGGTGAACCCCTGCTGATCCTTCGCTGCCACGTCCCTCACCTTAGGCCCAATTGTCGGTTTCGCATCACCGGCGACCAGAGGCGCTCCCGCGCGTCAGCCAACCGCGCGGGCGCCGAAGTCACCGCGGGCCACGCGCACGTGCAGCAGCTCGTCCGCCTCGACCTCGGCCCGGTCCATGACCACGTGCCCGCCGGCGTGCTGGACCACGGCGTAGCCGCGGTCCAGGGTGGCCTGCGGCGAGAGCGCCCGGACCTGCGCCCGCAGGTGCGCGACCTGGTCGGTGGCGCGGTGCAGGCTCGTCTCCACGCGCTGGCGCGCCCGGTGGGTCAGGGAGCCGAGCTCGTGCCGGTGCACCGCCAGCACGGCGTGCGGGTCGGCCATGACCGGGCGCGACATCAGGGCGGTGAGGTGCCGGCGCTCGGCCTCGACCCGACCGGCGACGACCCGTCGGCACCGGTCGCGGCCGGTCTGGAGGGTCGCGCGCTCCTCGGTGACGTCGGGGACGACCCGCTTGGCGGCGTCGGTCGGCGTCGAGGCCCGCCAGTCGGCGACGAAGTCGAGCAGCGGGGTGTCGACGTCGTGGCCGATGGCGCTGACCACCGGGGTCCGGGCCGCGGCCACCGCACGGACCAGGGCCTCGTTGCTGAAGCCGAGCAGGTCCTCGAAGGAGCCACCCCCGCGGGCGATGACGATGACGTCGACCTCGGGCTCGGCGTCGAGGCTGCGCAGTGCCTCGGTCACCTCGGGCACGGTGCCCGGGCCCTGGACGGCGACCTGCCGGATGTCGAAGCGCACGGCCGGCCAGCGGCGCCGGGCGTTCTCGACGACGTCCTTCTCGGCGGCGCTGGCCCGCCCGCAGATGAGGCCCACGGTGCGGGGCAGGAAGGGCAGGGGACGCTTGCGCTCCCGGTCGAACAGCCCCTCGGCGGCGAGCATGCGCTTGAGGTGCTCGAGCCGGGCGAGCAGCTCGCCGACGCCGACGGGCCGGATCTGGCGGGCGTCGAGCTGCAGCGTGCCGCGCTTGGTCCAGAAGGTGGGCTTGGCCTGGATGACGACGCGGGCGCCGTCGGTGAGGGGGGCGGCCATGGCGTCGAGCGCGGTGACCCGGATGGTCACGCTGAGCGACATGTCGACGTCGGCGTCGCGCAGCGTGAGGTAGGCGGTCGGCGCGCCGGGGCGCCGGTTGAGCTGGACGACCTGCCCCTCCACCCACAAGGGCGACATCTTGTCGACGTAGTCGGCGATCTTGAGGCTGAGGAGGCGCACCGGCCAGGGCTGCTCAGCCGTGGTGTCGGCTGCGCGCTCGGGGAGGGGGTCGGGACTGCTCACGGCGCAACCTTAGGTCGGGCCGCCGACGCGGGTCCGGTGGTCGGCCGGATCGAGCCGCGGTCGCAGCCGCGGTCAGCGTTGCCGCGCGAGCCGCGCGCCCGGCCGGACCTGGGTCCCCGGGACCGTGGCAGCGGCGTGACCGACCTACGATGGGTCGGTGACTGACTCGACGAAGCGTGTCCTGCTCGCCGCCCCGCGCGGCTACTGCGCCGGCGTCGACCGCGCGGTGGTGACGGTCGAGAAGGCCCTGGAGCTCTACGGGCCGCCGGTCTACGTCCGCAAGGAGATCGTGCACAACAAGCACGTGGTGACCACGCTGCAGAAGCGCGGTGCCGTGTTCGTCGACGAGACCGACGAGGTGCCCGAGGGTGCCACCGTCATCTTCTCCGCGCACGGCGTGGCGCCGATCGTGCACGAGGAGGCCAGGGCCCTGTCGCTGAAGACCATCGACGCGACCTGCCCGCTGGTGACCAAGGTGCACCGCGAGGCGGTCCGCTTCGCCAACGACGACTACGACATCCTGCTCATCGGCCACGAGGGTCACGAGGAGGTCGTCGGCACCTCCGGTGAGGCGCCCGAGCACATCACCCTCGTCGACGGCCCGGACGACGTGGCCAACGTGCAGGTGCGCGACCCGGAGAAGGTCGTGTGGCTGTCCCAGACCACGCTGTCGGTCGACGAGACCATGGAGACGGTGCGCCGCCTGCGCGAGCGCTTCCCGGCACTGCAGGACCCGCCGAGCGACGACATCTGCTACGCCACGCAGAACCGCCAGCTCGCGGTGAAGCAGATGGCCGCGGACACCGACCTCATGATCGTCGTCGGGTCACGCAACTCCTCCAACTCGGTGCGCCTCGTCGAGGTCGCGCTGGAGCACGGCGCCGGGGCCGGTCACCTCGTGGACTACGCCGACGAGATCGACCCGGCGTGGCTCGACGGGGTCAGCACGGTGGGCGTCACCTCGGGCGCCAGCGTGCCGGAGGTGCTGGTGCGGGACGTGCTGACGTTCCTGGCCGAGCGGGGCTACGCCGACGTCGAGACCGTCGTCTCGGCGGAGGAGAGCCTGCTCTTCGCCCTGCCCAACGAGCTGCGCCGCGACATGAAGAAGCTCTCCGGGCAGGACCCGGAGAAGGTCCGGCACGACCCGTCCGCGCTCGACGCCGGCTCGCTGCACTAGCCGGACCCGGCCCGCGCCGCCGGCGCGGCGGAACCGTTGACCCGGCCGGACCCACGCGACCGCGTGGTCGTGTGCCAGCGGGCGGTCAGGAGGCAGACCGCTGGGGCCCGGCTCCGTCCCGGTGGCCGGGCACGTCGTGGCCGAGGTCGAGCTGCGACCGGCGCACGTCGCCGTCCAGGGCGTCGAGCAGCTCGCCGGCCGTGAGCGGCCGCGGGGCGACCTCGAGCGGGGTGAGCTCGGGCAGCGGCTCGTCGGCGAGCTCGAGGTCGTGCATCTTGCGGGCGGTGACCAGCACTCGAGCCTCAAGGGCACCGACCATGGCGTTGTAGCTCTCCACGGACTTCTGCAGCGAGGCCCCCATCTTGGTGGCGTGCGCGCCCAACGTGCCCAGCCGGGCATACAGCTGGGTGCCGAGCTGGAGCAGCGCCTTGGCGTTGGTGGTGAGCGCATCCTGCTGCCACGTGAAGGCGACCGTGCGCAGCAGCGCGAGCAGGGTGCCGGGGGAGGCGAGGACCACCTTGCGGCTCATGGCCTGCTCGAGCAGCGCCGGGTCGGCCGCCAGGGCGGCCGCCAGGATCGCGTCGCCCGGCACGAAGCAGACGACCATCTCGGGCGTGGTGGAGAACGCCGACCAGTAGGCCTTGGCGCTCAGCTGCTCGACGTGGCCGCGCAGCGAGGCCGCGTGCGTGGCGAGCAGGCGGGTGCGCTCGGCGGCCTCGATGGTGTCGCTCTGGGCCGACAGGAACGCCGTCATCGGTGCCTTGGAGTCGACCACGACGCACTTGTCGCCGGGCAGTCGGACCAGCACGTCGGGGCGAATTCCCTTGTCGTGGCTGCTGATCGCGCTGACCTGCTCGTCGAAGTCGCACCGGGCCAGCATGCCGGCGTGCTCGAGGACCCGGCGCAGCTGCACCTCACCCCACGAGCCCCGGATGGTGGAGGCGTTGAGGGATCCGGCCAGCGACGCCGTCTGGGAGCGCAGCGCCTCGGTGGTGGTCGTGACGCTGGCCAGCTGCTGGCCCAGGGCGCTGAACTGCTCGACCCGGTCGCGCTCCAGCGTCGAGACCTGGCGCTCCACCCGGCCGAGCGCGTCCCGCAAGGGCGCGAGGATCGTCGCGGTCTGCGCGTCGTCGCTGACGGCGGCCTCGAGGTCGACGATGCGCTCCCGCAGCAGGTCGCGCTCGGTGCTCAGTGCAACCGTGCGCCCTGCGAAGACCAGGCGGCAGACGAGCACCGCACCCACGGCCCCGAGCAGGAGCCCTCCCAGCAACGCCAACGCGATTCCCATGTGCCAGACCATGACAGAGGGGACTGACAGGGCGGCGGACCGCCACGGACACCACTGTCGGGAAGTGTCAGACACCGGCCCGGACGCCAAGGGGTTGCCTCCCTCCGGTCAAGGAATCGTCAGGGTTTGCGGTGAGGCAGGCCAAAAAGGGCCAGTGACGCCGGTTTGGGATGGCGGAGGGGGTGACGCGCGGCACACGATCACGCCGCGGCCCATCCCGGGCCCACCCTTCCTGGAGGTCTCATGAAGCGCTTCACCCTGTCCGTCGCGGTCGGATCGGCCGCCGCGGCCCTGCTGGTCGGCACGACCACCAGCGCCATGGCCCAGCCGTCCCCGGCCGGGTCCGCCCGAGGCACCGCGCACATCTGTGCCTCGCCGGCAAAGGGATACGCCAGCTGCAACGCGATCGTCGTCACCGACGCCGCGGGCAAGCCGGTCGCGAACGCGACCCCGAGCGGCCTGGGCCCGAGCGACATCCGCTCGGCGTACGGCCTGACCAGCGCCTCCAGTGGTGGCCGCACCGTCGCCATCGTCGACGCCTACAACGACCCGACCGCCGAGGCCGACCTCGGCGTCTACCGCTCGCAGTACGGACTGCCGGCCTGCACCACGGCCAATGGCTGCTTCCGCAAGGTGAGCCAGACCGGCAGCACCACGAGCCTGCCCAAGACGGACGCCGGCTGGGCGACCGAGATCAGCCTGGACCTCGACATGGTCTCGGCGGCCTGCCCTGACTGCAAGATCCTGCTCGTCGAGGCCAGCTCGGCCTCGTTCTCCAACCTCGGCGCAGCCGTGAACTACGCGGCGACGCAGGGCGTGTCCGCGATCAGCAACAGCTACGGCGGCTCGGACAGCTCGCAGCTGTCGGCCTACGACCACCCCGGCATCGCCATCACAGCCTCCACCGGTGACAACGGCTACGGCGTGGAGTCCCCGGCGTCCTTCGACACCGTCGTCGCCGTCGGCGGCACGAGCCTGACCAAGGCGTCCAACAGCCGTGGCTGGAGCGAGAGTGCGTGGAGCGGCGCCGGCAGTGGCTGCTCGACGCTCAACGCCAAGCCCTCCTGGCAGACCTCGGCCACCCAGTGCTCCGGCAAGGCCAACGCGGACGTCTCCGCGGTCGCCGACCCCAACACCGGTGTCGCGGTCTACGACTCCACCCTCTACCAGGGCCGCAGCGGCTGGCAGGTCTACGGCGGCACCAGCGCCTCGTCACCGATCGTCGCCAGCGTCTACGCCCTCTCCGGCAACACCTCGGGCTACCCGGCGTCCTACACCTGGGCGCACACCTCCGGCCTGAACGACGTCACCTCCGGCTCCAACGGCACCTGCACCACCACCGTGTGGTGCCACGCCGGCACCGGCTGGGACGGCCCGACCGGCCTCGGCACGCCGAACGGCACCAGCGCGTTCTGACCCGAACGCACGCCCCGTGACGCGACGGGAGGGCCCGGTCCAGGTGACCGGGCCCTCCTGCTGCGTTCACGGCATACCGGCGCTGGCGGCTAGACTCCTGACCCCGTGGCTCTCACTATCGGCATCGTCGGACTTCCCAACGTCGGCAAGTCCACCCTCTTCAACGCCCTGACCAAGAACAACGTGCTCGCGGCGAACTACCCGTTCGCGACGATCGAGCCGAACGTCGGGGTGGTGCCGCTGCCGGACCCGCGCCTGGGCAAGCTCGCCGAGATCTTCTCCTCCGAGCGGATCCTGCCCGCCACCGTCTCCTTCGTCGACATCGCCGGCATCGTGCGCGGCGCCTCCGAGGGGGAGGGGCTGGGCAACAAGTTCCTGGCCAACATCCGCGAGGCCGATGCGATCTGCCAGGTGGTCCGCGCCTTCCACGACGACGACGTGCACCATGTCGAGGGCAAGGTCTCGCCCAGGGACGACATCGAGACGATCCACACCGAGCTGATCCTCGCCGACCTGCAGACCCTCGAGAAGGCCGTGCCGCGCCTCGAGAAGGAGGTCAAGGGCAAGAAGACCGACAAAGCCGTCCTCGACACCGCGCTCGCCGCTCAGAAGGTCCTGGAGGAGGGCCACACCCTGTATGCCGCGGGCGCGGCTTCCGGGGTCGACCCCGAGCACGTGCGCGAGCTCGGCCTGCTCACGACCAAGCCATTCCTCTACGTCTTCAACATCGACGAGGGTCAGCTGACCGACGAGACGCTGCAGGCCGACCTCTCCGCCCTGGTCGCGCCCGCCGACGCGATCTTCCTCAACGCCAAGCTGGAGTCCGAGCTCGCCGAGCTCGACGAGGAGGAGGCGCGCGAGCTGCTGGAGTCCGTCGGCGTGGCCGAGCCCGGTCTGAACCAGCTGGCGCACAAGGGCTTCCACACCCTGGGGCTGCAGACCTACCTCACGGCCGGGCCGAAGGAGGCCCGAGCCTGGACGATCCACAAGGGCTGGACCGCGCCGCAGGCCGCCGGGGTCATCCACACCGACTTCCAGCGCGGGTTCATCAAGGCCGAGATCGTCTCCTTCGACGACCTGGTCGAGGCCGGCTCGATGAACGAGGCCAAGGCCCGCGGCAAGGTCCGCATGGAGGGCAAGGAGTACGTCATGGCCGACGGCGACGTGGTGGAGTTCCGCTTCAACGTCTAGCCGGGGGCGTTCCCGCAGGTCAGGAGTCTAGTGCGGCCACCAGCAAGGTCTCAGGCCCGAGCCGCGACCAGGTGCCGCCGCCCGGTCAGCAGGGCCAGCCCGTAGAGCACGGCCACGACGACGAGCAGCGCGTTGTACCCCAGGACGAGGGCGAGGTACTCCACCGAGCCGCCGACCATGGCCCCGAGCAGGTTCGCCCCGAAGGCCACCGTCGTGGAGCCAACCCCCTTGAACCGGACCGCGAAGATCAGGTTGGCCAGGAAGATCGGCAGGAACGCGATCGTGACGGCGGCGAGGAACCTGGGGACGAGCGACAGGCCCAGCAGCGCATCCTGGGGGATCAGCCAGGCGGCGGCGAGAGCCGCAAGGAGACCGGCATAGAGCAGCAGTGGCCGACGGATGGTCACCCGTTGGGCGACCTCGATCGCCGCAAGCACGCTGAGCAGCACCCCGGCGAAGACCGCTGCGTTCACGGCCCAGGTCGTCCCGAACAACAGCGCGAACTGAACCACGTTCTTGGTCTCCAGCAGCAGGAACGCCGCACCCATGAAGAACAGGTCGACGTACGGCGCCATGGTGCGCAGCGGACCGACGACGGTGCGCACCAGGACGACGGAAGCCAGCAGCACCAGGCCCAGCATCCACAGGTAGAACGACGGGATCGAGCGCGTCCCGAGGTAGGGGAACGGCCGGTCGTCCACGGATGGCTCGAGCGCCGTGCCGTGCGGCGACCAGGTGGTGGTGCAGCCGCCGGTGCTGCCGTCCCGGCGCAGGGTGAGGACGGCCTGCTGGCGTGGGCCATAGCTCGGGCCGAGCTGGACGCAGGGAGCCGAGCCGTAGACGGTGCGCACGGTGTTTGCGTAGCGGTCGAGCAGCCACGGCTCGTAGTAGTTGTACATCGCGAAGGTGCCATCCGGCTTCAGTAGCGACCGGGCCCGCTCCAGCGCCTGGGTGGTGAAGAGGTAGTTCTCCAGCCGCAGCGCCGACTGGCCGGTGACGATGGTCGCGGAGTCCGGCAACGCCAGCAGGATGAGGTCGTAGCGCCGGTTGGTGCGCTCCATGAACGCCCGGCCGTCGTCGACGTGCGTGATCACCCGGGGGTCGGAATAGGGCCGGTCCGGGTGGCGGTCGCGACCGATCTGAATCAGGGCGGGGTCGATCTCGACGGCGTCGACCCGCTGCGCGCCCTGTTCGAGCGCGACCGCCACGTCGTTGCCGGTGCCCGCGCCGATCACCAGCACGTCCCGGCGGGACGCGGCGTAGGTGTAGGGGTAGAAGTAGAACTGGGAGCTGCGGCGGATCTCCGCCACCGGGAGCGCCGTCTGCAGTGGGGTGTTGTTCACCTCGATGCGGACCAGGCCGCCGGCCAGCTCCTGGGTGTGGATCTTGTAGTAGGGCGACCACTGGTAGGTGCCCAGCATGGACTCGGCCCCGAGCATCAGCACCAGGGCGGCGATGGCGGCAGCGGGCCATCCGCGCACCCGGCGGCCCAGCAGCACTGCGAAAGCCGCTGCCGCCGTCACCGCCCAACCCAGGGGCGGCAGCCGGAGGAACGACAGCCCAGCGAAGGTCACGATCCCGGTCAGGCTGCCGAAGATGTCGAGCCGATAGGCGTCCAGCGGAGCGAACGACGCGAACGCGCGTGCCGCCTCCTGCGCCAGCGCCATCAGCACGCCCACGGTGAGCAGGAACACGACGGCCAGGCTCAGCGGCCGGGGCAGCGGCGGCATACCGAAGAGCCCGATGAGCTGCCAGCTCCCGCCACGGCCCGTGCCCGTCCGCACGGGAAAGGCCAGCACGAAGCCGACGAGAGCGGCGAGCAGGACCGGCGCCAGCGGGAAGAGGTCTCGAGTCGCGTGGGCGCGCAGGAACCCCAGACCGATCCCGAGGAAGCTGGCGAGCAGGACGAAGTTGGTCAGGTGGACCAGGTAGAGGTTGTTCGAGGACGTCCAGCGGATCAGTGCCAGCTCGACGAAGAGCATGAGGGCACTGGCGAGCACCAACCGGCTCCGGCTGCCGAGCGGGACGGGCCACCCGGGTGCGAAGGACCTCATCGCGGCGGAAGAGGTAGCTTCGCAGACCTGGGCAGTGACATGCCGTGACGGTAACCAGACCCCGGACGGCCGCACCACCACCTCGGGCCTGGGCTGAGCCCATCAGCGTGGTGTGCGACGCGGGGAAGGCCGCCGTGCACTCAGCCCGTGCGGGCCGTAGACGGCCGGGCACCGCGGGCGCACCATGTGGGTCATGGAGGTGTTTCTCCTGGTCTTCATCGTCGCGCTCGCGGTGCTGACCCCGCGGTTCGGAGTCGACTCACACCGCAGCCGCGAGTGGGGCGAACCGATCGAGACCTGGGCCACGCCCGACCCGCCGCTCAGGTCCGACCGCATGCCGTGACCCGGGAGGGCGTGAGCCCGTCAAGCGCGATCGGCGTTGTGGTCCTCGAGTGACTTCGCTCGGCGGACGATCTCGTCGACGACGTGGGCGAGCGGTGCGGTGGCGTCGATCCGGATGCCGCCCGCCGGGGTGTCTTCCCCGGTTCGGTGCAGCCGCACGATGAGGTCGCGTTCCGACTGCCCTGAGCCGAACTCGTCGTCCGGTCGCTCGTCGAGTCGCCGGTTCAATGTGTCCGAGTCGACCTCCAGCACGAAGACTCCGTCGAACAGCTCCAGGAACGTCGAGAAGTTCCTGGAGCCACCGCAGAAGAAGGTGAAGCGCTCACTCCGGTCAGCGGCCAGGGTTCGGACTTTGTCTACGCACCAGAGGTGATGCCAGTGCGACGGCGCCTCATCCGTCGGCTCACCCGTCTCCGGGTCCCCCTGATAGGCAAGCTCGGTGTCGCCGTTGATGGCGTGATACCCACGCCGGCGTAGTTCCTTGCAGACCGAAGTCTTGCCGGTGCCCGAGACACCCTCAATCAGGTAGTTCCGCCTGCCCACCCCTGGACGGTAGCCACCCTTCTGCCGCGAGATCACGCGCATCTCCTGGTGTTCGCCGAGCGTGGGAGTTCGTCAGGGGACGACGACCAGCTTGCCGACGTGCCGTCGCGTCGCCAGCTGGCGCTGTGCCTCGGCGACGTCCTCCAGGGCGAAGGTGGCGGCGATGACGGGGCGCACCTCGCCCCGGGCCGCGATCTCCACCAGTTGGCCGAAGACCCGCGGGGTGTGCATGGTCGATCCCACCAGGGCGAGGTTGGCGAGGTAGAGCCGTCGCACGTCCAGGTCGACCGCCCAGCCATCCAGGGCGCCGGCCACCACCCAACGGCCGCCGGACCTCAGCAGCCCCAGGCCCCGGCCGACCGTGGCGCCCGCCACGACGTCGATGACGGCGTCGTACCCCTCGGGCGCGGCCTCGGCGGCGTCCGCGACCACCTCCCCGCGACGTCGGTCCACGACGGCATCGGCGCCGGCGGTCCGGGCCGGGTCTGCCTTGTCGGCGCTGCACACGGCAACGACCCGGGCCCCCCGAGCGTGCGCGAGCTGGACCGCTGCGAGGCCGACGCCGCCGGAGGCGCCCGTGACGAGCACCGTGTGGCCCTGCGAGACCGAGCCCCGGTCGAGCATCCCCAGCGCAGTCCCGTAGGCAATGGGCAGCGCGGCCAGCTCGACGTCGCTCAGAGGCGTCCCGTCGACGGCATGGGCCCGGGCCGCCGGCACCACGACGTACTCGGCGAAGCCGCCGTCCCGCTCGCTGCCCAGCACGTCCACCACCGGCGCGTCCGGACCCGGATCCCCGTAGTTGGCTGGGTCCACCAGCACCCGGGACCCGACCAGCCCAGCGCCCACCGCGTCGCCGGAGGTCACGACGGTGCCGGCCACGTCCGCACCCTGGATCCGCGGGAAGTCGAGCGGGCCGAGCCATCCCGCCTTGGCGTCCGGGTCGTCGGCCGTGCCGTAGGAGCCTTCCCGGGTCCACAGGTCGGTGTTGTTGCACCCGGCCGCGCCCACGCGCACGAGCACCTCGCCCGGTCCCGGGCGGGGCACCGGCACCTCGCGGAGCCCGATCGCGTCCAGGCCCCCGTGATGCGTGATGACGGCGGCCCGCATGGTGCTCGGTAGCGGTTGCGAGGTGTCGGGTGTCGATGGCATGCACGCAGGATCGCACCGCGGCGCGGGCTGGCACACTCGGCCGTATGACGGTCACCGGGCTGGAGCGCGACCCCTCCGACGGATGGCTGGTCGTGCCGTTCCCCACGCCGGGGGCGTTCGAGGCGTGGCTCGACGACCACCACGCCACCGAGCCCGGCCTGTGGGTGAAGTTCGCCAAGAAAGGCACCGGCATACCGTCGCTGACCCTGCCGGAGGCGATCGAGGTGGCCGCGTGCTTCGGCTGGGTCGACTCGAAGATGCACGGCGTGGACGAGACCTGGTACGTCCTGCGGTTCCAGCCGCGCCGCGCCCGCTCGTCGTGGTCACCGGGCAACCGGGAGCTCGCCGAACGCCTCATCGCCGACGGGCGGATGCGCCCGGCCGGGCTGGCGCAGGTCGCCGCTGCCCGGGCCGGCGGGCGCTGGGAGACGAGCCGGACCACGGGCGCGTGACCACCCGGCATACGTCACGCTGTTGTCCGTCTCCGACGCCGGCACGATCCGGCAGCGGTTCATCCGCCTGTCGACACGGCCCGGCGAGGACGTCGGTCAGGGCTGGTCGCGCTTGTCTCGCACCCCCCGGGAGAGGGCAACCAGGCCCATGGCGAGCAGCCCGACCACCAGCAGCACCGGCGCCGCCATCATGCCCAGCAGGATCGCGCCGTCGTGCGGCGTGAGCGAGCAGCCGAACCCGATCCCCTCGCACTGGCCGCCGGTGTTGTGCGTCGGCGCCATGGACGCGTAGCCGGCGATGACCACGGCAGGGAGCGCCCAGAAGAGCAGCGCGATCACGACATAGGGCCACGGGCTCTTCCGCATGGTCATCCCCCCAGATGATCCGGGCCGCGTCTGCAGCCGCAGCTGCACGCTACCGGTCGGCGTCGCCGTCCGGCTCCCGTGGTTCGAGGATTCCTGGAGGTCGCCGGCTCGACGGCCGTCTTCGTGGCGCGCTGAGCGACCGGGCTACTTCGCCTCCGGGTCGGGCTGGTGGATGCCGAAGGTGTTGCCCTCGGGGTCGAGGTAGTAGCCCTGCCAGGCCATGCCCGTCAGCGCCATCTTGGGCAGCGCCACCTGCCCGCCGGCGTCGAGGATCCGGCGCTCGGTCGCGTCGTAGTCCTCGACGCCGATGGTGCACACGAAGGCGTTGGTGCCCTGCCGGGGAGCGGGTGCGGGGGCCGGTCGCTGCAGCAGCCCACCGTTGATGCCCGGCTCGTCCTCCGGCCCGGAGACGATGCCCCAGTACGCCGAGCCGGTGGCTCCGCTCCAGTCCTGGAACTCCCAGCCGAACGCCGCGCCGTAGAAGGCCTTGGCCCGCTCCACGTCATCGGCCTGGATCTCGAAGTGCACCACGCGGGACATGCAGGACCTCCTCGGTCGGCGTCGTGCCCCCCAGTCTCATCGCCACCCCGGCACGGCGCCACCGCGCCGCGCCGCTGCCCCGGCTTTCAACGGCGCGACCGCGCGCTGCGCAGGCGGAACGGCGCGTCGAGGACCAGGAGCATCACCAGGGCGACCCCCGCCGCGCTGACGATGTACCACGGCCAGGGCCCCAGGACCGAGAGCAGCGAGGCGTGCTCCGGCACCGCCGCGAGGAACATGTAGTTGGACCCGGTCAGCCAGTCGAAGACCCCGACGAGGGCGGTCCAGGCCACGGTGATCGCGAAGACGCGGGCCACCGAGCCTCGACGAGGTTGCCGGCGCAGCCCCACGACGAGGTAGAACGCCGCGACGACGATCCCGACGTGCCCGACGACGAACTCGAAGAACTCCAGCTCGGGGAACGAGGCCGTCAGGTCGGGGGTCAGCACCGCCTGAAGCGTGCCGGTCAGCCCCCAGAACCACGTCAGCTCGACCGCCAGCGCCCACTGCGGGAGCCAGCAGGCGACCGCGGCGACGATGAGGGCCACGTCGCACAGCGCCAGCGGCAGGGAGGTCTGCACGGACCACCGTCCGGTGACGACCGGGGAGATCACGAACGTCACCGCGTCGGCGGCCAGCAGGAGCGCGATGATGCGCCCGGCGCGCAAGGTCCAGCCGCCCGGCCACCGGCGGCACGCCACGCACAGGACGACGCACACGATGGCCCCGAGGGCCACGCCGACCCAGTAGGGGAGCGGGCTGCTCACCCGTTCATCATCCGCCGGGCCGGGTCCCATCCTCGGGGTGGACTTGCGCAAACCCGCCACCCCGGGCGCCGGTGCGCCCTACCGTCGTCGGGTGCTCGTGCTCCTCGCGCCCTCGACGTCCACTGACGGTGACCTCGCCGGACTGCTCGCGCCGGCCGGCCTGGTCGTCGCCGGCGTCGGGCTCACCGCAACTCTGCGCGGACGTGTGCGCTGGGCGCGGATCGGCTCCCGCGCCCTCGGGGCAGCGGTCACCGCGGCGGGGCTCGTCCTGGTCGGCATCGGTGGCGCGTTGGCGCCCGCGCCGGCACCGGTGCTGGCGTCGGCAGGCCGGACCGTGACCGTCCAGCCCCCGCCGCCCTCCCTGGCACCCACGTCCGCGCCAACCCCCTCGCCGTCCAGCACGGCAGCCGGGGTTCCGGTGGTCACCGCGACGGCCACGCCGTCCACGTCCGATCCGGCACCCGCACCGGGCACGGCCCTGGCGGCGTTGGCGACCCTGCCGGTCAAGGGCCGCGCGCCCAAGACGGGGTATGCCCGCGCGCTGTTCGGCCAGGCGTGGGCGGACGTCGACCGCAACGGCTGCGACACCCGCAACGACGTCCTGCGACGTGACCTCACGGCATACGTCCTCCGGGCAGGCACACACGGCTGCCTGGTGCTGCGGGGGACGCTGGACGACCCCTACACGGGGCGGACCATCGCGTTCCTGCGGGGGCAGGCGACCTCGACGGCGGTGCAGATCGACCACGTCGTGGCGCTGTCCGACGCCTGGCAGAAGGGGGCCCAGCGCTGGAGCGCGGCCACGCGCCAGGCGTTCGCCAACGACTCGCTGAACCTCCTGGCGGTCGACGGTCCGACCAACGAGGCCAAGGGGGACGGCGACGCGGCCACCTGGCTGCCGCCGGTCCGCAGCTACCGCTGCGCGTATGTCGCGCGGCAGGTCGCGGTGAAGGCGCGCTATGGCCTGTGGGTCACCGCCGCGGAGCAGGAGGCGATCCGGGTCGTCCTGTCCGGGTGCCCCGGGCAGCGGCTGCCGGCGGCGCGGCCGTTCGTCCTCGGCGGAGGGTCGGTCGAGGCGGCGAGCACCCCTGCGCCGCAGCCGGATCCGGCTCCGGTGGCCACGACCGGTGGCGGGCTCGACCCTCGGTTCGACACCTGCCGGGAGGCCACCGCCCAGGGGTACGGGCCGTACGTGCGCGGCCGGGACCCGGAGTACGACTGGTACCAGGACCGCGACCACGACGGGGTCGTCTGCGAGTAGCGCGGGGGTGGGTGTGCCTACGCTGGGGCGGTGAGGCCTCAGCGCGAGCAGCCCGGTCCGGGTCAGGAGTCGGTGTGGGACTACCCGCGCCCGCCGTCGGTCGTGCCGACCGACGAGCACGTGCAGGTCTGGCTCGGTGGGGAGCTCGTCGCCGACACCACGACCGCGCTGCGGGTCCTGGAGACCAGCCACCCGCCGACCTACTACCTGCCCCGCGCGGCGTTCGCCGACGGGGCGCTTCGCCCCGCGCCTGGCAGCAGCTTCTGTGAGTGGAAGGGCACCGCTTCCTACCTCGACGTGGTCGGCGGCGACGTCGTGGCTCCCGCCGGGGCCTGGTTCTACCCGCGGCCCAGCGCACGGTTCGCCTCGGTTGCCGACCACGTGGCGCTGTACCCGGCGGCGATGGACCGCTGCACGGTGGACGGCGAGCTGGTCCGCCCGCAGCCGGGTGGCTTCTACGGCGGCTGGATCACCTCGCGGGTGGTCGGCCCGTTCAAGGGCGAGCCGGGCACCCGGTTCTGGTGACGCGGCCATGATGGGTGCGGCAGTGATCTGGCCACGGAGCGCCCGCTAGCTGGGCGGGCGCCCCGTGGCCGTCGGCTGCGCTCCCTGTCAGGACGCAGACGTCTTGGCAGCCGGGTCCTTCAGCTGCGGGTTGAGCTTGATCGCCGCCGCGACCGCGGCGTCACCGGCAGCCTTCTGGTGGGTGGCCCGGAGCAGCAGGCCCAGATTGAGCTGGGCCGCGGCGTTCTTGGGGTTGGCCTGGAGCACCCGCTGGTAGAGCGAGATCGCCTCGGTCGTGTCCCCGGCCTGCTTGCGCAGGATGGCCAGGTTGAACAGCGCCGGCTCGTATGCCGGGTCGACCGCAAGTGCCGCGCGGTACCGGTCCGACGCGACGCCGTAGTTGGCCTGGGCCTGGTCCACCAGGGCCAGGTCGTAGAGGGCGAACTTGTTCTTCGGGTCGTAGGTCAGGGCCTCTTCGTACTTCTGGCGGGCGGCGTCGAGCTTGCCCGTGGTCTGGGCGTCGAGGCCGGCCTGCAGCGCCACGGCGGCCTTCTTGGCGTCGGGCGCCGGCAGCGCGCTGCCGCTGTTGCAGCCCGCGAGACCGAGGGCGAGCAGCCCGGCCGCGACGGTGGAGGCGAGGAGGCTGGTTCTGGTCCGGGAGATGGTGATCGTGCGCATGATGAGTCCTTTGCAAGTGACAGGGATGACAGGGAGATCAAGAAGAGATGGGGCCGGGTCCCGGGCCCGCCGCAGTGCGTCGACGAGCCCGGGACGGTCCGGACTAGCTGTTGTTGACGCAGATGACGTAGGCCGTGTTGCCGGCTGCGGCCTGGTTGAACACCACAGTCCAGCCGGTGGGCGAGCTGGTGCCGGTGAAGACGGGGTAGGAGCCCTGCATGGTCTTGCTGCTGGACAACCCGCCGCCTCCCGTCGCGACCTTCCCGGTGCCGCAGTTGGCCGTCACTGTCGCGCCGCTACCTGTGACGGTGACGACGGTTGCGCCGACGACGCCGGATGGGCCCTGTGCACCCGTGGCACCGGTGGCGCCGGCCGGACCGGCGGGGCCGGTCGCGCCGATGTCACCCCGGTCGCCCTTCGGTCCGGCAGGACCCGTCTGGCCGGCAGGGCCAGCCGGACCGGTGTCGCCCTTGGGGCCAGGAGAGCCCTCGGTTCCCATCGGGCCAGGCACGCCCTGGGGGCCGGTGGCACCGTCCTTGCCGTCGGCGCCGGGTGCGCCCTGGGCGCCGACGGCACCCGTGGCTCCGGTGTCACCCTTGTCGCCCTTGGGACCCGTGGGCCCCATCGGGCCCATGGCGCCGTCGGCGCCCGGAGCGCCTGTGGCACCCTGCGGGCCGGTGGCACCCTGCGGACCCTGGTCGCCCGTGTCACCCTTGGCGCCGGTGTCACCCTTGGGGCCCTGAGGCCCGGCCGGGCCCATTGAGCCCACTGAGCCATCGGTACCGTTCTGGCCGGCAGGACCCTGCGGACCGGTGGCGCCGGTGTCACCTGTGGCGCCGGTGTCACCCTTGTCGCCCTTGGGGCCGACCGGGCCCTGGGGACCTTCCGGACCCTGCGGGCCGACGTCGCCCTTGGGGCCCTGAGCGCCGTCGGTGCCGGCAGCTCCCGTGTCGCCCTTCTCGCCCTGAGCTCCGGTCAGGCCGGTGTCGCCCTTTTCGCCCTGCGGGCCTTGGATGCCGTCCTTGCCGTCGACACCGTTGGTGCCGTTCGTGCCGGCCGGACCTTGCGGGCCTGTGGCACCGTCCTTGCCGTCGGCGCCGTTGGCGCCAGTCTGGCCCTGGTCGCCGGTGTCGCCCTTGTCGCCCTTCGGGCCGACCGGGCCCTGAGGACCGGCGGGCCCCTGCGGGCCGACGTCGCCCTGGGGGCCTTGGGCGCCGTCCTTGCCGTCGACGCCATCCTTGCCGTTGGTGCCGTTGGTGCCGTCGACGCCGTTGGTGCCGTTGGCTCCGGGCAGACCCTGCGGGCCCTGGTCGCCGGTGTCGCCCTTGGGGCCGACCGGGCCCTGGGGTCCGGCGGGACCCGCGGGGCCGACGTCGCCCTGGGGGCCTTGGGCGCCGGCTGCCCCGTCCTTGCCGTCGATGCCGTTGGTGCCGTCGACGCCGTCCTTGCCGTTGACGCCGTCCTTGCCGTTGACGCCATCCTTGCCGTCGACGCCATCCTTGCCGTTGACGCCGTCCGTGCCGTTCGTGCCGTCGACGCCGTTGGTGCCGTTGGCTCCGGGCAGACCCTGCGGGCCCTGGTCGCCGGTGTCGCCCTTGGGGCCGACCGGGCCCTGGGGGCCGGCGGGACCCTGCGGGCCGACCTCGCCCTGGGGGCCCTGGGCGCCGGTGGCGCCGGTAGCTCCAGTGGCGCCAGTCGCGCCGGTCTCACCCTGGGGGCCTTGGGCTCCGGTTGCGCCGTCCTTGCCGTCGAGGCCGTTGGTGCCGTTGACGCCGTCCTTGCCGTCGATGCCGTCGATGCCGTTGGTGCCGTCCTTGCCGTCGACACCGTTGGTGCCGTCGACACCGTCCTTGCCGTCGACTCCGGGTGCCCCCTGGGCGCCGGCCGCGCCGGTCTCACCCTGGGCTCCGGTGTCGCCCTTGGGGCCCTGAGGCCCTGCCGGCCCCTGGGGACCCTGAGGGCCGACCTCGCCCTGCGGACCCTGGGCACCGGCCTCGCCGGCCGCGCCGGTGTCACCCTTCTCACCCTGGGCGCCGGTCGCGCCCGTGGCGCCGGTGGCACCAGTGGCGCCCATAGCTCCGGTTGCGCCCGTCGCGCCGGTGTCACCCTTGGGACCCTGCGGCCCTACCGGGCCGGTTGCCCCGGCGGGACCGGTCGCGCCCGTGGCACCCGTCGCGCCGGTCGCACCCGTCGCACCCTGCGGGCCTGTGGCACCGGTAGCACCGGTGTAGCCGCGAGGGCCCATCGGACCCATCGGGCCGACCTGGTTCCACGTGATGCGCACCTCGCTGGTCTTGCAGGAGGTCTTAGCGACGTCGTAGATGCGGACGTTGCCGGTCTTCTTGTCGTAACAGGCGTAGATGACGCCACCTGGGCCGGGGATGGCCGCCTGGGCGACGGAGCTGGCGGCGGCGACGATTCCCAGTCCCGCTCCGGCTCCGATCAGGGCCTTGGCCCGACGCGTCCGCATGAGCCGACGCACAGATGATCTGCGATAAGACATGACTCCCCTTCGCTTTCGTCTGCCCGAGAGCAAGGGAGCCCCCCAGGCGTGCCTGCGGATGGGGCCATCCGCAGGCGCGCTGCTCGCAGGTCCGTGGGTCCACGGATCGATACGGTGAAAAATGGCAGGGGCGGACGTACACCGAATCCGGCGAGCGGTGGAGCTGCTCCTCCACCAGATGGCGGAGGCGAAGGGGTGGTGCCGACGGTCGGTGGCTAGACCGCGACGCCCACCAGCGCGCCGATGCCGTAGGTCACGGCCATCGCCACGATTCCGCCGATCACGTTGCGCCACACCGCCTTCCGGCGGTTCGCGCCGCCGAGGCGCGCACTGATGACGCCGGTGAGGGCGAGCGCGAGGACGACCGCGACGACGGTCACGGCGACGCGGCCACCTGCCGGGGGCAGCGCGATCGCGAGCAGGGGCAGCAGCGCCCCGACGGTGAAGGCGACGAAGGACGCAACAGCCGCGTGGGTCGGGCTGGTCAGGTTGTCAGGGTCGATCTTCAGCTCGACCTCGGCGTGGGCCGCGAGGGCGTCGTGCTCGGTCAGCTGCACCGCAACCTGGTGGGCCAGCTCCGGGGACAGGCCCTTGTCCGCGTAGAGCTGGGTGAGCTCGGCCAGCTCCTCGTCGGGCGTCTCGCGCAGCTCGCGACGCTCCTTCTCGAGGAGGGCGTGCTCGGTGTCGCGCTGGGTGCTCACCGAGACGTACTCGCCGACCGCCATGCTCATCGCGCCCGCGGCCAGGCCGGCGATGCCCGCCGTCATGATCGCCGTCAGCTGGGCCGTCGCCCCGGCCACACCGACCACGATGCCGGCGGTGGACACGATGCCGTCGTTGGCGCCGAGGACTCCCGCGCGCAGCCAGTTGAGCCGGCTGGCGACGTCCTTGCCGTGCGGCTCGTCGTGGCCGTTGTCGGACTCGTCGACGTGCTCGAGGGTCATGGTGGGTGGACTCCGTTCTGGGACAGAGGAACTGTGGTCGGCGGTCAGCGGGGGCTGGCGCCGACGAGCGCGGCGGCCTGGGCGATGCGGTGGGCCAGCTCGATGTCGAGCTGGGTCACCCCGCCGGCCGAGTGGGTCGACAGCCGCCAGTGGGTGAGCTTCCAGCGGATGTCGATGTCAGGGTGGTGGTTCATCTGCTCGGCGGCGTCGGCCGCCTCCTCAACGAGCCGGATCGCCGCCGCGAAGTCGGGGGCGTCGTAGGAGGCGGTCAGCGCCTGCCCGTCACCGGCCCAGCCGGGGAGGTCGGCGAGCTGCCGGGTGATCTCCTCGGACGTCAGCAGTCGGCTCACGCCAGGAGCGTTTCAAAGTTCGACGCCGCTGTCGACGCAGGTTTGCCTCACCGAACCCGCAGGTCGGCGAGGGGGTCACGACACCGCGCGGCTGACCTCCCACCCCGTCGTGGTCACGGTGGCCCCGTCATCGGCCGCGAGGAAGCCGTCGAGGCGCAGCGAGTCCACGAACCCGGCCGCTCCCGGCGCCCCGCGGGCGGCGAGCCGGTCCACCCCGGCCGCCGCCCCCTCGTAGCCGTCGAAGCCGTGGTTGGTCCCGATGTCGCCCCGGTCGCGTTCGAAGGAGTAGGTGAGGTGGCCGGCCCGGTCGGGGTTCGGCGCGCCGTCGAGGTCCGGGACGATGTCCCCGGACGCCTCCAGGGAAAGCACCCGGACCCCGTCCGGGACGGTCATGGTGGCGAGCGGCGACCCTGCGGTGATGACGTGGGTGATGTTGAACGCCTGGCCGTGCCGCGAGCCGGTGGCGCGCAGGCGGCTCTGGTCGGCGGCGATCTGGTACGCCGTCATGCCGCCCTGGCTGTGTCCCACGAGCATCACCGGGGCGCTCCGGGGCACCCCGGCGCGCACCATCGCCTGCACCACCCCGCGCGAGTAGACGGTCGGCTGGTTGCCGACCAGCCTCAGGTTCCCCCCGAGGTCGGGCGCCGAGCGGCTGTGCCACTGCGCGGGCGGCGGCAGCCACGAGTCCGTGCCGGGGATGTTGACGATGTATGCCGTGCGGGTTACCCCGCCCGGACCACTGGTCGTCACCCGGCGGATGTCGATGGCACCGCCGGGCTTTTCGGCCGTCGTGTGCAGGCTCCGCATGAGCGCACCGACCCCGGTGACGCCGCCGGTGTCGGCCTGCCAGGCCGACTGGCCGAGTCCGCCCCGCGGGCCGGTGCCGCGGACCAGGGGAGTGCCGTCCACGAACAGCTGCTGCAGGCCGCGGGAGGCGCCCTGGGTGTTCAGCGGCGGCCTGCCACCCGGCCAGCCCAGCGGGGCGACCGGGCCGGCCCACAGGGACAGCCCCGCGACCAGGCCGCTGCCGCCGTGGACGAGGTGCTCCACCAGCCAGGGGTGGGCGGTGAGGGCGGACTCCAGCGAGTGGCTGGCGACGGCGCACCCCTGCGACACCCCCGGCACGTCGCGGCCGTGGCGGCAGGCCGCCCCGCCGGTCGCGCCCCACGTCACCAGCGCCGGTGCCAGGAGCCCGACCCGCAGCGCCACCGCGTCGTCGAAGCCGAGCCACAGCCCTTCGGCGGCCTGCTCGGCGTGCTCGTAGGTCCAGGCTGCCATCGCGACCGAGGTGCCGAGCCGCGCGGCGTCCGCTGCGACACCCACCGCCGCGCCGGCGGCGTGAAGGATCGCCGTCTCGGCCTCCGCCGCCGTTGCGGGTGACAGCGGGGCACTGAGGGCCAGGTCTGCGTCCGTGCACCAGCTCCGCGAGCACCATGCCTCCCGGGCCAGGTCCTCCGCCTCGTGGCCGATCAGGCCCGCGAGGCGGTGCAGGTCGGCCGCGCGGACGATCAGCCCGCCGGGCCCGCCCCGCGCCCGCAGGGTCGTGGCGTCGCTCCCGTTGTCCCTCACCGGGCCACCCCCAGGCCGGCCAGCCGTCCCGCCACCTCCACCCAGTCGCGGTGCCCGGGTGGAGGTAGGGGCGACCCCAGCACGACCCGGCCCACGGCGGCCGCCGCCGGTTCGCCGCCGACGAGGGCGTGCTCGAGGCCGGCCAGCAGCTGGCGCGCACGCGACTCCGCCCGGTGGATCCGCTCCAGCTGCCGGTCCGTGGCGGAGGCGTGCTGCTGCACCGCCCGTGCCGCCTCGGCGTACCGGTCCGCCACCTGCCGCATCGCCTTCGCCTGGTGCGCCGCCTGCCGTTGCATGCCTCCGGCGGCGGTGGACTCCCACGCCACCGCCGCCGCGGACCGCTCCAGCCGTGACGCGCTGGCCTCGATGCGCTCGGCCTCCCGCGCCAGGAGGCCGGCCAGGGCGCGCAGGCGCTGCGGATCGCCATACATGAGACTCCCCCAAGTTCATGTGAACGTCAGCCAACGCATCCAAACTAGGGCTTTCTGATCACGATCTCGCCGTCGTCCACATGACCAGCGGGACGGGCGGGCACACTGTGTGGCCGTCATGACTACCCACACCTCGCGCGCGCTCGTTGTCGGAGCCGCCATCGTCGACGACCTGCACCGGCCCACCACCCTGCTCGCCGCCCGGCGCACCGAGCCCGCCGGGCTCGCCGGCGGCTGGGAGTTCCCCGGCGGCAAGGTCGAGCCGGGGGAGGACCCCGTCGAGGCGCTGCACCGCGAGATCGCCGAGGAGCTCGGGGTCGAGGTCCGCCTCGGCCGCGTCGTCGAGGGCCCGCTCGAGGGGTCGTGGCCGCTGGGCGAGCGCTACGCGATGACCGTCTGGCTGGCCGTCGTCACCTCCGGGGAGCCCGAGCCCCTGGAGGACCACGACGAGCTGCGGGTCCTGGCCGCGGACGAGCTGTATGCCGTGCCCTGGCTGCCCGCGGACCTGCCCGTCGTCGACGCCCTCGCCGCGCTGATGCGCTGAGCACGGCGGCACCGGACTCGGTGGTCAAGGTCACGCGCAAAGCCTGAGACACTGGAGCACATGCCCATGCAGACCCGCGGCGACATCCGCAATGTCGCCATCGTTGCCCACGTCGACCACGGCAAGACCACTCTTGTCGACAAGATGCTCTGGGAGGCCGGCGCCTTCGGCGAGCACCAGCACGTCGACGAACGTGCCATGGACTCCGGTGACCTCGAGCGGGAGAAGGGCATCACCATCCTCGCCAAGAACACCGCGATCCGGTATGCCGGACCTGCGGCCGCCGCGGCGGGGGAGCCGGGCGGGGTGACCATCAACATCATCGACACCCCCGGCCACGCCGACTTCGGTGGCGAGGTGGAGCGCGGCCTGTCCATGGTCGACGGTGTCGTGCTCCTCGTCGACGCCTCCGAGGGCCCGCTGCCGCAGACCCGGTTCGTGCTGCGCAAGGCGCTCGCCGCGAAGATGCCGGTCATCCTGTGCATCAACAAGGTGGACCGCCCCGACTCGCGCATCGCCGAGGTCGTGGACGAGACCTACGAGCTGTTCATGGACCTCGACGCCACCGAGGAGCAGATCGACTTCCCGATCGTCTACGCCTCGGCCAAGGCCGGCCGCGCCTCGCTGACCCGCCCGGCCGACGGCGGGCTGCCCGACGGTGAGGACCTCGAGGCCCTGTTCGCCACCATCCTGGACACCATCCCGGCACCCTCGTTCGACCCCGAGGCGCCGCTGCAGGCCCACGTGACCAACCTGGACTCCTCCAACTTCCTGGGCCGCCTCGCGCTGCTGCGCGTCCACAACGGCGTCATCAAGAAGGGCCAGCAGGTCGCCTGGTGCAAGACCGACGGCAGCGTCGAGCGGGTCAAGATCACCGAGCTGCTGATGACCGAGGCGCTGGAGCGCAAGCCCGCCGAGGAGGCCGGCCCCGGCGACATCATCGCCATCGCGGGCATCGCCGACATCATGATCGGCGAGACCCTGGCCGACGCCGAGAACCCCGTGCCGCTGCCGGTCATCACCGTGGACGAGCCGGCCATCTCCATGACCATCGGCACCAACACCAGCCCGATGGTCGGCCGGGTCCGTGGCAGCAAGGTCACCGCCCGCATGGTCAAGGACCGCCTCGACCGCGAGCTCATCGGCAACGTGTCCCTGCGGGTCCTGCCGACCGAGCGTCCCGACGCCTGGGAGGTCCAGGGCCGCGGTGAGCTGGCGCTGGCCATCCTCGTGGAGCAGATGCGCCGCGAGGGCTACGAGCTCACCGTCGGCAAGCCGCAGGTGGTCACCAAGCAGGTCGACGGCAAGCTGCACGAGCCGGTCGAGCGCCTGACCATCGACACCCCCGAGGAGCACCTCGGCGCGATCACGCAGATCATGGCCGCCCGCAAGGGCCGCATGGAGCAGATGACCAACCACGGCACCGGCTGGATCCGGATGGAGTTCCTGGTGCCCTCACGTGGCCTCATCGGCTTCCGCACCGAGTTCCTCACCGAGACCCGCGGCACGGGCATCGCCCACCACGTGTTCGAGGACTACGAGCCGTGGTTCGGCACCATCACGACCCGCACCAGCGGCTCCCTGGTGGCCGACCGCACCGGTGCGGTCACGGCCTACGCCATGGTCAACCTCCAGGAGCGCGGCACGCTGTTCACCGAGCCGGGCACCGAGGTGTACGAGGGCATGATCGTCGGCGAGAACTCGCGCGCCGACGACATGGACGTCAACATCACCAAGGAGAAGAAGCTGACCAACGTGCGCGCCTCCAGCGCGGACAACTTCGAGAAGATCGTGCCCGCGCGCAAGCTCTCCCTCGAGCAGTCCCTGGAGTTCTGCCGCGAGGACGAGTGCGTGGAGGTCACCCCGGAGGCCGTGCGCATCCGCAAGGTCAACCTCGACGCGACCGAGCGCGCCCGGGCGGCGGCCCGCGCCCGCAAGTAGCGCAGGAGCGGCCCGCGGCATACCCGCAGGTCAGGCGGCATGATGACGCCCCGGAGCACACGTGCTCCGGGGCGTCAAGCATGTGTCCACGTTCGGTCACGATCCGGAGACAACCTCTCTCCACTGGTTACATCGCCGACGGGCTGGTCTAAGGTTTCGCAAGGTCAAGGACAGGCAAAGAGCTGCCGTTCGTCCCGGACCATGGACGCAACATCAGCAAGGTCGGAAAGAGGAACTGCCCGCATGACGATGGCTCCGGGCCAGCCCGACGAAGCACACGCGCAGGTCGACGTCGAGACGTCGGCCACTGACGGCGCGGTCGCGATCAAGGGGCGCACTCCTTGGCAGATCGTGCGCAGCCGTATCCGGCGCGACAAGGTCACGATGGTGGCGCTCGGCATCTGCATCGTGTTCGCCCTCATCGGCATCCTGTCGCCGATCCTGACGAGCCTGGGGCTGATCGACCCCTACAAGGGCGACATCAAGCTGGTCCAGGGCGTCGGCTCCCTTCCGACCGGCGCGCTGGGCGGCATCAGCGGCTCGCACTGGTTCGGCGTCGAGCCCGGCACCGGTCGTGACCTGTTCTCGCGGATCATGGCCGGTATCACCACCTCGCTGATCGTCGCGGTCCTCGCCACGCTCTTCAGCATCCTCGTGGGCACGATCCTCGGCCTGATCTCCGGCTTCGCCGGTGGCTGGCTCGACTGGCTGATCAGCCGCACGATGGACCTGGTCCTCAGCTTCCCGCAGACCCTGATGCTGCTGTCGCTGTCGACGGTCCTGCTCGGTGCGATGACCGACGTGCTCGGCTTCCCGCCCGGTGCGCCGGCGACGATCGCCTACCTGGTGCTGGTCCTGGGCTTCTTCGGCTGGCCCTTCTTCGCCCGCATCATCCGCGGTCAGGTCCTGTCCCTGCGCGAGCGTGAGTTCGTCGAGGCGGCCCGGTCCCTGGGCGCCAAGCGCGGCCGCCTCTACTTCAAGGAGCTGCTGCCGCACCTGTGGGCGCCGATCCTGGTCTACGCGACCCTGATCCTGCCCCAGAACATCGCGGCCGAGGCGTCGCTGGGCTTCCTGGGCGTCGGCATCCAGGCGCCGACCCCCTCGCTCGGCTCGATCCTCAACGACTCCGTCGTCTACGCCAACCCGGACCCGGCGTACTTCATCTTCCCGGGACTGATGCTGAGCATCCTCGTGCTCTCGTTCAACCTCCTCGGGGACGGTTTGCGCGACGCACTGGACCCCAAGACCGGACGGTCCTGACCGCCCGACCAGATGAGCTTGTCCCCGGCTGCTCGCGGAGCCGGAGACGCAGGAGCTCCTGCAGCACCCGCTGCAGGGCAGGCCACCGCTGACGCGGCGGTGGGGATAGCACTCAAGGAGAGCGCATGATGCGCACGAAGAAGGGCGCGCTGGGCGTGGCCCTCGGCGTGGCTGTTGCCCTCGCCGCCTCAGCTTGTGGGGGCGGAAGCAGCAGCACGGGTGGTTCGCAGAGCACGGGCGCGGCAGCCAAGGGCGGCACGCTGTACATGCTGAACCTTGGACCGGTCGACCACTGGGACCCGCAGCGGATCTACGTCGGTGCGGACATCCAGTTCGCCAGCCGCGTGTTCTCGCGGACGCTCACGACGTTCCCGCCCGGCAAGACCATCGAGGACCAGTCGAAGCTGATCCCGGACCTCGCCACCAACACCGGTGACGTGTCCGACGGCGGCAAGACCTGGAAGTTCACCCTCAAGGGCGACGCCAAGTGGCAGGACGGCAAGCCCGTGACCTGCGAGGACCTCAAGTACGGCATCTCGCGCACGTTCGCCGCCGACCAGATCACCGGTGGCCCGAACTACGCGATCGCCTACTTCGACATCCCGAAGAACGCCGATGGCTCCAGCAAGTACGCCGGCCCCTACAAGAAGACCGGCCAGGAGCTCTACGACAAGGCTGTCTCCTGCTCGGGCCAGACGATCACGTTCCACCTGAGCCAGCCGGTCAACGACTTCAACCAGACCGTCACGTTCCCTGCCTTCGGCGCGTTCCGCCAGGACAAGGACCAGGGCGCGAAGTCGGACTACGCGATCTTCTCCGACGGTCCGTACATGCTGCAGGGCAACTGGGAGACCAACAAGGGTGGCACCTTCGTGCGCAACCCCAACTGGTCCGCCTCGTCTGACCCGTTCCGCAAGGCGTACCCGGACTCGATCGTCTACCAGGAGGGCATCGAGTCGGAGACGATCGTCCAGCGCATCATGGCCGACTCCGGCAACGACAAGTTCGCGGTGACGCAGGCGACGGCCCCGCCGGCCCTGCAGGCCCAGATCGTGTCGAACCCGCAGGTCAAGGACCGTTCGACCAACCCGCCGGCGCCCTACGTCGACTACCTGCTCCCGAACTTCAAGAGCAAGGTCATGAAGAACGAGAAGGCCCGCCAGGCCTTCGCCATGTCGACCAACCGCGACGCCTACGTCACCGCCTACGGTGGCTCGACGGCCGCGACGCCGACGTACGCGATGATCAACAAGGCTCTGAAGGGCTACAAGGACTTCAACCCCTTCGGTGTCCCCACCGCCGGTGACCCGGCCAAGGCCAAGGCCGTGCTGCAGAGCTCGGGCCTGACCCTGCCGGTGCCGATCACGGTGACCTACCGCAAGCGCCCCACCTCGGACAAGGCCCTCGCGGCCCTGCAGTCCGGCTGGGAGCAGGCGGGCTTCAAGGTGACCCTCGACGGCATCTCCGACAAGTACTACTCCACCATCCAGAACCCGGCCTACGCCTCCAAGGCGGACGTCTTCTGGGCTGGTTGGGGTGCTGACTGGCCGTCCGGCTCCACCGTCATCCCGCCGCTGTTCGACTCCCGTCCGAACATCAGCGCCGGTGGCTCGGGCCAGGACTACGGCTACTTCCAGAACGCCGACGTGAACAAGAAGATCGACCAGACCTTCCTCATCGCCGACACCGCCGCCCGTGAGAAGGCGTGGGGTGACCTCGACGAGGAGATCGCCAAGATGGGCGGTCACGTGGCTCTGGACAACCAGAAGTTCATGTTCGTCCACGGTTCTGGCGTGAAGAACTACAACGACAACGGTGTGTTCGGCGGCTACGTCGAGCTGGCTGACATCGCTGTCAAGTGATGAAGCGGTGGTGGTGGCGGTGCCCCGGGTACCGCCACCACCACCTGCGTAGGACAATCTGAGCTGGCGGGGGCGACACAGTCGCCCTCGCCAGCGCAGCGCAACAGGCGAGGCACACGAGAGGCAGGTGAGGGTCAGCGCCCTCCGGGCGGTGACACCCGATGTTCTTCTACATCATCCGACGACTGATTGCGGTCGTCATCATGCTGTTCGTCATCAGCATGACGACGTTCCTCGTCTTCTATGCCGGGCCTGACGATCCCGCGCGGCTGACCTGTGCGAAGAACTGCACACCTGCGGTCATCGCGGCGAACCGGCATGCGTTCGGCTTCGACAAGCCGATCGCCACGCAGTACACCGATTTCGTCAAGGGCCTGGTCTCCGAGCGCAAGTTCCCGGACGACCCGGCCCAGGAGAAGGCCGCCCCGCAGACGATCACCCACTGCGCGGCGCCCTGCCTCGGCTACTCCTTCGTGCGGCAGCAGCCGGTGACGGCGATGATCAAACAGGGACTCCCGATCACCGTCTCGCTGGCGGTGGGCGCGTTCGTCATCTGGATTGTCGTCGGCGTGACCAGCGGCTGCATCGCGGCCCTCAACCGTGGCACGTTCATCGACCGGACGATCGTCGGTGCCGCCCTGATCGGGTTCTCCCTACCCAGCTTCTTCATCGGCCTGCTGCTGCTGACCTTCGTGGCCATCCGCTGGCAGCTGGTGCCGATCCCCGAGTTCGTGCCCTTCACGGAGAACCCCGCCCTCTGGGCGCAGAACCTGATCCTGCCGTGGATCACCTTGGCCGCGATCTTCGCCGCGAGCTACGTGCGCCTCACCCGCGCCTACATGCTCGAGACCATGAGCGAGGACTACATCCGCACCGCCCGCGCCAAGGGCGTGAAGGAGAACAAGGTCATCCGCCGGCACGGCCTGCGCGCCGCACTGACCCCGATCGTGACGGCCGCCGGTCTTGACCTCGGTGGCCTCCTCGGAGGTGCCGTCATCACCGAGTCGGTGTTCGGGCTCAACGGCCTGGGTCGCATGGCCGTCCAGGCCGTCGTCCAGACGGACCTGCCCATGATCGTGGCCCTGGTCCTCGTCGCCGCCGCGTTCGTCGTCATCGCCAACCTGGTCGTGGACGTCCTCTACGGCGTCATCGACCCGCGCGTCCGCCTGAGCTGAGGTTTGCCAAGCATGTCTGAGACCACCCAGAAGCCCTTCCTCGAGGTCAAGGACCTCAAGGTCCACTTCCCGACCGACGACGGCCTGGTCAAGTCCGTCGACGGGCTGAGCTTCAACCTCGAGCGCGGCAAGACCATCGGCATCGTCGGCGAGTCCGGCTCCGGCAAGTCGGTCACCAGCCAGGCCATCCTGGGCCTGCACCGTCGCGGCAAGGCCAAGACGTCGGGGCAGATCATCCTCGACGGCGAGGACCTGATGACGATCGGCAACGAGAAGCTGCGCACCCTACGGGGCAGCAAGATGGCGATGATCTTCCAGGACCCGCTGTCGGCGCTGCACCCGTACTACACGATCGGCGCCCAGATCGTGGAGGCCATCCAGGTGCACCACGACCTGGACAAGAACCAGGCCCGGGCCCGCACCATCGAGATGCTCGACCGGGTCGGCATCCCCAACCCGCAGCGGCGGGTCGACCAGTACCCGCACGAGTTCTCCGGCGGTATGCGCCAGCGCGCGATGATCGCGATGGCGCTGGTCAACAACCCCGAGCTGCTGATCGCCGACGAGCCCACCACGGCGCTCGACGTGACGGTGCAGGCCCAGATCCTGGACCTCATGCGCGACCTGCAGAAGGAGTTCGGCTCGGCGATCATCATGATCACCCACGACCTCGGCGTGGTCGCCGAGATCGCCGACGACGTCCTGGTGATGTACGGCGGCAAGGCGGTGGAGTACGGCAACGTCAAGGACGTCTTCTACGCCCCCGAGCACCCCTACACCTGGGGCCTGCTCACCTCGATGCCGCGCCTGGACCGGGTGCGCAAGACCCGTCTCGAGCCGGTGCCGGGCAACCCGCCGTCGCTGATCAACGTGCCCAGCGGGTGCGCCTTCCACCCCCGCTGCGCTTTCCGCGACCAGGTGGCGGACGATGGCTGCCGGACGATCGTGCCCGGGCTGGACGAGGCCCGTCCCGGTCACGCGGCCCGCTGCCTGATCCCGAGCGACAAGCGCGCTCAGCTGTTCGCCGACGACGTCAAGCCGCGGCTGTAAGGAGCCATACACGTGACCACCGAGCCCCTGGCCACGCCCACCGAGGCACCGGCCGAGCCGACACGTTCCCAGGGTGAGCCGCTCCTGCGGCTCACCGAAATGCAGAAGTACTTCCCGCAGTACAAGCGGGCCCTGATCCGCCGCCCGGACGCCCCGG
Organism: Oryzihumus leptocrescens; assembly: GCF_006716205.1. Lineage (GTDB taxonomy): Bacteria > Actinomycetota > Actinomycetes > Actinomycetales > Dermatophilaceae > Oryzihumus > Oryzihumus leptocrescens. Next base: position 3,083,958 of record NZ_VFOQ01000001.1, on the reverse strand, counting down.
TGCGCGCCGTCGACGGCATCTCCCTGGAGCTGCGCGCCGGTGAGACCGTCGGGCTCGTCGGCGAGTCCGGCTGTGGCAAGTCCACCGCCGGCCGCACGATGCTGCGCCTGCTCGACCCCACGGGCGGCAAGATCGAGTTCGAGGGCGAGGACATCACCTCGGTCACCGGCGACCACCTCCGCCGGCTGCGCCGCGAGATGCAGATGGTCTTCCAGGACCCCTACGGCTCGCTGAACCCGCGCCAGACGATCGGCTCGATCATCGCCGCGCCGTTCGACATCCAGCGCATCAAGCCCGAGGGCGGCACCCGCAAGGCGGTGCAGGGCCTGATGGAGCGCGTCGGCCTGAACCCCGAGCACTACAACCGCTACCCGCACGAGTTCTCCGGTGGCCAGCGTCAGCGCATCGGCGTGGCCCGGGCGATCGCCCTGGAGCCGAAGCTGGTCGTCTGTGACGAGCCGGTGTCCGCGCTGGACGTGTCGATCCAGGCGCAGGTCATCAACCTGCTCGAGGACATCCAGAACGAGCAGGGCCTGGCCTACGTCTTCGTCGCCCACGACCTGTCCGTGGTCCGCCACATCTCCGACCGTGTCGTGGTGATGTACCTCGGCAAGCTCATGGAGGAGGCCGACCGCGACACGCTCTACGAGCGCCCGCTGCACCCCTACACGCACGCGCTGCTGTCGGCCGTGCCGGTGCCCGACCCGGAGCGGGAGTCCGGTCGCGAGCGGATCCTGCTCAAGGGTGACCTGCCCAGCCCGCAGAACCCGCCGTCGGGCTGCGTGTTCCGCACGCGGTGCCCCAAGGCGCAGGAGCGGTGCGCCGCCGAGGTCCCGGTGCCGGTCGAGATCTCCCCGGGTCACCGCGTCGCCTGCCACTTCCCCGAGGAGCGATCGGTCGTCTAGTGCCCGATGCCTCCCCCCGGCGCCGCCTGCTGTTCGTCCATGCCCATCCGGACGACGAGACCCTCACCACCGGTCTGACGATGGCGCACTACGTGGACGCCGGGCACGACGTCCACGTGCTCACCTGCACCCTGGGTGAGGAGGGGGAGGTCATCCCGCCGCAGCTGCGGCACCTCGCCGCTGACCGGGAGGACCGGCTCGGGCCGTGGCGCCGCGAGGAGCTGCGCCGGGCCATGGACCGCCTCGGCGTGACCCACAGCGTGCTGGGAGAGGACCCCGACTCCGGGGTCCTCTCCCGCTACCGCGACTCCGGTATGGCGGGCACGCCCAGTGCCGCGCACCCCGACGCCTTCGCGGGGGCTGACCTCGCGCACGCAGCGGGGCTGCTGGCCGCCTACCTCCGCGCGCTCGAGCCCGACGTGGTGGTCACCTACGACGAGCACGGGGGCTATGGCCACCCGGACCACATCCAGACCCACCGGGTCACCCTGGAGGCCCTCGCCGCGCTGGGCGCGCAGGCGCCGGCGGCCTACTGCATCGTCACCCCGCAGGCGTGGGCCGTGCAGGACCGCGCCTGGCTGGCCGGCCACGTCGGCCCGGCCGACCCGCCGCTGCACGTGCCGGCACCGGGGGAGGGCTACCCGCCCTCGGTCGTGCCCGATGACGTGCCGAGCCACGTGGTCGAGGCACCGCAGCTGGTCCCCGTCCAGGCTGCGGCCCTGGCCGAGCACGCCACCCAGGTGCGCGTGTTCGACGGCTACTACGCCCTGTCCAACGACATCGCCGCGCGGCTGTCCGGGCGTGAGGCGTTCGTCCGGGTCGACCCGTGCACCGGGCGCCCGGTCGCGGCGGCCGGTGCCGCCCGGCATACCGGTCTGCTCGCGCACGAGGGGGAGCGATGAGTGCCCAGGAGTCGCTGCCCGACGTCGGCCTGTTCCGGCGGGCCATGGGGCGCTTCGCCACCGGGGTGACCGTCGTGAGCACCCTGGCCGGCGGGCACGACCACGCCATGACCGCCAACGCCGTGACGTCCGTGTCCCTGGACCCGATGCTGCTGCTGGTGTGCGTCGAGCGCGACGCCCGCTTCCACGACGCCGTCATCGAGGCCGGCGTGTGGGGTGTCAGCGTCCTCGACGCCGGCGCCCGGGCCACCGCCGACTGGCTCGCGACCCGGGGTCGGCCGCTGCACGGGCAGCTGGACCGCGTGGCCCACCACCGGGGAGAGCGCACCGGAGTGGCGCTGCTCGACGGGGCACTGGCCTCGTTCGAGTGCAGGACCACCGCCGTCCACCCCGGCGGCGACCACAGCATCGTGGTCGGCGAGGTCGTCTCCGTCGTGGCGCACGACCATGCGGGCGACGCGCTGCTGTACTACCGCGGACGCTACGAGACGCTGGCCTGACGGGACAGGGGGCAGGGGTGAGGGAGCAGGAGGGGGCAGGCCGGGCCGCACTGCGGTCGGGGGTTGCGCTGGGTGTCCTCGCGGCCGTCTACCTGGGGTTGGCGGTGTTCCTCGGCCGGCACGTGCCCGCCGGGACGACGGTCGACGGCGTGCCGGTGGGCGGGATGACCCCGTCCCAGGCTGCGGTCACCCTCAAGCACGCCCTGGCCACCAAGGCCTCGATGCCGGTGCACCTGCAGGTTGGTGACGAGGTCCACGACCTCGACCCCAGCGCCGCCGGGCTGTCGCTGGACGTCGACGCCACCCTGGCCGACCTCACCGGGTTCAGCCTCGACCCGCGCGACATCTGGCAGCACCTCACCGGCAACAGCGCCGAGCCGCTGCGCATCCAGACCGACCGGGCCAAGCTCAAGGACGCCCTGACGGACCTTTCGCGCGGTGTCGACCAGCCGGTCAACGAGGGCTCGATCTCCTTCGCCGGCGGCAAGGTCAGCACCGTGATGTCGGTGCAGGGCCGCGCCCTCAACGTCGACGAGACCGCGCGGGCCGTGCAACGGGCCTGGCCGCGCCAGGCGGTCATCCGCGCGGTGGTGGACGTGGTCCAGCCCAGGCTCGGGCCGGCCCAGCTCGCCGACGTGGTGCGCACCTTCGCCACCCCGGCCCTGTCCGCGCCGGTGACCGTCAAGGCCGGCGCCCGGACGGTCACGCTCTCGCCGGCGCAGTTCTCGGCCGCGCTCGGAGTGCGGGCCGCGGACAACGGCCAGCTCAGCCCCGCCGTCGACGGCGCCAAGGTCCTGGCGGCGCTGCGCGCGGCCGACCCGAAGGTCGAGCAGGCGCCCGTCGACGCCTCGGTGGCCATCCGGGCCGGTCGGCCGGTCGTGGTGCCCGCCGTGCCCGGCCGCCGCATCGACCCTGCGGTGCTCGGCCCGGCGTTCCTCCGGGCCCTGACCGCTCCAGTCCGCACCGCCGTGGTCGCCACGTCCAGCGCGGCGCCGAAGGTCAGCACCGAGGCGGTCAAGGCCCTCGGCATCACGAGCCGCATCTCCACCTTCACCACGCAGTTCCCGTTCAACCCTCCGCGGACCACCAACATCACGGTGGCGGCCCGAACCCTCGACGGGACCATCGTGCGCAGCGGTGAGACGTTCAGCCTCAACGGCCTGCTCGGCCAGCGCACCCCCGCCAAGGGCTACCAGCAGGCACCGGTCATCAACGGTGGGCGGCTGGAGAAGGACTACGGTGGCGGCGTCAGCCAGGTGTCCACGACGCTGTTCAACGCGGTCTTCTTCAGCGGCGCCAAGATCCTCGAGCACACCCCGCACTCCTTCTACATCGCCCGCTACCCCGAGGGGCGCGAGGCGACGGTCTCCTGGCCCGGGGTGGACAACAGGTGGCAGAACGACACCGGCCACGCCATCTACATCCAGACCCAGGTCACCAGCAGCTCGGTCACGGTGTCCTTCTACGGCACCAAGGTCTGGGACGTCGAGGCGGTCAAGGGGCCCCGGCGCAACGTCAAGCAGCCCCGGACCATCGTCGACGACAAGCCCGGCTGCGTGCCGCAGAGCCCCACGCCCGGCTTCGACGTGACCGTGACCCGGGTGTTCAAGCGGGGTGGGGCCACGGTGCGGACCTCGCAGTTCAGCACCCACTACATCCCCGAGGACGACGTGCGCTGCACCCACCCCCAGGCGGGGTGACGTCCGGGCCTCAGCGGTCGAGGTAGGAGTAGCCGTGGTGCGGCGAGAAGCCGAGCGAGGAGTACAGCCCGACGGCCGGCTCGTTGGCGTGCAGCGTCTGCAGGTAGAGCGAGCGGGTGCCGCGGGCCACCGCCCGGGCCGCCAGCGCACCGGTGAGGGCGCGCGCCAGCCCCTGGCCGCGGTGTTCCGGGCCCACCCACACGCCGTACAGCCCGGCCCAGCCTCCGGCCACGAGACCGAGACGGGCCACGGCCACGACCTGGCCCCCGGTCGCGGCAGACGCGAACAGCTGCCCCGGTGAGCCGGTCAGCACGGACTCCGTCGCGCCGGGGACCACCTCGCGCTGGCGGGCGTAGGCGTCCAGCCAGCGTGGGGTCAGCGCCTCGGTGACCTCGACGTCAGCTGCCCCGTCCCCCGCGTCCGCCACGACCTGCGCCGCGGCGGTCATCACCACCGAGCGGTTGGTCTCGTGGTAGCCCCGGTCCAGCAGCAGGGCCCCGAGCCGATCCTCGCCCACGGCGAAGCCGACCGGCCCGGCGACTAGGAAGCGGGGCGGGAGCCCGCGCGCGGCGTACCAGTCCTCGGCCCGGGCCACGGCATCTGGCAGCGGCAGCCCGGGGTCGCCGAGGGGGAGCACCGAGTTGGCCCGACCGGTGAAGCCGCCGGCGGCGCGCAGGACCCAGTCGCCCAGGCGGGCCCGCTCCGCCGGGGCCCAGCCCTCGACCATGACCCGCTGCAGGTCCTCCACCGACAGCGCCAGGTGGGGTGCGCCGCGGCGGGACGGCCGGGGCGGCACGACCTTGGCGGCGACCACCCGGGAGCGCTCGATGGTCACCGGCCCCTGACGCGTGTCCACCACCAGGGAACGCGTGTCGACGGACACCAGCGTGCCCACGGCGTCGGTCAGCGACGGGCCGCCGGCGGGTTCGGCGAGCCGTGAGCGCACCACCACGCGAGCGCCGACGGGCAGCCCCTCGACGGGGTCGGGAGCGGTCATCGGCAGGGGCTTTCGTGTCGCAGCATGGACCCGCGTACTGCGGGAGGTGAGGACTCGGCATACTAGGCCGCGTAGCCAGCCACGTGCGCAGGAGGACCGACCCACCATGACCTACGTCATCGCCCAGCCTTGTGTGGACCTCAAGGACAAGGCCTGCATCGAAGAGTGCCCGGTCGACTGCATCTACGAAGGCGAGCGCTCGCTCTACATCCACCCGGACGAGTGCGTCGACTGCGGCGCCTGCGAGCCGGTGTGCCCCGTGGAGGCCATCTACTACGAGGACGACGTGCCCGAGCAGTGGAAGGACTACTACAAGGCCAACGTCGAGTTCTTCGACGACCTGGGCAGCCCCGGTGGCGCGGCCAAGCTCGGCGTCATCGCCAAGGACCACCCGCTGATCGCGGCGCTGCCTCCCCAGGAGCACGACGAGTAGGACTGCCGGCTGATGCAGCTGCCTGACTTCCCCTGGGACTCGCTCGCTCCGTTCAAGGAGCGGGCGAGTGCCCATGTCGGGGGCCTGGTCGACCTGTCGGTTGGCACCCCCGTGGACCCCACCCCGGAGGTGGTCCAGCGCGCCCTGTGCGCCGCCGCGGACGCCCCGGGCTACCCGCAGACGTGGGGCACCGCCCCCCTGCGCGAGGCCGTCGCCGGGTGGTTCGCACGGCGCCGCGGCGTGCCGGACCTCGACCCCGACGGCGTACTGCCGACGGTGGGCAGCAAGGAGCTCGTCGCGTGGCTGCCGACGCTCCTGGGCCTGGGCGCCGGCGACGTGGTCGCCTTCCCGGAGGTGGCCTACCCGACGTATGACGTGGGCGCGCGGATCGCGGGCGCCTCGCCGCTGCCGATGCGCAGCCTGACCGGCCTGGGGCCGCTGACCACCGCCGGGACCCCCAAGCTGCTGTGGGTCAACAGCCCGAGCAACCCCACCGGCCAGGTCCTCGGCGTCGAGCACCTGAAGAAGCTCGTCGACTGGGCCCGTGAGCACGGTGTCGTGGTCGCCAGTGACGAGTGCTACGCCGAGCTCGACTGGCGCGAGGGGGCCGGCCCGGGGTCGGTGCCCAGCATCCTGGACCCACGGGTCACCGGCGGCAGCCACGAGGGCCTGCTCGCGGTCTACTCGCTGTCCAAGCAGAGCAACCTGGCCGGCTACCGCGCCGCCTTCGTGGCCGGCGACGTGACCCTGGTGCGCGCCCTGCTGGAGGTGCGCAAGCACGCCGGGATGATCGTGCCCTGGCCGGTGCAGCAGGCCGTGCTCGCGGCGCTGACCGACGACGAACACGTGGCCGCCCAGAAGGAGCGCTACCGCCTGCGCCGGGACCGGCTGCGGGCGGCGCTGGAGGGCTTCGGGCTGCGGGTCGACCACTCCGAGGCCGGCCTGTACCTGTGGAGCACGCGAGGCCAGGACTGCTGGGAAACCGTTGCGGCGCTTGCGGATCGGGGCATCCTCGTCGCGCCGGGCAGCTTCTACGGCAGCGCCGGCGCCCAGCACGTGCGGGTGGCGCTCACGGCCACCGACGAGCGCATCGACGCGGCCGTCGCCCGCCTGGGCTGAGCCGGGGGCCGTTTACCCGCCGGTAGGCCCGCTGGGGTACCGTCGTTGCCGACTGTGTGCCCCGGCAACGAGGCCGGGCGATGAGGAGGACGGGACTTCATGACGACGGACGCAACGGGGGCGGTACTCCGCGCGGGCGACAAGGAGCTCGCCTTCCCACTGGTCCAGGCCACCGAGGGCAACGACGCCTACGACATCTCCAAGCTGATGAAGGAGACGGGCAACGTCACCCTCGACTCGGGGTTCGTCAACACGGCCTCCTGCCGGTCGGCGATCACCTACATCGACGGCGACGCCGGCATCCTGCGCTACCGGGGCTACCCGATCGAGCAGCTCGCCGAGAAGTCGACCTTCGTCGAGACCTCGTTCCTGCTGATCTACGGTCACCTGCCCTCCGCGGCCGAGCTGGAGGACTTCACCTCCCGCATCCGCCGGCACACGCTGCTGCACGAGGACCTCAAGCGCTTCTTCGAGGGCTTCCCGCGTGACGCCCACCCGATGCCGGTGCTGTCCTCGGCCGTCTCGGCGCTGTCCACGTTCTACCAGGACAGCCTCAACCCGTTCGACCCCGAGCAGGTCGAGATCTCCACGGTCCGCCTGCTGGCCAAGCTGCCGACCATCGCGGCCTACGCCTACAAGAAGTCGGTCGGCCAGCCGTTCCTGTACCCCGACAACTCCCTGTCGCTGGTCGAGAACTACCTGCGGATGACCTTCGGCTTCCCGGCCGAGCCCTACGACCTCGACCCGGTCATGGTCAAGGCGCTCGACCAGCTGCTGATCCTGCACGCCGACCACGAGCAGAACTGCTCCACTTCCACGGTGCGCCTGGTCGGCTCCTCGCACGCCAACCTCTTCGCGTCGGTCTCCGCCGGCATCAACGCCCTGTTCGGCCCGTTGCACGGCGGCGCCAACCAGGCCGTGCTGGAGATGCTGGAGCAGATCCGCGACAACGGCGGCAACGTCGACGAGTTCGTGCGCAAGGTCAAGAACAAGGAAGACGGCGTGAAGCTCATGGGCTTCGGGCACCGCGTCTACAAGAACTACGACCCGCGCGCGGCGATCATCAAGAAGACCGCGGACGAGATCCTCGAGAAGCTCGGCAAGCGCGACGAGCTGCTCGACATCGCGATGAAGCTCGAGCAGGTGGCGCTGGAGGACGACTACTTCGTCTCCCGCAAGCTCTACCCCAACGTCGACTTCTACACCGGCCTCATCTACAAGGCCATGGGCTTCCCGACCCGCATGTTCACCGTGCTGTTCGCGCTGGGCCGTCTGCCCGGCTGGATCGCCCAGTGGCGCGAGATGATCGAGGACCCCGAGACCAAGATCGGCCGTCCGCGCCAGCTCTACATCGGCGAGACCGCGCGCGACTACGTCGCGATGACGCAGCGCTGACCCGGCCACACGGCATACCGGCGAAGCCCCACCTCCCGCTGCGGGAGGTGGGGCTTCGCGCGTCCCGGTCGGTATGCCGGGTGCGCGCCTGCGTGCGGGGCGCGCGCAGCGGTCCGCGGGTCAGGTCGCGGTGAGGAACACGCTGGACCAGCGCTGTACCTGGGGCAGGATGAGCCGCCAGGCATCCACGGTGTGCCCCAGATCGGGCACGAGGTAGAGCTGCACGCCGGTGCTGCGGGCCGCCGCCACGAACGCCCGGCTGCCGTCGAAGGACTGGGGATCGGTCGAGGAGCTCGCGACGAGGACGTGCGGGGACACGAGCCGGTGGTGCTCGGCCAGCCACAGCGGTGAGCTGTCGTGGGCCAGCTCCGGGTCGCGCCGCAGGACCGAGGCGAGGGTGCCGGTGGTGCCGTCCAGCTCGGGCCCGAAGAAGCCCTCGACGGCGACCGCAGAGCCGAACTGGTGGGCGTCAAGCAGCTGCAGCTTGACGGCGCAGTACCCCCCGAGGGACCAGCCCGACGCGTCCCACGCGCGCGCCGAGGCGCTGACCCGGAACGTGGCTTCCACCCAGGCCGGCACGTCATGCGCCAGCCACGTGAACGCCTTCACGCCGTGTGGGTTGTCGATGCACTCCGTGTCCTGGGGCCACGCGACGTTGTCCTCGGGGAACACGGCGATGAACGGCGGCACCGCGCCCGAGGAGACCTCCGGGCCGAAGACCGAGCCGATGGCCAGGTCATGGACCATGCGGTCCACGTGCGAGTACGCGCCGGCCATCATCATCTCGACCGGGAACCTGTGGTGGCGCCAGCGGGGGGAGTCGTAGCCCGGCGGCAGCCACACGGCCACCCGACCGGTGACGTGGGAGGACGCGCCGGTCACGAGGAAGTGGCGTACGGTGCCGGCCGCCGCGCCCCGGGGCAGGCGATCGCTCCGGAGCGAAGCGGGGTGGAATGACAGGCCCGCGGCCGTGCGCCCGCCGTGTGGCCCGGCCGGCAGTGGCGCCGGGGGAGCCATGGTCACCTGGCCCATCAGGCTTCCCCAGGTGGGGTAGAACCCGTACACCCGGTTCACGCCCACCCCGACCGTCGCCACGGCGAGGAGCTGTGCCGCCACGATGCCGACCACCATGGCCGGGGCCCGCCACGGCGCGGACAGGTGCCGCCAGGACCAGACGAGGAGCAGCGGGGCGGCCGCGGTCAGCGCGATGAGCACCGTCAGGAGGGTCGCCGAGGTCAACCCCACGACGCGCCTCCTTCGACCGGCAGAACAGCACCACCACAGTGCCGCAGGCGGCTGGGAGCCGCCTGAACGCCGCGTGCCGCTCAGTGCCGGGTGATGACGACCGTGGTGGCCGGCGCGGGCTGGCGGGCCCGGGACCACGTCCAGGCCTGCGTGTCGCGGTCGCGGGTCCAGGTGCGGTCGCCGACGGTGACGCTGGTGAAGCCGTCGGCCTCGGCGTGGGAGACCGCCCAGGAGGCGAGCGCCCAGGCCTGCTGGGCCGTCGTGGCGCGCACGGTCAGGAGCTTGCCCTGTGCCGTGGGCTTGACCGCGAACTCCCGGGCCAGCGCGGTCATCACGCTCGCGGCCGGGCGGGCCGTCGTCGCCGCGTCGAGCCGGCAGCCCAGGCCGCCGGGGGAGTGGCCCGCCAAGGTGGAGGCCAGCACGCGCCCCTCCCGCTCGTGGTCGGCGTAGGCCTCGGGGAAGGCGCTCTTCTGCACCCGCTGGGCGACCTTGGTGATCTCCATGTCCTGGTAGCCGGGCACCTTGACCAGCTCGTCGTAGAACCGGTTGGAGGCGTAGACGGGGTCGAGGATCTGCTCCTCGGTGCCCCAGCCCTGCGAGGGGCGCTGCTGGAACAGCCCCAGCGAGTCGCGGTCACCGAAGCGGATGTTGCGCAGCTTGGACTCCTGGATCGCGGTGGCCAGCGCGATCGTCGCGGCCCGTGCGGGCAGACCGCGCCGCACGGCCACCGCGGTGATGGTCGCCGCGTTGGCCATCTGCTCGGGGGTGAACGTCACCTCCTGCCCGGAGGCCACTGCCCGGCAGCTCGGGCCACCGAAGTTCTTCACGACGCCCTGCACCCCGAGGTAGCCGCCGATGCCGACGGCCACCACCAGCACCAGGAGGATGCTGCGACCGATCCAGCGGCGGCGACGACGGTGTGGTCGCACGGTGACCATCGGTGGGGTCAGCTCCTCAGGTGTTGGCGTGCAGCGCGCTGTTCAGCGTGATGCCCTGGCCGGTGCGGGAACGGGCCTCGACGGCGCCGGTGACCGAGTTGCGGATGAACAGCAGGCCAGGGGTGCCGGAGAGCTCCCTGGCCTTGACCACGCGGCCGTCCTCGAGGGTCACCTTGGTGCCGGCGGTGACGTAGAGGCCGGCCTCGACGACGCAGTCGTCGCCCAGGGCGATCCCGATGCCGGCGTTGGCGCCGAGCAGGCAGCGCTCACCGATGCTGACCCGCTCGGTGCCGCCACCGGAGAGGGTGCCCATGATCGAGGCGCCGGCGCCGACGTCGGAGCCGTCTCCGACCACGACGCCCTGCACGATGCGGCCCTCGACCATGGAGGTGCCCAGGGTGCCGGCGTTGAAGTTGCAGAAGCCCTCGTGCATGACGGTGGTGCCCTCGGCCAGGTGGGCGCCCAGGCGCACGCGGTCGGCGTCGGCGATCCGCACGCCGCCGGGGACGACGTAGTCGGTCATCCGGGGGAACTTGTCCACGCCGAACACCTGCACCGGGCCCTGCTCGCGCAGCCGCAGGCGGGTGCGCTCGAAGCCCTCCACCGGGCAGGGGCCGTAGTTGGTCCACACGACGTTGGACAGGGCACCGAAGATGCCGTCGAGGTTGATCGTGTTCGGCTGGACCAGGCGGTGGGAGAGCAGGTGCAGGCGCAGGTAGGCGTCGGAGGCGTCCTTCGGGGCCTCGTCGAGGTCGATGACGACGTGCACGAGGCGCAGGGTCACCCCGCGGCGGGGGTCCTCCTTGGCCAGCGCGGCCAGCTCGGGCGGGGCGCCGTAGGGGGCGTTGGTCTCGGCGGCCCCCAGCGCGGGGCTCGGGAACCAGGTGTCCAGCACCTTTCCCTCGCTCGTGACGGTGGCCAGTCCCCAGCCCCAGGCGGTGCGCGTGTCGGTCATGGCGCACAGCCTAGAAGAGGCCACGGGGGAGGTGGCCACCCGCCGGATACGCTGCGGTGCATGAGCCGCCTGGACCTGAGCACCCACGTCGTCAGCCTCACCGCCGCCCTGTGCGACCTGGAGTCGGTGAGCGGCAACGAAGAGGTGCTCGCCGACGCGGTCGAGGAGGCGCTGGGCGCGCTGCCGCACCTGAGCGTCACGCGCGACGGCAACACGGTCATCGCCCGCACCGACCTGGGGCGTCCGGAGCGGGTCGTCCTCGCCGGCCACCTCGACACCGTGCCGCTGACCACGCCGCCGAACCTGCCGACGCGGCGTGAGGGCGACGAGCTCGTCGGGCGCGGGACCGTCGACATGAAGGGCGGGGTCGCGGTGCAGCTGCGCATCGCCGCCGCCGTGGCCGAGCCCAGCCGCGACGTCACGTTCGTGTTCTACGACTGCGAGGAGGTCGAGAGCGAGCGCAACGGTCTGGCCCGCGTCGGCCGCAACCGCCCCGAGCTGCTCGAGGCCGACTTCGCGGTGCTGCTCGAGCCCACCGACGGTGGCATCGAGGGCGGGTGCAAGGGCACCATCCGGGTCGAGGTGACCGCCCGGGGCAAGGCCGCCCACTCCGCCCGCCCGTGGAACGGCGTCAACGCCATCCACGAGGCGCACGCCATCCTGGGCCGGCTGACGGCCTACGAGGCGCAGACCGTCGAGGTGGACGGGCTGGACTACCACGAGGCGCTCAACGCGGTCGGTATCCGCGGCGGCATCGCCGGCAACGTCATCCCCGACGAGTGCGTGGTCGTCGTCAACTACCGCTTCGCGCCGAGCATGACCAGCGCCGAGGCGGAGGAGCACCTGCGCGAGCTGTTCGAGGGCTATGACGTGCGGGTCACCGACACTGCCGACGGCGCGCGCCCGGGCCTGCAGCTGCCGGCTGCCAAGGCCTTCGTCGACGCCCTCGCCGTGCCCGTGACGGCCAAGGAGGGTTGGACCGACGTCGCGCGGTTCTCCGCCCTCGGCATCCCGGCGGTCAACTTCGGCCCGGGCGACCCCAACCTGGCCCACCACGACGACGAGCGGGTGCCGGTGCAGCAGCTGGTCGACGCCGAGGCGGCCCTGCTGCGCTGGCTGGCGTGAGCGGCTCCCGTAGGTTGACCGTGTGAGCGAGAACCTCGAGTACCACACCGGTCCGGTCACCCTCCGGGGCAGCCAGGTCCCGCCGACCACGACCGACCAGCGCCTGCTGGACAGCCGTGGACCCGTCGACTGGCTGCACGCCGACCCGTGGCGGGTCATGCGCATCCAGAGCGAGTTCGTCGAGGGCTTCGGCGCCCTGGCCGAGCTCGGCCCGGCGGTGAGCGTGTTCGGTTCGGCGCGCACCCGGCCCGACGACCCGGCATACGCCCTCGGGGTGAAGGTGGGCCGCAAGCTCGTCGAGGCGGGCTACGCGGTCATCACCGGCGGCGGCCCCGGCGCCATGGAGGCGGCCAACAAGGGCGCCCTGGAGGCCGGTGGCACCAGCGTGGGGCTGGGCATCGAGCTGCCGTTCGAGCAGGGGCTCAACCGCTACGTCGACCTCGGCGTCAACTTCCGCTACTTCTTCGCCCGCAAGACGATGTTCGTCAAGTACGCGCAGGGGTTCATCGTCCTGCCCGGCGGGTTCGGCACCCTCGACGAGCTGTTCGAGGCACTCACCCTGGTGCAGACCCGCAAGGTGACCTCGTTCCCGCTGGTGCTCATGGGCCGGGACTACTGGGGCGGCCTGCTGGACTGGCTGCGGGGCACCGCCGGCGCCGCGGGCACGATCAACCTGCAGGACATCGACCTGCTGCGCCTGACCGACGACGCCGACGAGGCGGTCGACATCATCCTGCGCGCCGAGAACGGCCACGTCCCGCAGCGCCCCGAGTAGCGCATCCGCCGGAAGCAGTAGCGCGCCCGCTCACCCGTCCCGCATAGTGAGCACGTGACCATGGTCTCCCCGCTGCCGCGCCGCGGCAGCACCATCGCCGGGCGTGACGCCGCCGGGCGCCGGCTGCGGATCTCCTCCCACCCGGACGCCGGTCGCGTGGTGCTCTCGATCTGGCAGGACGAGATCTGCCGGGCCACCCTGCGCCTGGCCGAGGAGGACGTGCCCGAGCTGGTCCGCATGCTCACCGGCACCCTGGTCGACCAGCACGTCGTCGAGGACGACCGCACCGCCTGACCTCGCCACGGCGGGTCAGGCCTGCGCCCCACGGCCCGTCAGGCCAGGGCCCGCCGGGCCAGTGCCGGCACCCCCGAGCGCAGCCCCGCCACCATGTCCAGCACCTGCCGGGTCGCCGCGACGTCGTGCGCCCGGACGAGCCGCACGCCCTCCCAGGCCGCCACGGCCGTCGTCGTCAGCGTCCCGGTCACCCGGTCGGACTTCTTGCCGTCCAGGCCCAGCGTCTCGGCGATGAACTTCTTGTTGGACACCGCCAGCAGCACCGGCCAGCCGGTCTCCACGAGCGTCGCGACGCCGCCGGTGAGCCGCAGCGAGTGGTAGCTGTTCTTGCCGAAGTCCTGCGCCGCGTCGATGAGCAGGCCGTCCTCGCGCACGCCGGCCTGCACGGCTCGCTCGGCCTGGTCGAGCAGGTCGGCCACAGCCTGCCCGAGCACGTCGGTGTAGCGCACCCGGTGCGGGTCGGTCCGCGGTGGGTGGCCGCCGGTGTGCGCGCAGATGTATGCCGCGCCCCACTGGGCCGCGACCGAGGTCAGCTCCGGGTCGTGCCCGGCCCACGCGTCGTTGACGATGTCCGCGCCCGCCGCGCACGAGGCGTCGGCGACCGAGGCCCGCCACGTGTCCACGCTGATGATCAGGTCCGGGTAGCGCTCCCGCACCGCGCGCAGGAACGGCACGACCCGGCGCTCCTCCTCGGCGGCGCTGACCTCGGGTCCCGGCCCGGCCCGCACCCCGCCGAGGTCGACCGCGTCGGCCCCGTCGTGGACCGCCCGGTCGACCGCGTCCAGGGCCACGTCGTCGTCGAGGAACATGCCCTGGTCGTAGAAGGAGTCGGGGGTGCGGTTGATGATCGCCATCAGTCCGGTCTCGCCCGGGGCGAAGACGCGGCCACGCAGACGCAGGTCACGACCGGGGGGCACATGGTGGGGCATGGCACGATCATCCCGTGATCGTGTTCTTTCTGCTCGTGGTGGTCCTGCTCATCGGGTTGACCGCGGCCGTGGTAACCGGCCGGATCGGCGGCGTGATGGCCGACCCGGTGTCCACGTCGCCGTTCGAGGGGCTGGCGCCGGGCCGCCTCGCCGCGCAGGACGTCACGGGGCTGCGCTTCGACCTCGGGCTGCGCGGCTACCGTATGGACCAGGTTGACGCCGTGCTCGACCGGCTCGCCGACGAGCTCGCGGCGCGCGACGAGGAGCTGGCCGCGCTGCGTGCCCCTCGCGCGGCGACCGAGGGCTGACCACCAACCGCGAGCAGACACGGGCAGGGCATGGGAACGTTCGAGATCACGCGGTCGGTGCACGCCGACCCGGCCACGCTGTGGCGGGTGGTGACCGACTGGGCGGGCTACGCCGACTGGATGCCGCTCACCCGGATGCAGCTCGACGACGGGCCGACCCGGGTGGGCTACGGCTTCGCCGGCGTCTCGGGCGTCGGCCCCCTGTCCTTCGCCGACTCGATGGTGGTCACCCACTGGCAGCCTCCGACGGAGGCCGCGGCGGGGGAGTTCCGGGTGCGCAAGACCGGCCGCGTCCTCGCCGGCTGGGCCGCGGTCACCGTCGCGCCCGGGCCCGACGGCGCCTCGCTGCGCTGGGTCGAGGACATCACGGTGCGACCTCGCCCGGTCGGCCGGCTGCTGGCCCCGGTGGCGGACCGCGTCAACCGGGCCATGTTCGGTCGGGCCGTCGACGCCATGGTCGCCCGCGCCGAGAAGGAGGCCGGCGGTGAGCGGTGACGGCGCCGTCGTCGGTGCGGATGGGCTGGCCCGCTGCGGGTGGGCCGGGAGCACCCCCGACTACACGGCATACCACGACACGGAGTGGGGCGTGCCGGTCCACGGTGAGACCGCCCTGTTCGAGCGGCTCACCCTCGAGGCGTTCCAGTCCGGGCTGTCCTGGCTGACGATCCTGCGCAAGCGCGAGGCGTTCCGGGCCGCGTTCGCCGGGTTCGACGCCGAGGCGGTCGCCGGTTTCGGGGACGCCGACGTCGCCCGGCTCATGGCCGACACCGGCATCGTGCGCAACCGGCTCAAGGTCAACGCCGCACTCACCAACGCCCGCGCCGTGGTGGCCCTGCGCGAGCGGGGCGGGCTCGACGAGGTGGTCTGGTCGCACGCCCCCGAGCGGCACCAGCGGCCGCGGACCATGGCCGAGGTGCCGGCCACGTCGCCGGAGTCGGTGGCGCTGGCGAAGGCGCTCAAGCGCCACGGCTTCGTCTTCGTCGGGCCCACGACGATGTATGCCGCGATGCAGGCCTGCGGGCTGGTCGACGACCACGTCCGCGGCTGCCACCGGGGCGGGGCATGAGGCGCCTGCGCCAGCGCCCCTTCCTCGCCGTCGTCATCGGGGTCTACCTGCTGTGCCGCGTGTTCTCGACGGTGGTCATCGCGGTGGTCGCGCACTACCAGGCGCCGGTGAGCTGGACCGGGCCGCACCCCGACTACTTCTCGATGACCGTGCTCTGGGACGGCAGCTGGTACCGGCACATCGCCGAGGTCGGCTACCCGGACCGGCTGCCGGTCATCAACGGCGACATCCAGCAGAACGACTGGGCGTTCTACCCCGCCTTCCCGATGATCGCCCGGTGCCTGATGTGGGTGAGCGGGCTTGGCTTCCGGGTGGTGGCCTCGACCTTGTCCCTGGTGTGCGGCACCGGGGCGGCCGGGCTCATGGGCGTGCTGCTGCGCGACCGGGTCGGCCGCCGGGCGGCGATCGCCGGCGTGGCGGTGTTCGCCGCCTTCCTGTCCGCGCCCGTCCTGCAGCTGGCCTACACCGAGAGCCTGGCGATGCTGCTGCTGTGCGGCTACCTGCTCGCCATCGGCCGGGAGCGCTGGTTGACCGCGACCTCCCTGGCCCTGGCCATCGGGCTGACCCGGCCCATTGCTGCGCCGCTGGCCGTGGTGACGCTCGTGGCGGTGTGGCTGCGCTGGCGCCGTCGGGCCGAGGAGCCGGTCCGGATCGGTGAGGCGGCCACCGCGCTGTCCGCGCTCGCCGGCTGCGGGGTGGCTGGGCTGATGTGGCCGGCCATCGCCGGCTGGGCGACCGGCGACCCCACGGCCTACACCGACACCATGGCGACGTGGCGCTCCGGGGGCGAGATCGTCCCGGTGAAGCCGTGGTGGGACATGGCGCACTACCTCGCCGGCGACACGTGGGGCCCGATCTGGCTGACGTTCATCGGGGTGCTCCTGCTCGCGATGATGCTGGGGCCCTGGGCTCGCGCGCTGGGGCCGGAGCTGCGGGTGTGGACCCTGTCCTACGCCGCCTACCTGGTGCTGGTCCTCGACCCGTGGACGAGCATCTACCGCTACCTGCTCCCGATGTTCCCGCTGGCCGTCGTCGCGGTGGGTGGCGGCTGGACCGACCGCCGGGAGCGCCTGCTGCCCTGGCGCGCCGGTCTGCTGGTCGTCCTCGGCCTGGCCGGTGAGGTCTGGTGGGTCTGGGAGCTGCTGCGGTTCGTGCCTCCGACGGACTTCCCGCCGTGATCCGGTCGCTGCGTGACCGGCTGCTCGCGAAGCCGACGTGGGTGGTGCTGCTGTGGGCCTGGGCCGTCAGCCGGGTCGTCACGGCCCTGGTCGTCCAGGCCACCGCGATGTGGGTGCAGGAGCCGGCGGGGGTGCACTCCTCGCACCCGGGCTACCTCGACATGGTGCCCATCTGGGACGGCACGTGGTACCGCGAGGTGGTCGCCCACGGCTACCCGCTGCCCCTGCCGCTGGACGCGTTCAGCGGCCAGGTGACCTTCAGCGCGTGGGCGTTCTACCCCGGCTTCCCGCTGCTGGTGCGTCTGTTGACCGCCGTGGGGATCCCGTTCACCGGGGCTGCGCTGGTCGTCAACCTCGCCGCCGGCGCGGCTGCGGTCCTCCTGATGTGGCACGTGCTGCAGGACGGCGCGACGACGGTCCTGGCCCGGCGCATGGCCCTCCTGGCCACGATGCTGTGGTGCCTGTACCCGGCCACGGCCGTGCTGCAGGTGGCCTACACCGAGGCGCTCGCCGTGGTGCTGCTGCTGGCCTTCTTCTTCCTGCTGCTGCGCCGGCGCTACCTCTGGGCGTCCGTGGCGGTGCTGGCGCTGGGCTTCACCCGGGCGGTGGCACCCCCGGTCGGCCTGGTCGTGGCGCTGCACCTCTTCCTGCGGTGGCGCCGGGAGGGCCGGGCGTTCCTGCCCGGTCAGCGGGTCAGCGCCGCGGTGCTGCTGGTCTCCACAGCCGTCTCGGCGGTGGCGTGGCCGCTCATGGTCGGGGTGGCCACCGGGCGGATGAGTGCGTTCTTCGAGGTGCAGGCGGCGTGGGGCCAGCGTCCCGACAAGGGCCCTTTCGTGGCCTGGCTGACGTGGGCGTGGGACCACATGGGCGTGGCGGGTGTGCTCCTGCTCATCGGCATCGTCGCGTCGTACCTGTCGCTGGTCCTGGGCCGCCACGGCCGGTGGCTGGCGCCGGAGGTGCGCGCGTGGGCCGTGGTCTACCCGCTGTACCTGCTCGCCGTGGTGCGGCCGATCACGAGCATGTGGCGCTTCCTGATCCTGGACTTCCCGCTCGCCGCGATCGTGGTGAGCATGACCGTGCGCGGCGCCGACGGCGGCCACGTGCTCGACACCTGGCCCCGGCGCCTGGGCCTGGTGACCCTCGCGCTGCTCCTGGGCGTGGTGGTGTGGACGGTGACCCTGCTGACCTACACCCCGTGGGCCGACAGCCCACCCTGACCCGTCGTCAGCTCCCACCGAACACCGCGAATCCGTCGTCTCGAGGCCCTGACGGGCCCGAAACGACGGATTTCGCGTGTTCGGTCGTGGGGTGGGGCGGCCGCCGTCGTGGGGCGGACAGGCGTCGGTCGTGGGGAGGCGCCCTCAGCGGCCGTGGAAGACGGGCTTCTCCTTGGCGAGGAACGCCGCCACCGCGGCCTGGTGGTCCTCGCTCTGGCCGGTCAGCGTCATCAGCTCGCTCTCGTGTGCCAGCGAGGAGGTCAGGTCGTGCCCGGCGGAGTAGGCCACGGCGCGCCGGATCGAGCCGTACGCCAGGGTCGGGCCGTCGGCGAGGGTGCGTGCCAGCTCGGCCACCACACCGGGCAGCTCCTCGGCGCTGACGACCTTGGTCACCAGCCCGAGCTGGAGCGCCTCGCCGGCCGGCACCGTCCGGGGGAGCAGGAGCAGCTCCTTGGCCTTCGCGGTCCCGACGAGGCGAGGCAGCGACCACGACGACCCGGAGTCGCAGGACAGGGCGATCCCGGCGAAGGCGAGGTTGAAGCCGCCACCGTCGACGATGACCCGCAGGTCGGCAGCGAACGCGAACGCCGCGCCGGCACCGGCCGCCACCCCGTTGATCGCGGCGATGACCGGCTTGTTCATCGTCGCGATGAGCTCGGTGATCGGGTTGTAGTGCCGGGGCACCGTCTCCCACAGCGCCGCGTCCTTCGACTGCAGCAGGGAGATGTGCTCGCGCAGGTCCTGGCCCACGCAGAAGGCCCGGCCGGTGCCGGTCAGGACCACGCAGCGCACTTCGGGGTCGTCGGCGACCCGCTGCAGGGTCGCGAGCAGGAGGTCCTTGGTGGCGATGTCGAGCGCATTCATGGCGCCCGCGCGGTTGAGGGTGACGGTGGCGACGCCATCCGAGACGTCCAGCAGCACCGGGGCGTCCGAGTCCGGGTGCGGTGCGGCGGGCGACGGGGTCTCGGACATGGTGCGGGTCAGCTCCTCGGCTTGGGGTCGGGTGCGAGGCAACTGTCCACGAATTCGCGGGCCAGCGGGAGTAGCGCGCTGGCGGTTGTGTCGAACAACACGGCCGCTTCGTGCCCCGGCCAGTCGGCCGGCAGCACCTGTGCCGGCAGGCCGGGGTCCCGGAACAGGAACTTGCGCCACTCGTGGACCAGCAGCGTCCGGGCGGCGAAGGCCGCCTCCGGGCCCTGGTCCGCGGGCCGGTCCGCCTGCACGGTGCGGGCCTGGGCGACGAACTCCCGGTATGCCGCGGCGAGACCCTGCAGGTCCCACAGCGACTCCGCGAGCTCGGCCCCCTCGGCGGCGTACCGCGCGCTGAACGCCCGCGCCTGCAGGCCCTCGGCGGCCAGGGTCCCGGCCAGCTCGGCGTTCTCCCGTGGGGCGATCCACGTGTCCGGGGCCATCCGGGCGTAGCCGAGGTAGCTCAGCGCCGCAGTCACCCGGCCGCGGCGGGCGCGCTCGCTGGCGTGGTCGACGACGACCACGTGCCAGCAGCCGTCCCAGGACTCGTCGCGGGTGCGGTAGATCCGGGCGTGCGCCTCGGCGAGGCGCGCCCGGGCCCGCGGCGTCGCGGCATACCCGCGCTGTCCCTGCCGCTCGACCGGCTCCAGCCACCCCTCGCGCACCATGCGTGACACGGCCGTCCGGACCGCCGGCGGGGCCACGTCCACGGCGCCGAGCAGGCGCACGATCCCGGCGATCGGCGCCCAGCCGTCGCGGTCGCGCAGGTGGTCGCCGTAGAGGTCGAACAGCGCGGAACGGGCATGCACGCGGCACAGTCTGTCTCAAACGGATTTCGCCTTGCGGGACCTTGACGCGATAATGGTCACAAGAGTGTGTGCATTCGTGGGGGAAGCCCCGGCGTGGACGAGGCGCACAAGAGGATTTCCACGCAACCCGAGGAAGGGGTTCACCCATGGCGGCGATGAAGCCGAGGACCGGAGACGGCCCGCTCGAGGTCACCAAGGAGGGGCGCGGCATCGTGCTTCGCATGCCCCTCGAGGGTGGCGGTCGCCTGGTTGTCGAGATGACCCCTGACGAGGCCGCGGCCCTCGGCGAGGCCATCAAGGGCTGCGAGGGTGTCGGCTGAGCCCGACCACTGACTGAGGAACCCCCGTCCGGTGCCACCGGGCGGGGGTTTCGTCACGCCCGGAGACCCCGGCTGGGGCACTGGGTAGGCTCGCGGCCGTGCCGGACCTGCTGACCCCCGCCCTGCCCGAGATCGACGTGCGCCCCGGGGCACTGACCGACGTGCTGGTCGACGTCGAGGACGCCGACCTCGTGCTGGCCCTGCCGGTCGGCCCGGATGCCCCGGTGCCCACGGCCGGTCCGGTGGCCGCGGCCCTCTCGGCGCTGGGTCAGGACCCTGCGGCGCTGACCGCAGCCTGGGAGCCGTCGACCAAGGCCGGCAGCGTCACCACCATCCCGCTCGTGCCCGGCGAGCGAGGGGTGCGCACCCTGCTCCTGGTCGGCACCGGGGCCGGCACGCCCCAGGACCTGCGCGCTGCCGGCGCCGCCGTCGGTCGCGCGGTCAAGGCCCGCTCGCACCTGGTCACCACGCTCGGTTCCGGTGCCGGGGTCGGCGCGGCATCAGCGGTCGTGGAGGGCCTGGTCCTCGGCGGCTACTCCACGCCGCGGTGGGGAGCCACCGAGGCGACCGCGCCGGTGCGGTCGCTCACCTTCGCCGGCCGGTATGACGAGCGCGTCCTCACGCGGTCCGCGCTGCGGTGCCGGGCCACCATGCTGGCGCGCAACCTCGCCGTCACGCCCTCCAACATCAAGAACCCCGCCTGGATGGCCGCCCAGGCCCGCACCCTCGGGCGCCGTCATGGGCTCGAGGTCTCGGTCCGGAACGACGCAGACCTGCGCCGTGAGGGCTTCGGTGGCCTGCTCGCGGTCGGGGGCGGCAGCGACAGCCCGCCGCGCCTCGTCGAGCTCGCCTGGACCCCCGAGGGCGCAGGCGACGACACCCCGCACGTCGTCCTCGTCGGCAAGGGCATCACCTTCGACACCGGCGGCCTCGACATCAAGCCCGCCGAGGCGATGCTGGCCATGAAGACCGACATGTCCGGCTCGGCCATCGTGCTGGCCGTGCTGGCCGCCTGCCGCGACCTGGAGGTGCCGGTGCGGGTCACCGGCCTGCTCGCGCTGGCCGAGAACGCCGTCAGCGGCTCCAGCTACCGCCCCGGTGACGTCATCACCCAGTACGGCGGCCGGCGCGTGGAGATCGGCAACACCGACGCCGAGGGCCGGCTGGTCATGGCCGACGCCCTGGCCTACGCCGATGCCGAGCTCGACCCCGACGTGCTGGTCGACATCGCCACGCTGACCGGTGCCGCGACCCTGGCGCTGGGCCGGGGGATGGCCCCGGTCTACGCCACGGACGAGCGGCTGGGGCGGGCGCTGCAGGCGGCCGCGACCGCGACGGGGGAGGCCCTGTGGCCGTTCCCGCTGGTGGAGGACTACCGTGCCGCCATCGACTCCGAGCTCGCCGACGTCAACCACATCGCGTCCGGCAAGGTCGGGGGCGGCTCGATCACCGCGGCGCTGTTCCTGCGCGAGTTCGTCGGGGGGCGTCGCTGGGCGCACCTCGACA
Source organism: Oryzihumus leptocrescens (assembly GCF_006716205.1). GTDB lineage: Bacteria > Actinomycetota > Actinomycetes > Actinomycetales > Dermatophilaceae > Oryzihumus > Oryzihumus leptocrescens. The sequence goes on along the minus strand of NZ_VFOQ01000001.1, from coordinate 3,062,373 downwards.
TCGCCGGGGCCGGTCGCAGCGACAAGGACAGCGGCCACCTCACCCGGGGGGCCACCGGCTTCGGTGCACGGCTGCTGCTGACCTACCTGGAGGGTGTGCGATGAGTGCGGGTTACGGGCTGAGCGTCCGCTGGTCGCTGGCGGACGCGCCGGAGGGCGTCGAGGCCGCGCTGCGGGAGTACGTCGTCGGCGAGTCGATGGGCAAGTTCGCCCGGCGCGAGGGGCTGTCGTTCAAGACCTGGCGGATGCGCGAGGGCGAGTGGTTCGAGGGCACCTACGTGTGGGCGACCCGGGCGGCACGTGACAGCTTTGCCCAGACCTTCGCGGCCGAGGCGGCCACGTCGCCGGGCAGCAAGATCATCGGATCGGCGCCCGAGCTCATCGAGCCCTTCGAGGTCGTCGCCATCGCCGAGGGCCCGTCCGGGTTCAGCTACGGGGCCGGTCCCGGCGAGATGTGAGCCGCCGCCGTCCACGTGACGGCGCGTGAGGGGGGAGTCTTGACGGGGCACAGTCACCTGCGCGCCGTCGGCGTGCGGATCGACTACGACGCGGTGCCCGCGCGCGTCCGGGACTGGGTGGAGCAGGAGCTCGGTGCGCCGGTGGTCCAGGCCGTGACGCAGCGCGGTGGCATGTCCCCGGGATGCGCGGTGCGGGTGCGCCTGGCCGACGGCCGGCGCGCCTTCGTCAAGGCGGTCGGGCTCGAGCTCAACGCCGACACCGCCGGGCTGCACCGGCACGAGGCGATGGTGCTGGCTGCCCTGCCCGACGTGTCCTGGCGGCCCCGCCTGCTGGCCACCTACGACGACGGCGACTGGGTCGCGCTGGTCCTCGAGGACGTCGAGGGGGTCCACCCGGACTGGCGTGACGACGGTCAGGTGGGTGCTGTTCTGGCGCAGGTGGAGGCCCAGGCCGTGGAGCTGTCGCCCAGCCCGGTGGAGCAATCGGCCGTCCCCACGCTGCTCAAGAACCTCGCACAGTGGGCCGAGGTGCTCGACGGTGACCACTCCGCGCCGAGGGATGTCCTGCCGGCGTGGTTCCGGGACAACCGGGACCTGGTCGCCAGCCACCTGGAGGCGCTGTCGGTGTCGCTGCATGGCACGACGCTGTGCCAATGGGACATCCGCAGTGACAACATCCTGATCCGACCCGACGGCAGTGTGGTCCTGATCGACTGGGGCATCTCGCGACTCGGCCCCGTGTGGGCCGACACCGTCGTCTTCGCGCTGGAGTGGGCGGAGACGCCCCGGTTCGACCAGATCGTCTCGGCCTCACCGTTGCTGGCCGCGGCCGACGACGACCCGGCCTCCGGGCTCCTGCTGGGGAAGGGCGGATTCCTCACCGTGGCCGGCACGTGGGACGCCCCGCCCGGGCTGCCCACCCTCCCGGCGTTCCGGTCCCGGGAGGGCCGTCGCCTCCTCGAGGGGGCGCGCCGACGGCTCGGTCTCTGAGCCTGCGGTCGGTCGTCAGCGCTTGACGGCCGCGAGGACCCCGTCGCCCACCGGCAGCAGGGTGGGGATGAGCTCGTCGTTGTCGCGCAGCTGCTTGCCGAGGTCGCGCAGGGTCGTGGTGACCGCGTCCCGGGCCGCCGGGTCGGCGACCCGGTCGTGCCAGAGCATGTTGTCGATGGCCAGGACACCGCCGGAGCGCAGCAGGCGCACCGCCTGCTCGACGTACTGCGGGTACTCGGACTTGTCGCCGTCCACGACAACCATGTCGTAGGCACCGTCGGTGAGCCGGGGGAGCACGTCCAGGGCCCGACCGGTGATGACCCGCGTGCGCTGCGGGGCGATCCCGGCCGCGGCGTAGGCCTCGCGGGCGGCGCGCTGGTGCTCGGCCTCGACGTCGATGGTGGTCAGGACGCCGTCGGACGGCATGCCCTCCATCAGCCAGAGACCGGAGACGCCGGCGCCGGTGCCGATCTCGACGACGGCCTTGGCCGACGCGGTGGCGGCGAGCAGGCGCAGGGTCGCCCCGGCGCCGGGAAGCACGGGCACGCAGCCGAGCGACTCGCCGCGCATGCGGGCCCGCTCGATGACGTCGCTCTCGGCGACGAACTCCTCCGAATAGGCCCAGCTCGCCGGCTTCTGCGCACTCATGCGGGCAACCCTACTGCCGACACCCGCCCCGGCTGCCCCAGCCGCCCCGCTGACCCCAGCACGGCGGAGGTGGGCTAGTCCATGCGGGCCCCCGCGTCGGGCTTCCCCAGCAATCTCTCAGGTCGGTCAGGAACGATGGAGGGCCTGCAACCGTCATGGTTGCTGTGATGTCCCTGACCGCGTCGCCCCGCAGGACGACGCCCCCGGAGGTGGAGACGGTGACCAACGCGACGACCGGACGGCAGCACGACGCAGCCAGGCCGGCCTCCGCGGTGGACCAGGAGGGGTGGGTCCCGCCCACGTGGGAGGAGATCGTCACCCAGCACTCGGCGCGCGTCTACCGGCTGGCCTACCGCCTCACCGGCAACGTCCACGACGCCGAGGACCTCACGCACGACGTGTTCATCCGCGTCTTCCGTTCGCTCGGCTCCTACCAGCCGGGCACCTTCGAGGGCTGGCTGCACCGCATCACGACCAACGTCTTCCTCGACCGGATGCGCCGCAAGCAGCGGATCCGTTTCGATGCCCTGCCCGAGGACGCCGCCGGCCGCCTGGCCAGCCGCGAGGCCGGGCCGGAGCAGCACTACGCCGACACCCACTTCGACGACGACGTGCAGCGGGCGCTCGACGCGCTCTCGCCGGACTTCCGCGCCGCGGTGGTCCTCTGCGACATCGAGGGCCTGTCCTACGAGGAGATCGCGGCCACGCTGGGCATCAAGCTCGGCACGGTCCGCTCCCGCATCCACCGCGGCCGGGCTCAGCTGCGCGAGGCTCTCGCGCACCGGGCCCCGGAGGCGCGCCCGGCTCCGGTCGCGCGTCCCGCCCGTCGGGGCTTCGCGCTCGGACGGGTCGTGCCGGGGACGCGATGAGCCCGCGCCCCGCCGACGGGGTCGGCGCCCAGCACCTCGGGACGATGGTCAGCGCCTACGTCGACCGTGTCCTCCCCCCGTCGTTGCAGCACGCCTGCGACCGTCACCTGGTGGCCTGCGCCGTATGCCGTGAGGCCGCCGCCGCGGAGCGGCGCCTCCTGGGCTCGCTGCGCGAGGCGCGGATGCCCGGGCCGCCGAGCCGGCTGCAGGCCTCGCTGCTCGACCTGGCGGCACAGGCGCCGGCCCCGGTCGGGCCGGCTCCGCTGGGCCTGGTCCGCCGAGACGCGCCGGCCCTGCACCGCTCACCGGTCCGTGCCGCCATGCTCGCCGGACTGGCGGCAGGTGCGTCGGCGGCTGCCGCGTGGAGCATCGGGGTCGCGACCCCAGCGGCCGCGCCGGTGCAGCCGGTGGCCCCCACGCCGAGCTGGGCCGCCCCCGCATCCTCCACGACCTTCGCCCGGACGGTCGCGGTCCTGCGGCCGGGGCTGGGCCGCTCCCAGCCGGTGCCGCAGACCTCGATGACGGTTCGCCGCGCCCATTGGGCAGAATCACTCCATGACTGAGCAGCAGCGGGACCCCTCCGGGGAGCAGACCGAGCCGGTCGACGTCGCACGACAGTCGCCGACGCCCGGTGCTGCCGGGTTCCCGCCGCCCACCGGTGAGCCCTACACGCACCTGCCCACCGCGCCTCACCGGTCGACCCAGGCTGCGCCCGGTGCCGACCAGGCGACGGGCACGGCGGGGATGCCGGCCCCGGCGCCGGGGGCGATGCCGCCTCCGGGAGCCGGGCAGCCGTGGGCCAGCGCCCCGGCGCCGGACCCGTCCCCGTGGGCGACGGCGCCGGTGGCCTTCTCCGCGTGGCCCCACGCCCACTCCGCGGACGTCACCGCGCCGCTGCCGCAGGGTGCGGGCGACCCGCCGGCCGGCGGCGGCACGCCTCCGCCCACGAGCGCTGCCCCTGGCCCCCGGGCGTCCCGGTGGAGCGCCGGCACGGTCGCCGTGCTGGCCGCCGCCGTGCTGCTCGCCGCTCTCCTGGGTGGGACCGCAGGTGCGCTGATCGCCACCCGCAGCTCCGGCCTCACCTCCGGTGGCGTGCTCCCGGTGCCCCAGCCCGGGTCGACGAGCCGGCCCCCGGGCTCGATCGCCGGCATCGCCGCCAGGGCCCTCCCGTCGGTCGTCACGCTCAAGGTCAAGGGCGCTGACGGCCAGGGGACCGGGTCGGGCTTCGTGATCAAGAGCGACGGCTTCATCCTGACCAACAACCACGTGGTGTCCTCGGCCGCGGCCACCGGCAGCATCCGGGTCGAGTTCTCCGACGGATCCCAGCTGCCGGCCACCATCGTCGGCCGCGACGCGTCATACGACCTGGCTGTCGTGCGGGTGAAGCGGACCGGCCTGCCGGTCCTGCCGCTCGGCAGCTCGGCCTCGGTCGTCGTGGGCGACCCGGTCGTCGCCGTCGGCGCCCCGCTGGGCCTGGAGAGCACGGTCACCAGCGGGATCGTCAGCGCACTGAACCGTCCGGTGACCCCGGGTGGGGCCGACGACGCCCCCGCGTTCATCAACGCGATCCAGACCGACGCCGCGATCAACCCCGGCAACTCCGGTGGCCCGCTGCTGGACATGTCTGGGCGCGTCATCGGCGTCAACTCGGCCATCGCCCGGATCCCGGGCTCGAGCCCCCTCGACTCCGGCCAGTCCGGCAGCATCGGCGTGGGGTTCGCCATCCCGAGCGACCAGGCCCGCAAGACGGCCGACCAGCTGATGACGACCGGCAAGGCCTCGCACCCGGTCATCGGGGTCATCCTCGACACGGCCTATGAGGGCGAGGGCGTCCGGATTGCCGCCTCGTCCAAGGGCGGTCGTGCCCCGATCACCCAGGGTGGCCCGGCGGACAAGGCCGGTCTCAAGCCCGGTGACGTCATCCTGAAGTTCAACGGCCGCGTCATCTCCGACCCCGACCAGCTCGTCGTCGCGATCCGGGCCCGCTCGGTCGGCGAGACGGTGACCCTGACGGTGCGTCGCGGGACGACCGAGCGAACTGTCAGGATGACCCTGCAAGCGGCGACGGACTGATCGCCGTCACCAGCGACACAAGGGCCCACGCGTGAACATCCTCGACATCAACGGCTGGGAGTTCATCCTCCTGATCGTGATCGGCGTGGTCGTGCTCGGCCCCGAGCGGTTGCCGGAGTACGCCGCGAAGCTGCGCACCCTGATCAAGCAGGCCCGCGTGATGGCCGACAACGCGCGCAGCCAGCTGCGCGAGCAGATGGGGCCGGAGTTCGACGACATCGACTGGCAGGCCTTCGACCCGCGGCAGTACGACCCGCGGCGGATCGTGCGCGAAGCCCTGCTCGAGGACGGCGAGGAGGACTTCTCGGCCTTCAACCCGTTCAAGGAGCCCTCGCGGCCCCGTCGGGACCCGGCCCTGCCGACCCCGTGGGACGTCGACGCCACCTGAGCCGCACCCGTCGGGGCCGCACCCAGGGTTGCCGAGCTGGACGTTGGTGCCTCTTCAGCGCTGCTGAAGGGGCACCAACGTCCAGCTCGGAGGGGTCAACGCGGTCGGCCCGGACGAGCGGCCGGCGCCGATCGCGTCAGCGGCTGGCGGGGGTGAGGCCGAGGGAGCGGCCGGCCAGGCCGCGCGAGCGGGTGGCGAGGCCGCGCGCGATACCGCGCAGGGCCACCGCAGCCGGGCTGGTGGGGGAGCCGAGGACCACGGGCATGCCCTGGTCGGCGCCCTCACGCAGGCTCGTGTCCAGCGGGATCTGGCCCAGCAGCGGCACCTGGGCGCCGACCGAGCGGGTCAGCGAGTCGGCCACGGTCTGGCCGCCGCCGGAGCCGAAGATCTCCTGGCGGGAGCCGTCGGGCAGCTCGAGCCACGACATGTTCTCGATGACGCCGACGATGCGCTGGTGCGTCTGCAGCGCGATGGACCCCGCGCGCTCGGCCACCTCCGCGGCGGCCTGCTGCGGCGTGGTGACCACGAGGATCTCGGCGTTGGGGATGAGCTGGGCCACCGAGATGGCGATGTCCCCGGTGCCCGGGGGCAGGTCGAGCAGCAGCACGTCCAAGTCGCCCCAGAACACGTCGCCGAGGAACTGCTGGAGCGCGCGGTGCAGCATCGGCCCGCGCCAGACCACCGGCTGGTTGCCGGGCACGAACATGCCGATCGAGATGACCTTCACGTCGTGGCTGACCGGCGGCAGGATCATGTCGTCGACCTGGGTGGGCCGGTGCTCGACGCCGAGCATGCGCGGCACCGAGAAGCCGTAGACGTCGGCGTCGACCACGCCGACGCGCAGCCCCTGCTCGGCCAGCGACGCGGCGAGGTTGACCGTGACCGACGACTTGCCGACGCCGCCCTTGCCCGAGGCCACCGCGTAGACGCGGGTCAGGCTGTTGGGCTTGGCGAAGGGGATCTCCTTCTCGGCGACCCCGCCACGCAGCTGCTCGCGCAGGCCGGCCCGCTGCTCCGGGCTCATCACGCCGAGGGTCACGTCCACGCCGGTGACGCCCTCGACGGCGGAGAGCGCCGCGGTGGAGTCCTTGGTGAGCGTGTCCTTCATCGGGCAGCCCGACACCGTGAGCAAGATGGTGACGGCGACGCGGCCGGCGTCGTCGACCTCGACCGACTCGACCATGCCGAGCTCGGTGATCGGCTTGCGGATCTCGGGGTCGTTGACCGTCGACAGCGCGGCGAGCAGGGCGTCCTGAGTGGGGGCGGGCATGCCCCCATGCTAGGTCGGTCGCGCGCCGTCGCGTTCCGCGGGCTGGTCACCGCTCCCGTCGCCGAGCTCGGAGGGCGATGCGACGCTCACGCCGCGCTCCTCCATCTCCTCGAGCAGGCTGCGCAGCTCGGAGCGCAGGAAGTCGCGGGTGGCCATGTCCCGCAGCGCGATCCGCAGGGCTGCGACCTCGCGGGTGAGGTACTCGGTGTCGGCCAGGTTGCGCTCGTCCCGGGCCCGGTCCTGCTCCAGGGCCACCCGGTCGCGGTCGGCCTGGCGGTTCTGCGCGAGCAGGATCAGCGGCGCGGCGTATGACGCCTGCAGGCTGAGCATGAGGGTCAGGAAGATGAAGGCGTAGGGGTCGAACCGCAGGTCCTTGGGGCCCGCGGCGTTCCAGAGGATCCAGAGCACCACGAAGGCGGTCATGTAGACCAGGAACCGCGCGGTGCCCATGAACCGGGCGAACGCCTCGCTGGCCCGGCCGAAGGTCTCCGGGTTGAAGCTCGGACGCGGCAGCAGCGTGCGGCGCACCTCCCGCGGCTGGTCCAGCCGGGGTGCGTTGCGGTCGAAGCGGTCAGTGGCCATGGGTCACCTCGTGCCGGTCCTCGCGCCAGTCGTCGGGAAGGATGTGGTCGAGCACGTCGTCGACCGTGACCGCGCCGAGCAGCCGGCCGTCCTCGTCGACCACGGGCACCCCGACGAGGTTGTAGGTGGCCAGCATGCGGGTCACCTGCCCCAGAGGGGCGTTGGGCGTCAGCGGCTCGAGGTCGCGGTCGAGGATCGAGCCGATCGCCGCGTGCGGGGGCTCGCGCAGCAGCCGCTGGATGTGCACCACACCGAGGTACTTGCCGGTCGGGGTCTCCAGCGGAGAGCGGCACACGAACACCGTCGCGGCCAGCGCCGGGGACAGCTCGGCCCGGCGGACCACGGCCAGCGCCTCGGCGATGGTGGCCTCGGGGCCGAGGATGACCGGCTCGGTGGTCATCAGGCCACCGGCGGTGTTCTCGTCGTAGGCCAGCAGCCGCCGCAGCGGCGCAGCCTCGTCCGGCTCCATCATCTGGAGCAGCTGCTCGGCGGTGTCGGGCGGCAGCTCGGAGAGCAGGTCGGCGGCGTCGTCGGGCTGCATGGCCTCGAGGACGTCGGCGGCGCGGTCGGAGCCCAGGGTCGTGAGGATCTCGACCTGGTCGTCCTCGGGCAGCTCCTCCATGACGTCGGCGAGCTTCTCGTCATCGAGCGCGGCGGCCACCTCGGCGCGGCGCTTGGGCGTCAGGTCGTGGATGACCTCGGCGAGGTCGGCAGCCTTGAGGTCGTCGTAGGTCTCCAGCAGCTTGGCCGCGCTCTGCGCACTACCCGAGCGGCGCAGGCCCGTGACGTCGGAGACGTCGACGAGGACGGTCTCACCGCGGCGCCGCCCGAGCCGGGACAGGCTGCGGGAGCCGCCGATCGGCTTGCGGCAGAACACCTTGACGATGACCCAGTCGCGGTTGCGCTCCTGCTCGATGGCGATGTCCTCGACGATCGCCTCGAACGGGCCCTCCGGGGTGGTGACCCGCACCGCGCGCTCGAGCAGCTCGGCGAGGACCAGCGTCTCGTTGGCGCGCTGCTCGAACCGGCGCATGTTGACCAGGCCCGTGGTGATGACCTGCCCGGCGTCGATGCTGGTGACCCGGGTCATCGGGACGAACACGCGCCGGCGCCCGGGCACCTCGACCACGAGGCCGATGACGCGCGGGGCACGACGGGTCGCGCTGAACGTCACCACGACGTCGCGCACCCGGCCCACCTGGTCGCCGAGCGGGTCGAACACACTCAGGCCGGCCAGGCGTGCCACGAACACGCGCGTCATGGGGTTCACGGGGCCAAGGCTAGCCCGCGCTGTGGACGCCGCGACCAAGGTCCGTGCCGACACCGCCGGTATGCCGTGTGCCCGCCTCCCGCGCGGCCGGTCAGCGGGTGCCGCGCCGCCGCTTGGGCCGGCCGCCGAGGTGCCACGGCCGCCACGTCCGCGTCGTGGCGGGGGTGGGCGCGGGCGGTGCCGCGCCGGACCCGTCGTCGTACGAGCCGGGCCCCTCGAGCGCCTCGCCGAACGGCGTCAGCGCGGTGACGGTGCACTGATCGGCCCAGCGCTGCACGACGTCGTCGCCGACGCTGTTGAGCCTGGCTGACTTGAGGGCCGCAGTCGCCGGCTCCCACCGCTCGTCGGCCGGCGTGATCCGCTCGACGCGCGCCAGGACGCGGACCAGCCGGCCGCCGGAGTCCTTGCTGCGCAAGATGATCGGCACCTCCTCGGGCAGCCAGGGCATCGGCTGCTCGCCCGGCCCGCTGACCACCCAGGCCGTCCCGTCCAGCCACTCGTGCCACACCGGCCAGGCCCGGTCGCCCGGCACGTCGACCCAGAGCAGGCCGGACTTGGCGGCGGCCTCGGCGACCAGGGCCAGCGTGGACCCGGGTGCCGCGGTGGGCGCCTCGACGGCGGGCAGGGCGGCCGTCTCCGGCTCGCTCGCGGGCGTCGGGCCGGCAGGGGTGCCGGGGGTCTGCGTCACACCGTGAACTGTGTCATAACCGCCGGCGGAGCCGCGCTGCTAGTTTCGCCGCGTGCGCAGCCCCAAGGACTTCTTCGCCCCGTTGGCGGTGGGCGCCCCCACCCCGATCCGTGAGGTGCCGGCCCGACCGTCCCGCGTCATCCACTTCTTCGACCCGAGCAACGAGAAGATGGCCGCCAAGGTCCCCGACATGGTCGGGACCGTCGACGTCCTCCTCGGCAACCTCGAGGACGCGGTCAAGGCCGACCGCAAGGTGGCTGCTCGCGAGGGCCTGGTCGCCATCGCGAAGGCCACCGACTTCGGGGAGCACACCCAGCTGTGGACCCGGGTCAACGCCCTGGACAGCCCGTGGGTGCTCGACGACCTCGTCACGCTCGTCACCGAGATCGGCGACAAGCTCGACGTCATCATGGTCCCGAAGGTGCAGGGGCCGGAGGACATCCACTACGTCGACCGGCTGCTGGCCCAGCTCGAGGCGAAGGCGGGCCTGACCCGCCCGATCCTCGTCCACGCCATCCTCGAGACCGCCCGCGGCGTGGCCAACGTCGAGGCCATCGCCGGCGCCAGCCCCCGCATGCAGGGCATGTCGCTGGGCCCGGCCGACCTGGCCGCGGACCGCCGCATGAAGACGACCCGCGTCGGCGGCGGCCACCCCGGTTACCTCGTGCGCCAGGACCCGCCGGCCGGTGTCGAGGACGCGGTCCACGCCGACCGGGCGACCTACCAGCAGGACCTGTGGCACTACACGATCTCCCGCATGGTCGACGCCTGCGCGATGCACGGGATCCTGCCGTACTACGGCCCCTTCGGGGACATCAAGGACGTCGTCGCCTGCGAGGACCAGTTCCGCAACGCGTTCCTGCTCGGCTGCGTCGGCACGTGGTCACTGCACCCCGTGCAGGTCGCCATCGCCAAGCGCGTGTTCAGCCCGTCCGCCGAGGACGTCGCTCACGCCCGCCGGGTCGTGGAGGCCATGGGTGACGGCACCGGCGCGGTCATGCTCGACGGCAAGATGGAGGACGACGCCAGCCTCAAGCAGTGCCTGGTCATCGTCGAGCTCGCCGAACGGCTCGCGGCCACCGACCCCGAGCTGGCCGAGCTGTATGCCGTGCCCGCGGCGCAGGAGGAGACCCGATGACCGCCACCACGGCCTACCGTCCCCGGCGCTCGGTGCTCTACATGCCCGGCTCCAACGAGCGGGCGCTGGAGAAGGCCAAGACGCTGCCGGTCGACGCGCTGATCCTCGACCTCGAGGACGCCGTGGCCCCCGACGCGAAGGAGCAGGCACGCGAGAACGCCTGCGCCGCGGTGCGCTCCGGTGACTACGGGCGGCGCGAGCTGACCATCCGGGTCAACGGCATCGGCACGCAGTGGCACGAGGACGACCTCGCCGCCGCTGCCGCAGCCGGCCCGGATGCCGTCGTCGTGCCGAAGGTGAGCTCGGCCGCCGAGGTCCGCCAGCTCGTCGCGGCCCTGGAGGCCGCCGGGGCGCCCGAGCACACCAAGCTCTGGGCGATGGTCGAGACCCCGGTCGCGATGCTGCACTGCGAGGAGATCGCTGCGGCGTCCGAGCGCCTGACCGTGCTCGTCATGGGCACCAACGACCTGGCCAAGGAGCTGCATGCCGAGCACGTGCCCGGCCGCGCCCCGCTGCTGACCGGGCTTGGCCTGTGCCTGCTGGCCGCGCGCGCGACGGGGACGGTGATCCTCGACGGGGTCTTCAACGACGTCAAGGACGCCGAGGGCTTCGCCGCGGAGTGCCTCCAGGGTCGTCAGCTGGGCTTCGACGGCAAAACGCTGATCCACCCCGGCCAGGTCGAGACGTGCAACGCGACGTTCGCCCCGAGCGAGGCCCAGGTCGAGGAGGCCCGGGGGATCCTCGCCGCGTGGGAGCAGGGAGCAGGCGCCGGCGTCGTCACCTACAACGGGCGGATGATCGAGAACCTGCACGTCGAGACCGCCCAGCGCGTGCTCAGCACCCACGAGGCGATCGCCGGCCTCTGACGGGGCGACGTCGGCTACGCCTGGCGCAGGCCCAGCGTGTTGCCGTCGGGATCGCGGAACCACGCGCCGCGGGCCGGCCCGAGCTGGGCGATGTGCCCGGTGGTCGTCAGGGGTCCCTCGGTGTAGTCGATGAACTCCACGCCCTTGGCCTCGAGGTCCCTGACGACCGCCTCGATGTCGGAGACCTCGAAGTGGGCCAGGGTGTGCTCGGTGGTGACCGGCGGCCGCTTGAAGAGGGAGACCTCGCTGACGTCGCCGCACCGCAGTCGCACCCCGACCGGCGTCTCCCACAGGAACGTGAGGCCCAGGACGTCGGCGTAGAACGCCTTGGCCCGGTCCAGGTCGGTCACCGGCAGGGTGGCCACCACCATCGTCGCCCCGATCATCGTCAGCCTCCTTCGACATGCCGGCACCGACCGCCGGATGGGCGGCCCGAGTCCAGCATCCGCCGGCCGGCACGGGGCCACATCGAGCGAAGGGACGAGCGCCCATGAGCAGGGGGGACGTGCTCGAAAGAAAGTTCGGAAACGGCGCAACCTTCCTCGCGGGCGGTGCGTCTGGAGTGGTGATGGGCCGGTGTCGGGGGGCACCGGCCCTCACCATGCGCAGTCCCGGAGCCCCTGCGGTCCGCCATATGGCGGAGGTGGCACCGGGCCGGCCGACCGAGACTGATGCCACGGACCCCGGCGAGCCGCTGGAGGCCCGCAGGGTCCCGGTGGAGGGCGCGGGAGCGGCCGCCGGTCTCGGGTGGAGGGGCACGTGGACATCGGTCGACGATCGTTGGTCCGGGGGACGGTGGGCATCACGACGGCGTGCGTCCTCGGAGTGGCTCAGGGGGCCGGATCCGCCCTTGCTGCAACGCATCCCACGCTGTCCGCGGGGTCCCGCGGCACGGCCGTCATCTCGCTGCAGCAGCGGTTGTCCGCGCTGGGCTACTGGTGCGGCGCCGTCGACGGCGTCTTCGGGGACCTGACCCGGCAGGCCGTCGTCGCCGCGCAGAAGGTGGCCGGCCTGACGCGGGACGGCGTGTGCGGCCCCCTGACCTGGTCGGCCCTCGACCGCGGGGTGCGGCCGGTGCCGCAGTCCCGCTCCGGCCACGTCGTCGAGGTCGACAAGGCCCACCAGGTGCTGCTGGTGGTGGACTCGGGTCGGGTCAGCCGCACGTTCAACACCAGCACGGGGTCGGGGCAGTCGTACTGGAGCAGCGGCGCATGGCACCTGGCCGTGACTCCGCTCGGGACGTTCCGCGTGTTCCGCCAGGTCAACGGCTGGGACGCCTCACCGCTGGGCCAGCTCTACCGGCCCAAGTACTTCAACGGCGGCATCGCGCTGCACGGCTACCCGTCGGTGCCGGCGTACCCCGCCTCTCACGGCTGCGTCCGGGTGAGCATCCCGGCGATGGACCTGTTCTGGAGCACCGGGACCATGCCGATCGGCACGACCGTCCTCGTCCGCTGACGAGCCCCTGAGCGCGACCCCGTCGTCGTGCCCGCAGCCGCAGCGCGCGGGCACGACGAGGGGTCGACCAGGGTCAGGTCGCCAGCAGCCTGGCCAGCCACGTCATCTGGGCCCCGCCGTGGGCGCTCCAGAAGGCGTCGGTGTGGCCACCGGGGTCGAAGTGCGTCGTCGTCCCGGGCAGCCCGGCCGCGAAGGCCCGGTCGGCGTGCAGGAACGGGTCGTCGAGCCCGCAGTCCAGCCGCACCGGTATGCCGCGCAGCCGGCTCCGCAGCCGGAAGACGTCGTGCCGGACGAAGTCGTCCCGGTCGTCGAACGCGCCGGGCGCGCTGTCGCCGGGGGAGAGCCAGAGCGCGGCACTCGAGGCCGCGACACCGGCGACCCTGGCCCGGCCCAGCCCGGTGGCCAGCCAGAGGGCGCCGTAGCCACCCATCGACCAGCCGAGCAGCCCGATCCGCCCCGTGCCCAGGCCCATCGACGCGAGCAGCGGCAGGAAGTCGTCGACGACCATGGCCCCGGTGTCCACGCCGGAGCGACGGGCATGCCAGTAGGTGTCGCCGCCGTCGATCGCCGCGACGGCCAGCCCGGTCGTGGCGACGTGCCGGTCCAGGTGCAGCCCGGTGAACGCGTTGGTCGCGTGCCCGCCCCGCCCGTGGAGGGCGACCACGACCGGGGCCTGCTGCCGGGCCGTGGGCCGGGCGACCGCCCAGGACACCCGCTGCCCGGGCCAGTGGCGGCTCGTCAGCTCGCCGTCGGAGACGTGGACCCCGGGGGAGTCCGCGGGAGCGTCCTCGAACGTCCCCGAGCAGGCCGCCAGCAGCGGCGCCGACATGACGGCGCCGAGCAGCGCGCGGCGACTGATCCCCCGGTCCATGCCGGGAGACTAGGCCGCCGCGCGCCGTCCGGGGCTCACCAACGCGAGTACACGCAGGCCATGAGGTCGCCGAACATGGCCTCCTCGTCGACCTCCAGCCCCCGGCTGGTGAACCAGCGGCACATGTTGTGCACGTCCCGCTGCAGGAAGTCGGCGCCGTGCGGGTTGCCGACGACGTCGACGATCTGCGGCCAGTCGATGATGACGAGCCGGTCCTCGTGCAGCAGCACGTTGTAGGGCGAGAGGTCGCCGTGGGCCCAGCCCTCGGCGGCCAGGGTGGCCATCGCGTCGCGGCACTGCTCGAACAGGTCCGCGAGCAGGTCGGGTGCGGGCCGGGCCTGCGCCAGGCGCGGTGCCGCCTCGACGCCCGTGCCGACGAACTCCATCAGCAGCTCCTCGTCGGTGAGCTGGACGGGGTAGGGGACCGGCAGGCCGAGCGCCCACAGCTTGCCGAGCGCGCCGAACTCGGCGAAGGCCCACTGCTGGCTGATGACCTCCTTGCCGAAGCTGGTCCGCCGCGCCATGGCGCGCATCTCGCGGCTGCGCCGGACCCGGCGCCCCTCGAGGTAGCCCGCGTCGCGGTGGAACATGCGGTGGTCGTGGCTGCGGTAGCGCTTGGCGGCCAGCGTGACCGACTCGTCCGTGCCGGGCACCCAACGGCGCACGACGTGGACGTCGGCCTCCTTGCCGGTCTTGAGCACGCCGAGGTCGGCGTCAACCGCGGCAAGTGCGGTGATCACCCAGTCCGGGCGTGGGTTGGGCCCGTGGAGGGCCACGTCCCAGGTCGACCAGCGGTCGCCCTCGGGGGGGCCGTCAGGGTTGGTGTCGACGCCGAAGCCGGCGCCGGGGAAGAGGTCAGACGGGAGAGCGGTCAGCTCTCCGGGGGTGTCGAAGGACAACGCAGTACTCCAAGGAAGGGAAGGGATGAGCGCACGTGCGGCTCACGACAGTCGTCGACATCTCGCGGCCCTCCTTGGATCGGGACACGGTCAGGTATGCCGTGTCGTTGCCTGCCGATGGTGGCCCCCTCGGGGGTGCGGCGGCAACGGGTTTTCCGCCGGCCCGGCCCGGTGGCTGGTGTCGGAACTCACGCGGTCGGTGCCTGTCGGCGCGGCGGAGGCACTCGGCATACTCGCGAGTAGTTTTCGCGCGCCCCCGGCGCGCCCCCGCACCCGACGCGAAGGCGGCATGAAGCGATGGCACGACTGCAGCACACGGACGGACTCACCGAGGAGCAGGGCGAGCTGCTCAAGCTGGTGCGCGAGTTCGTCGACGAGCAGATCATCCCCGTCGCGACCGAGCTCGAGCATCGGGACGAGTACCCGACGGAGATCGTCGAGGGCATGAAGGAGATGGGGATCTTCGGCCTGATGATCCCCGAGGAGTACGGCGGCCTGGGGGAGTCGCTGCTGACCTACGCGCTGACGGTCGAGGAGATCGCCCGCGGCTGGATGAGCGTCAGCGGCATCATCAACACCCACTTCATCGTGGCGTACATGCTGCTCCAGCACGGCACCGAGGAGCAGAAGCGGAAGTACCTGCCGCGGATGGCCACCGGTGAGGTGCGCGGCGCGTTCTCGATGAGCGAGCCCGGCTGCGGCTCGGACGTCTCGGGCATCCGCACCAAGGCGGTGCGCACCGGCGACGGCTCCGACGAGTGGACCATCAACGGCCAGAAGATGTGGCTGACCAACGGCGGTTCCTCGACCCTGGTGGCGGTGCTCACCAAGACCGACGCCGAGGCCGACGAGGGCGCCTCGGTCTACAAGAAGATGACGACCTTCCTGGTCGAGAAGACCCCCGGCTTCGGCGAGGTCGAGCCCGGCCTGACCGTGCCGGGCAAGATCGAGAAGATGGGCTACAAGGGCGTCGACACCACCGAGCTGGTCTTCGACGGCTACACGACCACCACGGACCAGATCCTCGGCGGGGTCCCCGGCAAGGGCTTCTACCAGATGATGGACGGCGTCGAGGTCGGCCGTGTCAACGTCGCCGCCCGCGCCTGCGGGGTCGCGGTGCGCGCCTTCGAGCTCGGCATCGCCTACGCCCAGCAGCGGGAGACGTTCGGCAAGAAGATCGCCCAGCACCAGGCCGTGCTGTTCCGCCTCGCCGAGATGGCGACCAAGTGCGAGGCCGCGCACCAGATGATGGTCAAGGCCGCCCGGATCAAGGACAAGGGCGAGCGCAACGACCTCGAGGCGGGCATGGCCAAGTACCTCGCCAGCGAGTACTGCGCCGAGGTCGTCGAGGACTCCTTCCGGATCCACGGCGGCTACGGCTACTCCAAGGAGTACGAGATCGAGCGGCTCTACCGCGAGGCGCCGATGCTGCTGATCGGTGAGGGCACGGCCGACATCCAGCGGATGATCATCGGCCGCCGCCTGCTCGAGGACTACGCGCTCAAGGGCTGAGGTCTGTGGGCGGTCACTGCCGGCTCACCCCGGAGGTCGGCAGCCCGCCGCTCGCCGCGACCCTGGTCCTGCCCTGACTGTCCGTCCATCCGGCCGCGACGGCGTCCTGGCCGGGCCCCGTGCGGTTCCACGAGCCCCAGGCCACGACCATGTGCGGTTCCACGCGGGTGAGGACCAGCGTCACGGTGGAGCCGTCGGCCAGGGTCGCGGTGGCCGAGCGGGCCGAGGTGGGCAGCATCCCGATGACCGAGCCGATGCGCCCGTTCGGCGAGGTCCCTCGTGACCATTCCTTCGGCTGCTCGACCCTCGAGCCCGGCCCCCAGCTGATGGCGGCACCGTCCAGCTCGGCGATCGGGCCGAGGCCTGCCGTCACCAGCTCTCCCAGCTTGAGGTGGTCCATCCAGTCACTGACGCGCAGCTCGAGGGGCATCGCGGTGGAGGTCGGGGAGGGTGTGGCGGCGAGGTGGCTGGTGGCTGGCTGCCCCTGATGGGTGGCCGGCCGGGCGACCAGCGCGACGACGGCCAGGGTCAGTGCCGTGGCGGCCCCTGCAAGCGCGACAGCGGCCCGGCGGCCCGCACGGCGCCGGCGGCCACGGCGCAGCACCTCGTGCAGCACGGTGTCCGGGACACCGGGCGTGGCGCCGGTGCCGAGCAGGGTCGTCAGCCGGGTCTCGTCCAGGTCGGTCGTGTCCATGGCTCAGCTCCTCTGCTCGGCGAGTCGGTGGTCGGGGTCGGGACGGGCCTGGTCGTCGAGGACCTCGCGGAGGCGGGCGATCGCCCGCGAGGACGTGCTCTTGACGGTGCCGGTGGAGACGCCGAGCTCCTCGGCGACCGCCTCGACGGGAAGCCCGACGTAGTGGCGCAGGACGAGGACGGTGCGTTCGCGGCGGGTCAGGGCCTGGAGGGCCTGACGGACCTCGTCGGCGTCGGCGGCGACGTCGGCAGGGTCGTGCCCTCGCGTGGCCGCCAGGTGTGCCGCCGGCTCGGGAGCGTCGTCGGTCAGCACCTCGCGTCGCCGGCGCCGCCAGGTGTCCGTGCGCTGGTTGAGCATGGCCCGGCGCACGTAGGCCGCGGCGTCGTCCCGGCGCACCCGCGACCACGCGGCATACGTCCGCACCAGTGCGTCCTGGAGCAGCTCCTCCGCGCGGTGCTCGTCCCCGGTCAGCAGCCTCGCCGTCTGGAGCAGGCGAGGTCCGGCAGACCGGACGAAGTCGGCGAACTCCGCGTCGGCGCGCTCGCGCGCGAGATGTCCCATGTCCCCCTCGTCCCTGACGGCGCACCGCCCCCTTGCCACACAGTACGCACGAGGCTGGACGTTGGTTGAGTGGCCGCGTGAGGCGCCGGGGCGGGACGCGCCGGACGGGACCAAGTGCGGTCCCCTCCGGCGCGTCCTGCGTGAGAATGGGGGCATGACCGGACAGCCGAACATGCCGGGTCGCTCGCCGATGCCGATGCCGGGGTTGAACCTCGACTACCCCATGTCGCTGGGCACCTTCGACAAGTACGAGGACGCCCAGCGCGCCGTGGACTACCTCTCCGACCACGAGTTCCCGGTGCAGAACTGCATGATCGTCGGCACCGAGCTCAAGCAGGTGGAGCGGGTCACCGGCCGGCTCACCCGGCAGAAGGTCATGGTCGGCGGAGCGCTCTCCGGGGCGTGGATGGGGCTCTTCGTCGGCCTGGTGTTCTCGTTGTTCGCCGCCGGGACCACGATGGTCACGGTCATCTCGACCGTGCTGTTCGGCGTGGTGTTCGGACTGATCTGGGCGCTGATCGGCTACGCCGCGACCGGCGGGCACCGCGACTTCACGTCGGTCACGCAGGTGGTGGCCACGAAGTACGAGGTGCTGTGCGAGCACAAGTTCGCCCAGCAGGCCCGGGAGATGCTGGCCCGGATGCCGGGGCACCAGCAGCCCTACACCGCCTGAGGCTCCTCCTTCTGCCCCCACGGGCGCACCAGCCGCACCCGCAGGACGCGCTCGCGCTCCCGGGCCTCCTGCTGGTCGCGCTGGCGGCCCGCGAGCAGCTGGGTCAGTGACACCAGGCCCACGACCCGGTCGGGCCGGTCGCGCTCGACCACGGGCACGCGGTTGACCTCGTACCGGGCCATGAGCTCGGCCACGTGCCGCAGCGGCTGGTCCGGGTGGGTGGTGACCAGCGTGCGTGCCGCGAGCACCTGCCCGAGCGGGTCGTCGCCACGCCTCTCGGCCAGGCGGCCCAGCTCGCGGCGCGTGAGCACGCCCACCAGGCTGCCGTCGCCGTCGACGACGGGGTAGAGCCGCTGCGCCCAGCCGGCGCCCGCGTCCGCGACCGACGCCACCGCCTCCGCCACCGTCAGGTCGGAGCCGAGCTCGAGCACGTCGGTGGACATGACCTCGCTGACGAACAGGACCTCGAGGGGGTCCACGTCGTACTCCCGCGACAGGTGGTAGCCGCGACGGGCGATCTTCTCGGTGAGGACCGAGCGCTTCAGCAGGAGCACCGAGACGAGGAAGGCGGACCCTGCGCCGATGACCAGCGGCGTGACCGCCTCGAGCCGGTGGGTCAGCTCGATGGCGAAGACGATGCCGGTCAGCGGGGAGCGCATCACGCCGCCCAGGACGCCGGCGAGGGCGATGAGCGCCCAGAACCCGGGGCCGACGGGCGGGAACAGGTGGGCCTCGAGCGCGCCGAGTGCCCCGCCGATCATGAACATCGGTGCGAGCACGCCGCCGGATGTGCCCGAGCCCAGGGACAGCGACCAGATGAGCGTCTTGACCACGAGGATGCCGACCACCAGGCCGAGGCCGATCGAGCCGTCGAGCTCGGACCCGATGACGTCGTAGCCCACGCCCAGGGCCTGCGGCACGAACAGGCCGCCGAGGCCGATGATCAGGCCGCCGATCGCGGGCCACCACATCCAGTGGATCGGCAGCCGGTGGAAGAGGTCCTCGGAGGCGTAGACCAGGGCGGTCGCCGCGACGGCCAGCAGCCCGGACAGCAGCCCGGAGACGACGCAGAGCAGGTATGCCGTGGGGCTCAGGTGCAGTGCGCCGGTGACGGGGAACAGGGGAGCCGACCCGAGCAGGGGTTGCCGCACCAGCGCGGCGACGGAGACGGCGGTCGCCACAGGGATGAGGCTGCGCGGGCGCCACTCGAACAGCAGCAGCTCGACGCCCAGGACGATCGAGGCCAGGGGTGCGTTGAAGGTGGCGGCCATGCCGGCGGTGGCCCCCGCCACCAGCAGCGTCTTGCGCTCGTCGGCGGTGAACTTCACCAGCTGGGCGAACAGGGAGCCGATCGCCCCGCCGGTCATGATGATCGGCCCCTCGGCGCCGAACGGCCCACCCGTGCCGATCGCCACCGCCGCCGAGATCGGCTTGAGGACAGCGACCCGGGGGCTCACCCGGCTGCCGGCCATGAGGATCGCCTCGATCGTCTCGGGCATGCCGTGCCCGCGGATCTTCTCCGACCCGTAGCGGGCCATCACCCCGATGACCAGGCCGCCGATGACCGGCGCGAGCAGCACCAGGGCGGGGCTGTGGTGGTGGGCGCCGGGGGCGACGATGCGGGTGGCGAGCCGTCCGTAGAACACCGCGTTGGTGATCAGGCCGATGAGCTTGAGCAGGCACCAGGACACCCCGGCGCTGACCGCTCCGAGCGGCGCCGCGATGGCCACGAGCAGCAGCACGCGGCGGGTCACGGTGAAGTCCCCGAGGTGACCGACGTCGCGGACGGCGGACCGGTCGGTGGGGGAGGAGGTCGCAGTGGGTGTCGGGGGAACGGGCACGTCTCACCTCGGCAAGAAATATCGGGTTACGACATATTAGGCTAGCGGATGTGCCCACCGACGCCGACTACGCCCGCCTGCTGGACTTCCGGGTGCAGCTGCGCCGCTTCGACCAGTGGAGCCGTTCCGCGGCCGCCGAGCACGGGCTGACCCATGCCCAGCACCAGCTGCTGCTCGCGATCCGCGGCCACCGCGGCGAGGACAGCCCCACGATCGGCCAGGTCGCCGACCACCTGTTGGTCAAGCACCACACGGCCAGTGAGCTGGCCGATCGCACCAGCGAGCTCGGCCTGGTCGAACGGGTCCGCGACGCCGACGACCACCGGGTCGTGCGGCTGCGGCTGACCGAGGCCGGGCAGCAGGTCATCACCGACCTCACGGCGGTGCACCTGGACGAGCTGCGCGGCCTGGCCCCCTACCTCGACCGCCTCTGAGGCCGCCGCGGGCGGCTCAGAGGGTGAGCCGGCCCGTCATCCACTCCTCGAGGTACCTCATCACATTGGGAGCGACCCACGTGCGACTGTCGTCCTCGTGGTTCCAGGCGTAGACGTCCTGGTTGCCGCTCAGGGCCAGCCCGAACTGGTCGCCGTTGCCCGCGTCAGCGAAGAACACCATGCCGTTGAACGGCATGTAGAGCTCCGCGAACTCGGGGTAGCTCCTGAACCATGCATTGTCCTCCGCGATGCGGTCCGTGCTCCACAACAGCCCCAGGCCGCACTCACCCACGATGCCGTCACTCTCTGACAGCAATCGCCGAAGGTCGTCAGGCAGGGCATCGCCCAGTCGACCTTCGCAGGCCTCGAGCGCCTCGGCTGAGGCCGGGCCCGTGAAGGTTGCCTCTCCCCACAGCGCGATGCGTTCCCTGAGCATGGGGCCATCATGACCGTGCTCACCGGATCCGCGCCGGGTTCCGGCACAGCCCGCCCCCGCCGCGACCGAACTGAGCGCGGCCGCCTCCCCGCCACTCGGCATACGACGACGGCCGCCCCTCACGGTGAGGGGCGGCCGTCGTGGTGGGGCTCAGCGCTGCTGGACCCGCGCGATCCAGGCCTCGACCTCGGCCGAGCTGCGGGGCATCCCGGCGGAGAGGTTCTCGTGGCCGTCCTCGGTGACGAGCACGTCGTCCTCGATGCGCACGCCGATGCCGCGCATCTCCTCCGGGACGAGCAGGTCGTCGGCCTTGAAGTACAGGCCCGGCTCGACGGTGAGGATCATGCCTGGCTTGAGCTCGGCGTCCATGTAGTCCTCGCGGAGGGCGAGGGCGCAGTCGTGGACGTCGATGCCGAGGTGGTGGCTCGTGCCGTGGACCATCCAGCGGCGGTGGTACTGGCCGGTCTCCTTGTCGAGGGTGGCCTCGACGTCGACGCCCTCGGGCAGCAGGCCCCACTCGTGCAGGTGCTCGGCGATGACCCGGATCGCGGCGTCGTGGACGTCGGAGAACTTGTTACCCGGCTTGACCGCGGCCATGCCGGCGTCCGCGGCCGCGTGCACCGCGTCGTAGACCTTGCGCTGGGCCTCGCTGAACTCGCCGCTGACCGGCAGGGTCCGGGTGATGTCGGCGGTGAACAGCGAGTCGACCTCGACGCCGGCGTCGAGCAGGATCAGGTCGCCCTCCTTGACGTCGCCGGTGTTCTTGATCCAGTGCAGCGTGTTGGCGTGGTCGCCGGACGCGCAGATGGAGTCGTAGCCCACGCCGTTGCCCTGGTGGCGGGCGTGCAGGCCGAAGACGCCCTCGACCCAGCGCTCGCCGCGGCCGCGGGCGACCGCCTCGGGCAGGTCGGCGATGACGGCCTCGAAGCCGACGGCGGTCGCGTTGACCGCCTTGCGCATCTCCTCGACCTCCCACTCGTCCTTGACCATGCGCATCACTGAGAGGAAGCGGGCCAGCTCCTCGTCGGCCTCGGCCTGCGCGGCGCTCTCGCTGGCCTCGTCGGTCTCGCGCACGTCGGCCCGCACCTCGTCGAGGTCGGCGGTCAGGTCACGGTCGGCGTCGCGCACGATGCGGATGCCGATGTGCCCGGCGTCCTTGGCGACGGCGTCCTTGAACTCGTCGATGTGCCGCGCGGTCAGGCCCAGCTCGGCCTCGACGTCGGCCAGGGAGGGCCGCGCGCCGACCCAGAACTCGCCGTAGCGGGAGTCGCCGAAGAACTCCTCGGTGTCGCGCCCGGCCAGCGGACGGAAGAACAGCACGGCCTCGTGGCCGCCGCCGTCGACCGGTTCGAGGACCAGGACGGCGTCGGGCTCGCGGTCGGCGCCCAGTCCGGTCAGGTGCGCGAAGGCACTGTGCGGGCGGAAGACGTAGTCGCAGTCGTTGCTGCGGACCTTCAGCCCACCGGCGGGGACGACCAGGCGCTCGCCGGGGAAGGCGGCGGAGACCGCGGCACGGCGCTGCGCGGCATACGGGGCGACGGGGGAGGACTCGGTGGTGCCCGCGCGGCGCGGCGCCCAGTCGGCCGCGACGAAGGCGCGGAAGGCGGGGCTGTCGGGGCGGCTGCGGTGCTCGGCCTTGTGCTGTTCTTCGCTCACGGGGCCATCGTGCCACGGGGCCGGAGGTGGTGTCCGACACCTTTCCGGCTCTGGTGGCCCGTCCGGTTTGCGTCGCCTCCGCGGCATTGGCCACCCTTGCGTGGTGTCCAGCAGCACCACCCCTCCTCCTCCGTCCCGCACGACGCCGGTCTCGGCCGTGCGCGGCCGGGCGCTGCGCGAGCGGGCGGCGCGGGTGGTGCGCTCGGACTCCCCGCCGACCTGGTTCGTGCCGGGTCGCGGGATCGTCGACGGCATCGACCAGGCGCACGCGCGGGCCGTCATCGACCTGGCCCTGCGGGTCGGTGAGGCGCTGCTGTCCACCGGGGCCTCGGCCTCCGACGTCGTGGCCACCGTGCTGCGGCTGACCGACCGGTTCCAGCTCGGCGCCTCCTGCCACGTCGACGTCACCTACACCTCGATCTCGATCAGCTACCACCGCGGCGAGGGCGCCGACCCGATGACGGTGCTGCGCATCGTCAAGGTGCGCTCGGCCGACTTCAGCCGGCTGGAGAACCTCCAGACCCTCGTCCGGGAGGTCGTCAACGGAGACCTCGACGTGGCCTCGGCGCGGGCCCGGCTCGACGACATCTCCGGCGCGCCGCACCCCTACCGGCGCTGGCTGGTCACCTTCTCCCTGGCGGTCATGGGTGGTGCCGTCGGCCTGTTCCTCGGTGGCGGGCCGCTGGCGGTGCTGCTCAGCGCCGGCACCACCGCCCTCGTCGACCGGGTGCAGCGCCGGCTGGCCCACCGGGGCCTGGCCGCCTTCTTCACCCAGGCGGTCGGCGCGGCCATCCCCACCGTGGTGGCGGTGCTGCTCATCGCCGGGGGGGCGCGCAGCCCGGGGCTGGTCAAGGCGCTGCCACCGTCGCTCGTGGTCGCCACGGGCATCGTGGTGCTGCTGGCCGGCCTGTCCGTCGTGGGCGCCGCCCAGGACGCCATCGACGGCTACTACGTGACCGCGGGCGCGCGCGGCTTCGAGGTCCTCATGCTGACCTTCGGCGTCGTCGTCGGCGTCGGCGCGGTCCTGGCGGTCGGGCGGCGGATGGGCGTCCCGCTGGACATCAGCGCCCAGGCGAGCCTCGCGCCCAACCCGCTCGTCCAGGTCGCCGCGGCCATGCTCGTCGCCGGGGCCTTCGCCGTCTCCGCCTACGCCGGCGGGCGGGCCGCGTTCGTGGCCATGGGCACGGCCGGCCTGGGCTGGCTGGCGTTCCTCGGCGCCAGCCACCTCAGCTTCGGCACCCCGGTCGCCTCGGGCATCGCCGCTGCCGTGGTCGGCGTCCTGGCCCAGGTCGTGTCCTCCCGGCTGCGGGTGCCGTCGCTGGCCGTCACCACCGCCGGCATCGCGCCCCTGCTGCCCGGGCTGTCCGTCTACCGCGGCCTGTTCGAGATCCTCGGCCGCAGCTCGGGCGTCAGCCCGCTCGACGGGGCGTCCTGGCTGTTCATGGCCGCCGGCATCGGCATGGCGCTGGCGGCCGGCGTCTCCTTCGGAACGTTCGTCGCCCGCCCGCTGCGCACCGAGCTCGACCGTGGCCAGCGCCGCGCGCTGCGCCGGTCCACCGGTGAGGCCGCGCGCGAGTAGCCCCGGCTCCGGGGCCGGCTTCCGTCTCGGGTGAAGGGTTGACCACCCTCCGGCGTGGTCAACCCTTCACTGAAGGCTGGGTCAGCCGGGCCAGGTGGGTGACGTCGTAGTTCCACCCGGGCCGCCAGGCGAACTCCTCGCCGGCCAGCGTCTCCAGCGCGGTCCCCGCGGCGGCGTGGTCGAGGGCCCAGCGGGTGGCGACGTGGCCGACCACGAGGACGCGCTGGCCGGACCAGCGGGTCGCGATGTCCCTCAGGGCGCCGGTGACCCGGTCCACGGCCTGCCGCCAGGTCTCCCCTCCGGGGTAGGGGACGTCAAGGTGCGCGACCCGTGACCCCTGCACCAGCGTGGAGGGGGCTCCGTTCCACGCGCCGTAGTCGCACTCCCGCAGCCGCCAGTCGTGCAGGACGGGCACGTCGCTCCCGGCGAAGGCGATCGACACCGTCTGCACCGCCCGGGCCAGGTCAGAGGTGACGACGGCAGCCAGGCCGTCGTCGCGGCGGCGCTCGCCGAGCTGGACCGCCTGCTGCAGGCCCGTCGCCGAGAGTCGGCCGGGCAGCCAGCCGGTGGAGTGCCCCGACTCGTTGTCCTCGGTGGTCGCGTGGGTCTCGTACACGACGGTGGTCCTCATGGCGACTCAGCCGTCGTGGGCGGCGATGACGCGCTTGGGGGCCACCGAGCGCCACGCCGACTCGAGCAGCTCGCCGAGGTCGTCCCACGCCGGGTCCGCGTCCCCGTCGAACGCGGTGAGGCGCGCGCCCACCCAGCCGCGCGGACCGACATACGGCGGCCTGAACCACCGCTGCCCGTCGCGGGCGACGAGGTCCTGCTGGACCTCGGTGGTGGCCTTGACCCACACCGCGTCCCACGCCACCCCGTGGTGCTCGGGCATGAACATCGCCAGCGACTTCGCCCGCACCTGGAACTGCGGGTGCCCGACCCCGAAGTGCTCCTCGACCCCGGGCAGGTCCGCGAGGAGCCCGCGTACGCGGACGAGCAGGGCGGGGTCGCCGGGCTCGTATCGCGGGTGCGGGCTCACCCGGCCATGACACCGCCGGGGTCGCCCCGCCGCAACACGTGAGCAAGCGCACGCCGCGCGGCCCTGTCCCGTCGGCGGGGCGGTCCGGCAGCATGGCGGGCGATCGGTGGACCGTCGGCAGGAGGAGCAGGGCATGCAGTTCGGGCGCAGCTACGAGGAGTTCGAGGTCGGCGCGGTCTACAAGCACTGGCCCGGGAAGACGGTCACCGAGTACGACGACCACCTCTTCTGCCTGCTGACGATGAACCACCACCCGCTGCACCTCGACACCAACTACGCCGGGAAGACCACGCAGTTCGGGCAGAACGTCGTCGTCGGCAACTACATCTACTCGCTGCTGCTGGGCATGTCCGTGCCGGACGTCAGCGGCAAGGCGATCGCCAACCTCGAGATCGAGTCGCTGCGGCACGTGGCGCCGACCTTCCACGGCGACACGATCTACGGCGAGACGACGGTCCTCGACAAGTGGGAGTCCAGCTCCAAGGACGACCGCGGCGTCGTGCACGTGGAGACCAAGGGCTACAAGCAGGACGGCACGCTGGTGTGCGTCTTCCGCCGCAAGGTCATGGTGCCCAAGGAGAACTACCTCGAGGCCCGCGGCGGCGAGCAGCCCGGCCGCCCCGAGCTGGTGGAGCCCGCACCCAAGGGCTGACCCCCAGGCGGTATGCCGGGTGGCTGGCTCCCAGCCCACCGGACACGCCCCGGCCCGCGTTTCCGCCCCGTTCGGGCCCGGAACGCGGGCCGGCCCGTGTCCGGTCAGTCGAAGGTGTGTTGGTCCCGGCTCCCGTCCGGGTTCGTCCACGACAGGGCCCGCAGCTGGTGCCCCACGGCCGCGCCCCCGGTCGGGCGGTCCAGCTCCAGGACGAACGCCGTCAGGTGGACCCCGGCCAGAGGAGTGGCCTGCACCGTGCCACTGGCCCGGGCCCCGTCGGCCAGGGTGAACCAGACGTCGCGGACACCCTCGGGCAACAGGCCGTAGGCGAAGCCGTAGTCCGGGTGGCTGGGGTCGTTGCGGACCGACTGGGGCTGGCTGCGCCAGACGACCTCCCGACGGCCGACGGCCAACGGCAGCCCGGCGGACTCCGTCGCGTCGCCGAGGTAGACCCCCCAGCTGCCGTCCTGCGGGTCGGTCCAGACGCTGACCTGGTTGCCGCTGCCCGACAGGGTGAACGTCGCCACCGTGTCGCTCGTCGGCACCGAGGTGGACCGGACGCCGCGGTGGTCGACCCACCCGACGCCCAGGAACCGCGAGGCCATCGCGGCGTCCTGCGGGAGGATGCCCACCGCCTGGTAGCCGGTGCCCGGCAGCGGGGCGGTGGTGACGTCGCCGGCCGACAGCGGCTGGCCGAGGAAGCAGGCGCTCACCGTGACGGCGTCCGAGGGCACCACGCCGAGGATGGCACCGCTGGTCCCCGCGTTGCCGAAGCTGGCGCCGCTGCCGAGCCCCTCGGTGCTGCGTCCCCACACGCGTTGCCGGTGGCCGTCGGCGTCGACGAGGTAGAAGTCGAGGTTGGTGTCACGCCCCGGGGAGCTGATCGTGGCGGCGAAGTGCTCGCTGCCCAGCACGAGGCCCGCGGAGACGGGACGGCGCACCCTTCCGGTCAGGTCCGGCCCGCCCGTGCCGCGCTCCCGTGGGCCCAGCAGGGCGACCGCCACCGCGATGAGCGCCACGACCGCGACGAGGCCGGCCAGGGAGGCCCGCCGGGTGCGCGACGCCCGCCGGCTGTGGAGCAGGACGTCCTCCGGGTCGACGGTCATCGGCGGCGCGGGTGCCTCGGCCAGGGCCGACGCCAGCTCGTCCTCGAAGCGGCGGCCGGTCACGGCCCTGCCTCCGGTCGACGAGGTGGCTGCCTGCCTCGCCTGCAGGGCGGCCATGCCCCGGGAGGCAGTGCTGTCCACCGCTGCCACCGAGAGGTCGAGCAGGTCGGCGACGGCCTGCTCGGACAGGCCGCTGCCGTAGCGCAGCACGACGACCCGACGCTGCCTCGCCGGTATGCCGCGCAGCAGCCGCACCAGCTCTTCGCTGCCCCGCTCCCGGTCGCCGCCGACCATTCCCACGACCGGCCCGGTCGGCCCTGCGCTGTCGACGTGCCGGAAGCGAGGCTGCGCCCCGGCCCGCTGGTCGAGAAGGGCGCGACGCGCGTGGGCAAGGGGATCCTCGTCCCGGAGGCGCGGCCACGCCCGGCAGGTGCTGACCAGGGCCTCGTGCACCAGCTCCTCGGCCCGGCCGGCGTCACCCGTCAGTAGCCAGGCCGTGTGCAGCAGCGACGGCGTCACCTCGTGCATGAACGCGGTGAGCTCTGCGGTGATCTCTTCCTTGTTCGCGGCCATCCCGGCCCCCTTGCGTGCCTTCCTCAAAAGAGGACGAGGGAGGGTGCGGGAAAGTTGCCGATCTGGCGGACAGCCTGCGGCGAGCGGGTTCAGTGGAAGCTCTGCCGGCCGCTCCGGCCGTCGAAGGTGGTCCAGGTGATCGAGGTGACCTGTCGGGTGGCGTCGGGGTCGATGCTGCTGAGCTCGAGGAGGAACGCCGTCCCGGCCGACCCTAGGTCGCGCAGCTCGAGGTCGCCGCGGGCGGATGCCCCCGGAGCCAGCGTGTAGCGGACCTGCTGCACCTTGGTCACGCCGCGTGGCAACAGGCCGTAGACGAGCCGGTGGAAGTGCGGGCTGCCCTCGGCACCCACCGTCATGGCGCTGAGCAGGGCGGTGCCGTCCTTCGGGAGATCGTCTGCGCGGGTCACGCCGGCCGCGTGGATGCCCCACGTGCTCCCGTACTCGTCCGCCCAGAGGGCAGCCTCGTCGCCGGTGAGCAGGGTGACGGGCGCGACCGTGCCTGTTTCGACGCCTCCCGTGACCTTGAGCGACCCGTCTACCCCGGTGTAGTCGAAGCCGGCCAGGTGCTGGACGTCCGCGGTCGATGTGAACCGCACTGCGACCGCCTCGAACCCGGTGCCGCCCAGTGGTGCGGTCCGTACCTCCCAGCGTGCCGGGTCGGCTGGGGCCTGGTCACCGGCGGAGAAGAACGGCCGCAGGCCTGAGATCCCGCTCGGTGCCACCCCGACGTGCACGACGGTCCCGTCCACGCCCGCAGCCCCGGGGCCGAACAGCACGCTCGCAGCGGGCGAGCCGCTTCCTCCCCAGGCGCCCAGCTGTTCCCGCACGCCGTTCTTCAGGCGGTAGACGCGGATGTCGTAGCCGCCGAGTCCGTCCCGGGTGAGGTAGTCCACGCCGAACCGATCGGTTCCCCACCCCAGGGTGGCGGAGGGCCGGAGTCCGGCGGGGGTGGTGGACCGCGCCGGCCCGGCCGGGCGGGGGCGGGCTTGGTCCCGGGTGGCGACAGCCACCCCTGTTGCCGCGACCGCCAGGGTGACCAGCCCGACGACGCAGGCGCGGATGGCGCGGCGGGTGTGGACGGTCCGCCTCCCCTGGCGCAGCACGGCGTCCGGGTCGAAGGAGAGGGCGGACGGGGCAGTGGCGCCGGACAGGGCGGCGCGCAGGTCGTCCTCGAGCCGGGTGGTCATCGCAGGCTCCCTTCGCCGGCGGGGGTGGTGGACAGGTGGGCGCGCAGGGCGGCCAGGCCGCGGGAGGCGGAGCTCTTGACCGCGCCGACGGAGATGCCGAGCATCTCGGCGACCGCCTGCTCTGGCAGGTCGGCGTAGTAGCGCAGCACCACGACACGACGTTGCTGCTCCGGCAGCCGCCGCAACAACCGGACCACCTCGTCGCGGTGGTCCACCGGGCCGGAGCCTTCTGCCGCAAGGCTCTCGGGCAGCTCGGGTGAGGGGACCTCGTGACGCGTGCGGCGCCATACATCCGTCTTGTGGTTGACCAGGACCCGGCGCGCGTAGGCCAGCGCGTCCTCGCGCCGGACCCGGCGCCACGCCACGTAGGTCTTGACCAGCGCCGCCTGCACCAGCTCCTGGGCGCGGTCCGCGTCGCCGGTCAGCAGCCACGCGGTGCGCAGCAGCGACGGCCCCGCCTGGGCCATGAACGCGCTGAACTCCGCGTCCCGGCCGGCCTTCTCACCCGCCTCCATCGTCCCCCCTCGTGTGGTGTCACTGTCCCCTACGGCGTGGGGCCGGGAAAGGTTGCCGCGCCGCGCCGGTGGTCCGGGACCGGTCCTGCGCTGCCTTAACCTTGAGCCCGTGCCGATCGACCTCCACACCCACTCCACAGCCAGTGACGGCACGCAGCCGCCGGCCGAGGTGGTGGCGTCGGCGCTCGCGGCCGGGCTGGACGTCGTCGGCCTGACCGACCACGACACGACCGCCGGCTGGGACGAGGCGTCGGCAGCCGCGGGGGAGCTGGGGATCGACCTGGTCCGTGGCATCGAGGTGTCCTGCCAGCACGACGGCATCAGCATCCACCTGCTGGCCTACCTGCCGGACCCGACCTCCCCGGGCCTGCTCGAGGAGATCAACCGCTCCCGGGAGAGCCGGGAGACGCGGGCCAAGCGGATGGTCGAGGCGCTCTCCGAGGACCTGCCGATCACCTACGAGGAGGTGCTCGCGCAGACCCAGCCGGGCACCAGTCTGGGCCGGCCGCACATCGCCGACGCGCTGGTCGCCAAGGGCCTGGTGCGCTCCCGGGGGCACGCGTTCAGCAGGTACCTGCACCACGACAGCCCCTACTACATGCGCTACTACGCCCCGGACCCGATCCGGGCGGTGCAGGTGGTCGTCGAGGCCGGGGGAGTGCCGGTCATGGCGCACCCGTTCGCCTACAAGCGCGGGCTGGTCGTGCACGACGAGGTGATCGAGGCGATGGCCCACGCCGGCCTGGCCGGCCTGGAGGTCTACCACCGCGACCACCTCGACCCCGACGACCCGGACGACGCGGGCGTCGACACGGTGCGCCGGGGCCTGGCCCTGGCGCGACAGCTCGGCCTGTTCGTCACGGGGTCGAGCGACTACCACGGAGCCGGCAAGGTCAACCGGCTCGGTGAGCACACGACGGATCCCGCTGTGCTGCAACAGATCGAAGAAAGGGCTACAGGAGTTCCCGTGGTGCGTCAGTGAGCAACCTGATCGACCTCCAGCTGTTCGGGTCGGTGTTCGTCACCCTCGTGGTGATCATGGACCCACCGGGGGCACTGCCCATCTTCGTCGGCCTGACCGCGTCCCTGACGCACAAGCAGCGGGTGGCTGCCGCCCGCAGGGCGTCCCTGGTGGCGCTGGGCGTCATCGCGGCGTTCGCGGTGTTCGGCCAGCAGATCCTGACCTACCTGGGCATCAGCCTGCCCTCGCTCCAGGGTGCCGGTGGCCTGCTGCTGCTCATCGTCGCCCTCGAGCTGCTGACCGGGCAGGAGTCCGAGCAGCACGCCGACGCCGGGGTCAACGTGGCGCTGGTGCCCCTGGGCACGCCGCTGCTGGCCGGGCCGGGCGCCATCGTCGCCACCATGCTCTTCGTCCAGCGATCGCACCAGCCGTCGCAGTACGTCGCGGTGGGCCTGGGCCTGCTGGCCTGCCTGTTCGTGGTCTGGCTGTTCCTGCGCTTCGCCGGCCAGGTGCACCGGGTGCTGAAGGACAGCGGCACCACGCTGCTGACCCGCGTCGCCGGCCTGCTGCTGTCGGCCATCGCCGTGCAGATGATCGCCGACTCCGTGCGCGCGTTCGTCAGTGGTCGCGGCTAGCCTGCCGCGCATGAGCCAGACCTCGGGCGCGCCCGTCCAGCAGGCGTTCGGCGGCATGCCGACCCCGCTCTACTCCGCGAGCCCGAGCCGGCTGCTGACCTGGCTGGACTGCCCGCGCCGCTACCGCATGACCTACCTCGACCGGCCCCGCCCGGTCGCCCGGCCGCAGCGCGCGCACACCTCCTTCGGCGTGGCCGTGCACAACGCCCTGCGCGACTACTGGGACCTCGCGCCGGTCGACCGCACCCCGGCGGCGGGCGCCCGGCTGGTCCGCAGCTCCTGGATCGACCTCGGCTTCCGCAACCCGGAGCAGTCCGCGCGGTGGCGGGAGAAGGCGCAGGCCCAGGTCGCGGCCTACCTGGAGGGGGTCGACCCGCAGGCCGCTCCGCTCGGCATCGAGCGCACGGTCGCGCTCAAGACCGGGTCGCTGGCGCTCAACGGCCGCATCGACCGGCTCGACGAGCGCGACGGCCGGCTCGCCGTCGTCGACTACAAGACCAGCCGGGTGGCCCCGACCGCGGACGACGCCCGCACCTCCCTGCCCCTGGCGCTGTATGCCGTGGCCTCCTCCCGCATGTTCCGCCGGCCATGCACCACGGTCGAGCTCCACCACGTGCCGACCGGCGAGGTGGTGACCCACGAGCACACGCCGGAGTCGCTGCAGCGCAAGGTCGCCGAGGCCGAGTCGATCGCCAGCGACCTGCGCCGGGCGGACGCCGACTACAAGGAGGTGGGGGTGGTGTCGCGTCACTTCGCCCCGCGCACCTCGCCGCTGTGCACCTGGTGCGACTTCCGGGCGCACTGCCCGGAGGGCCAGGCCATGGGCCCGGAGAAGTCCTCGTGGGCTGCGCTGGAGCCCGACGGGGTGCCGGTCCAGGACTGAGCGCCCGGGCCGACGGGCCGGTCATGAGGTCAGTCCTGGGGTGGTCCCTTGCGCATCTCGGCCTCGATGTCGGCCTCGGTGATCGGCTTGCGCCACAGCACGTCCCAGGCGTTGAGGACGAGGCCGACGCCCCACCCGGCGAGGACCCAGATGGGCCAGAAGTAGCCGCGCCCGGTCAGTGCCCACACCCCGATGAGGAAGGCGTTGATCACGACGTAGGAGACCACGTGCGCGGTCAGCCCCCGACGGGCCTCGAGCCGCTTGCGGGCAAGCTCGCGCTCGCTCGCCGCGGCGGGCTGCGCCGGTTGGCCGGCACGGTCGGAGGGGACCGGCTCCTGACCGGCGGGCATGGTCGTCATGGGGCACCTCCTGCTGTCACCGCCAGCATGCGGCGAGCGCACCGACGGGCCGGAGAGGCAAAGGTCCTGCGCGGCGGTACCGGCTCCCGCGCCGGTGAGGTCGCGGTCACGGACAGACCGGCGCGCCCCTGCCATGCTTGGCCGGGACACCGGCAGGCATGACCACCCGGCAGCGAGGAGGGGCACGTGGCACGCGGACAGGCGCGCGGGACTCGCACGACGTCAGCGGAGCAGCGCAGGCGTGGCGCAACAGTCATCGCCGTGGCCAACCAGAAGGGCGGGGTCGCCAAGACGACCTCCGTGGCCTCCCTGGGCGCGGCGTTCGCCGAGCACGGCAAGCGGGTGCTGCTGGTCGACCTCGACGCCCAGGCGTGCCTGACCTTCAGCCTCGGCGTCGACCCGGACGAGGTGGAGACCAGCATCAACGAGGTGCTGCTCGGCAAGGTCGACGCGGCCGAGGCCCGGGTCGCCTGCGAGGACGGCGTCGACCTGATCCCGAGCATGATCGAGCTCGCGGGCGCCGAGGCCCAGCTGCTGCCCCGCCCCGGCCGCGAGTACGTCCTGCGCACCGCGTTGGAGCCGTTGACCGGCGACTACGACGTCATCCTCATCGACTGCTCCCCGTCGCTGGGGGTGCTGACGCTCAACGCGCTCACCGCCGCGCACGGCCTGGTCATCCCGATGCCGTGCGAGATGCTCAGCCACCGCGGTGTCGGCCAGCTGCTCGACACCGTCGCCGACGTGCAGCGCATCCTCAACCGCGACCTCGAGGTCCTCGGCATCCTGCCGACGATGTACGACGGGCGCAGCAACCACGCCCAGGCGGTGCTGGCCGACGTGGGGGAGCGCTACGACCTGCCGGTCCTGAGCCCACCGATCCCCAAGACGGTGCGCTTCGCCGAGGCACCGGCCGTGGGCCGCTCGATCCTCACCACGGCCCGCACCTCGCGCGGGGCGAAGGCCTACCGCGACGTCGCCGCAGCGTTGGTGAAGAGCCTCTGACGCGGGTGTGACGAACATCTGAAACCGGCGGCTGCCCGGAATACCACCGCTTTGCGGTGACTTGTCCCCTGACGGTGACCAACCGCGAACCGTGAAGGAGACACCACATGTCCCGCACTGCTGCCCTGTCCGCCGCCTCCGCCGGCGCGCCCCTGCAGGCCACCACGATCGAGACCCGCGAGCTGCGCGACGACGACGTGCTGATCGACGTCAAGTTCGCCGGCATCTGCCACAGCGACATCCACCAGGTCCGCGAGGAGTGGGGCCCGGCCATCTTCCCGATGGTCCCCGGCCACGAGATCGCCGGTGTGGTGTCGGAGGTCGGCTCCGGCGTGACGAAGTACAAGGTCGGCGACCGCGTGGGCGTCGGCTGCATGGTCGACTCCTGCGGCGAGTGTGAGTACTGCAAGGACGGCGAGGAGCAGTTCTGCACCAAGGGCGCCGTCATGACCTACAACGGCGAGGGCTACGACGGCGAGAAGACGAAGGGCGGCTACAGCCAGCAGGTCGTCGTCTCCGAGCGCTTCGCCGTGCGCATCCCCGACGCCCTCGAGCTCGACGTCGCGGCGCCGCTGCTGTGCGCCGGCATCACGACCTTCAACCCGCTCAAGCGCTGGGGCGCCGGCCCGGGCAAGAAGGTCGCCGTCGTCGGCATGGGCGGCCTGGGCCACATGGGCGTGAAGTTCGCGGCCGCGCTCGGCGCCGAGGTGACCGTCCTGAGCCGGTCGCTGGCCAAGCAGGAGGACGCGAAGGCCTTCGGCGCCACCGACCACCGCTCCACCGCCGACGAGCAGACGTTCGAGGACCTCAAGGGCTCCTTCGACCTGATCCTCAACACGGTCAGCGCGAACCTGCCGGTCGACGCCTACCTGTCCCTGCTCAAGCCGCTCGGCGCCCTGGTCAACGTGGGCGCCCCGAGCGACCCCGACACGTTCGCCGCGTTCTCGCTCATCGGCGGCAGCAAGGTCCTGGCCGGCTCCAACATCGGCGGCATCGCCCAGACCCAGGAGATGCTCGACTTCGCCGCGAAGCACGGCATCGGCGCCACGATCGAGACGATCAGCGCCGACCAGGTCAACGAGGCCTACGAGAAGGTCGTGTCCTCCGGTGTGCGCTACCGCTACGTCATCGACACCGCGACCATCGGCGCCTGACCCGAGGGTTCCCGCACCGCAGGGCCCGCACCCTACGAGGGTGCGGGCCCTGCTGTGTCCCCGGCCGGTATGCCGTGTGGCTGGGCGAGTGGCTCAGCCCTCGAGCAGCTCGCGCACCGCGGCGACCATCACCGGGTCGACGTCCGTGTGGGCGACGAGCCACTCGAGCACGGCGGCCGCTGCCTCGCGGTTGTGCTCGTAGCCGGGCAGCATCGAGGCCAGGGGCAGCTGATCGGGGGCCAGCCGCCGCTCCGCACCACGCTCGATGGCGAAGGCGTCCTGCCGGGGGGTGGCGCCGACCCCCGACAGCTCGAGCACGGTCAGCACGCGGTCCACGGCGTAGGACTGGATGAAGCGCATCGCGCTCAGCCGCTCACCCCGGGCGTCCCGGTGTAGGCCGACGAAGAGGTTCGTCACGGCTTCATGGACGTGGTAGCTCACCGTGTCGTAGGGCGACCTCGGCTGAGGCCGGACGGAGACCTCCAGTCCCGCCGGGGCGTCGGGGCGGCTCCACACCAGCCGGCCCGGCGGGAACCAGCTGGCGTCGAGCTCGGTCCGGGTGAACACGGCGTACTCGGCGAACAGGCCGTCCGCGAAGAGGACCTTCCGGCCGTTAACGCTGTTGGCGAAGCTGAACGCCACCGGGTGCAGCGACTCCAGCCAGTCGATCGAGTCGAGGTAGCCCTCCACGGCAGCGTCGTCCACGACGACGAAGAAGTCCATGTCGGAGTGCTCGTCGAGCCGGTGCAGGTCGCGGCCGACCGAGCCCAGCGCGATCAGGGCGACGGCATCACCGCGGGCCGCGAGCACCTGCCCGAGGGCGTCGAGGCGCTGTAGCAGGAGCTGGGCAACACGGTGGCGGGGTTGGTCGGGTCGCACGTCGTCGGTCCTCTCGGCTCGTCGACGTTTCGTCCCGCACGGTCCTGGTGCCCGCCGGGGTCGCGACGGGCACCACTGTCGCCGTCAGGCGGCGCGGAGTCAACGCTCGGGCGGTGTGCCGCTCCCGTGCGGTCGGGAAGTGACGTGCGCGCCCTGCCTGGCTGTGCCGCGTGACAGGACGCCCTGCCGAGGATGCATCCTCGGCAGGGCGTCAGGTCCTGCGGCATAGCCGGCCCCCGACAGGGGTCCGGCGGCTCAGCCCTGGGCGTCGCCCGAGGGCTGACCGCCACGGGTGCGGCGGCGGTTGCGCTGGCGGCGCGGCTTGTCCGCGTCGCCGCGGCTGCCGGACTCGCTGCGGGTGGACTCACTGCGCGTGCCCGCCTCGGTGCTGCCGGAGGCGGCCTCGCCCCGACCACCGGAGCGGCGGTTGCGGGAACGGCCGCGGGAGCCGCCCTCCTCGCTGCCGTGGCGGCCACCGGGCTCACGCTCGCCACGGCCACCGCCCTTGCCGGCGCGCTTGCCGGTCTCGCCGAGGTCCTCGACCGCCTCGGCCTCGAGGCCCTCGCGGGTGCGGGCCGACTTCGGCAGGGTGCCGGTGGCGGTGGTGGGGATGTCGAGGTCGGTGAACAGGTGCTCGGAGGAGGAGTAGGTCTCCTGCGGCTCGGGGATGCCGAGGTCGAGGACCTTGTTGATCAGCGCCCAGCGGTGCAGGTCGTCCCAGTCGACGAACGTGACCGCGATGCCGGTGTTGCCGGCGCGGGCGGTGCGCCCGATGCGGTGCAGGTAGGTCTTCTCGTCCTCGGGGCACTGGTAGTTGATGACGTGGGTGACGTTGTCGACGTCGATGCCGCGGGCGGCGACGTCGGTGGCCACGAGGATGTCGACCTTGCCGTTGCGGAAGGCCCGCAGCGCCTGCTCGCGGGCGCCCTGGCCCAGGTCGCCGTGGATCGCGGCGGCGGCGAACCCGCGCTCGGCCAGCTCGTCGGCGACCTTGGCGGCGGTGCGCTTGGTGCGGCTGAAGATGATCGTGAGGCCGCGGTCCCTGGCCTGGAGCATGCGGGCCAGCATCTCGACCTTGTCCATCGCGTGGGCGCGGTAGACGAACTGCTCGACGGCCTTGACCGTGTGGGCGTTCTCCTGGTCGTCGCCCATCGCGCGGATGTGCGTCGGCTGGCTCATGTAGCGACGGGCCAGGGCCACGACGGCGCCGGGCATGGTCGCGGAGAAGAGCATCGTCTGGCGCGAGCCGGGGGTCATCGCGAGCAGCTTCTCGACGTCGGGCAGGAAGCCCAGGTCGAGCATCTCGTCGGCCTCGTCGAGGACGACCGAGCGCACGTGGGACAGGTCCAGGTAGCCCTGCTGGGCGAGGTCGATGAGCCGGCCGGGGGTGCCGACGACGACCTCGACGCCGCGCTGCAGCGCCTCGACCTGGGGCTCGTAGGCGCGGCCGCCGTAGACGGTCAGGACGCGGATGCCACGCTTGCGGCCGGCGCGCTCGAGGTCGCCGGAGACCTGCACGGCCAGCTCGCGGGTGGGGGCGACGGCCAGCGCCTGGGGCTTGCCGGCGTGCGGCAGGTTCGCGAACTCCTCGTCGGAAGGGCTGACGACGCGCTGGAGCATCGGCACGCCGAAGCCCAGCGTCTTGCCGGTGCCGGTCTTAGCCTGGCCGATGATGTCGTGGCCGCCGAGGGCGACCGGCAGGGTCATCGCCTGGATCGGGAAGGGGTGGATGATGCCGGCGTCGGCGAGGGACTCGACGATCTGCGGGTGGACGTCGAAGTCGGCAAAGGTCTGCTCTGCAGTGCTCATGAAGTTCTCTCGGATCGGGCGGGGGCCACGCGCGGGGCCGGGATCGTGCACCGGCATCGCAGGCCGCACCTGCGTCAATGAGCGGGCCGATCGGAGTTCTTCAGGGGTGCCGCCAGAGCGTCCCTGGCGGCTGAGTCGGGCCGACCGGGCACCGGATGTCGACGGGCAGTCTACCGGCGAGCAACTACTGTGTCCGTCCATGGCCGATGTCGAGCACGAGAACGTCCCGCCGGGCACCGACCCCTTCACCGACGACCCGACCTACCGCGCGGCCGTCGTCGACCTGCTCGGCGCCCTCGCCTACGGCGAGCTGACCGCCTTCTCCCGGCTCGCCGCCGACGCCGAGCTCGCGCCCGGGCAGCCGGCCAAGGCGGCGCTGGCGCGGCTGGCGGTGGCCGAGTTCCACCACTACGACGCCCTCGTGGCGCGGATCGCCGAGATGGGCGAGGACCCCGAGCAGGCGATGGCCCCGTTCATCCCCGCGATCGACGCGTTCCACGACCGCACCAAGCCCACCGGCTGGCTCGAGGGCCTGGTCAAGGCCTACGTCGGCGACGGCATCGCCACCGACTTCTACCGCGAGATCTCCAACTACGTGGACCCCTCGACCCAGGAGCTGGTGCGCGCGGTGCTCGAGGACGTGGGCCAGGCCGACTTCGCGGTGCGCACCGTGCGCGAGGCCATCGACGCCGACCCCCGGATCGCCGGCCGGCTGGCCCTGTGGGGTCGCCGCCTGGTCGGGGAGGCGCTCAGCCAGGCCCAGCGGGTCGCCGTGGAGCGGGACGCCCTCGCCTCGTTGCTGGTCGGCGGCACGAACCGTCCCGGGGCCGACCTCGCCGAGATCGGGCGCATGTTCGCCCGGCTCACCGACGAGCACACCCGCCGGATGGGCCGGCTCGGGCTCGCCGCCTGAGCGAGGCGGGCGCCCGGCATACGGACGGGTATGACGAGGGGTCCCGTCCGTGGCGGACGGGACCACTCGCGCGGTGCTGGGCGGCTCAGGCCGCCCGGCGCGCCATGATCCGCTCGTAGCCGACGACACCGATCGCGGCGACGACGATGCTGAAGAACCACCGGATCCAGTCGATCCCGGCCGTGGAGGCCACGCCGAAGAGCCCGGCGAGCCAGTAGCCGACGAGGGCGCCGATGATGCCGATCACGATGGTCATGATCATGCCGATGTGCTGCCTGCCGGGGAGGAACAGTCGGGCGAGGTAGCCGATGACCGCGCCGAAGATGATGGTGCCGAGGATGTTGAAGAAGGTCACGGGACCGCTCCTTTCCCGCGCCCGGCGGCGCGTGTGGGGGACAGACGGGCCCGTCCCGCCGTCCACGGTAGGCACTGTCCGGTGGTGGCGGCTCCGGCGCAGTGGTGAGGCCGGGTACGCGAACGGGCGGCCCCCGCAGGGACCGCCCGTGTCACGTGAGGGGGCTCAGAGGCGACCGAAGCCGACCTTGCCCTTCTCGGCTGCGCCGATGTCGACGTAGCCGATGCTGGCGACGGGGACGAGGACCAGGCGGCCCTTCTCGTCGGTGAGGCTGAGCAGACCGCCGTCGGCCAGCGCCTGGCGCACGGTCTCGGACACCTGCTCGGGCGACTCGTCGGACTCGAGCGTGATCTCGCGTGCGACGTTCTGCACGCCGATCTTGACCTCCACGGCATTTGCCTTTCGTCAGTGGTGCGGGGAGCCGGCTGACCGGCTCGTGGCCGGTCCTCCTCGAAGGCTAACCGGCGGAGGGGTCCTCGCCTTCCCCCGCCGCGCCCTCGCCGTCCTTGATGTTGGGGAAGCCGCCCAGGCCACGCCAGGACAGCGCGGCCACGAGCCGGGCCGCCTCGTCGCGCGGGATGGCCGAGCGCTGCGCCAGCCAGAACCGGGCGCTGACCTGGGCCATGCCCGACAGCGCCATGCCGAGCAGGTGCGCCTCGGGCTCGGGCAGGCCGGTGTCCTCGCTGATGACCACCGCGATCGCCTCGGCGCAGGCCTGCGAGACGCGGTCCACCCGCTGGCGGACCGCCGCCTCGTTGGTCAGGTCGGACTCGAAGATCAGGCGGTAGCCGGCGTTGTGGCTGTCGACGAAGTCGAAGTAGGCCTGGATGCTCGCGGCGACGCGCAGCTTGTTGTCCGTCGTGCTCGAGAGCGCCTGGCGGACCAGGTCGACGAGCTCCTCGCTGGTCTGGTCCAGCAGCGCGATGTAGAGGTCGAGCTTGCCGGGGAAGTGCTGGTAGAGCACGGGCTTGGACACCCCGGCCCGGTCGGCGATCTCGTCCATCGCGGCGGAGTGGTAGCCGGCCTCGACGAAGACCTCCTGGGCCGCCTCCAGCAGCTGGGCACGTCGGGCCGAGCGGGGCAGCCGCACCCCACGGCCCCGGGTCTCCGAGCTCAACGTCACCACGTGCCCCTTCCGGTCGTCATGCAGGCGTGAGCATCCTACGCGCGGGTAACCTCAAGGGCATGGCGCTGCCACCCCTCGTCGGCCTGTCAGACCCCCTCAGCACCGAGGAGGTCGCCCGCTACGCGCGGCACGCGCTGATCCCCGAGGTGGGCCTGGAGGGACAGCGCCGGCTCAAGGGCGCCCGCGTCCTGGTCGTCGGCGCGGGCGGGCTCGGCTCCCCGGTCCTGATGTACCTCGCCGCCGCCGGGGTGGGCACCATCGGCATCGTCGACGACGACGTGGTGGAGACCTCCAACCTGCAGCGCCAGGTCGTGCACGGGGTCTCCGACGTGGGCCGGCCCAAGTCGCTCTCGGCGCAGGAGACGCTGGCCGAGGTCAACCCCTTCGTCACGGTCGAGCGCCACGAGCTGCGGCTGGACTCGAGCAACGCGCTCGAGGTCATCGGCGGCTACGACCTCGTCGTCGACGGCACCGACAACTTCCCGACGCGCTACCTCGTCAACGACGCCTGCGTGCTGCTCGGCAAGCCCCACGTGTGGGGCTCGATCTACCGCTTCGACGGGCAGGTCAGCGTCTGGTGGGCCGAGCACGGCCCCTGCTACCGCTGCGTCTTCCCCGAGCCGCCGCCGCCGGGCCTGGTGCCCTCGTGCGCCGAGGGCGGGGTGCTGGGCGTGCTCTGCGCCGCCATCGGCTCGGTCCAGGCCACCGAGGCGATCAAGCTGCTGACCGGCATCGGCGAGCCGCTGGTCGGCCGGGTGCTCGTGCACGACGCGCTGCGCCAGAGCTGGGACGCCCTGCAGGTGCGCAAGGACCCCGGGTGCGCGGTGTGCGGGCCGTCCCCGACCGTCACCGAGCTGGTGGACTACGAGTGGTTCTGCGGTATCGCGAGTGGTCCCCTCGCCGGGGAGGACACCGCCGCCGACTCCCTGCCGGGGATCTCCGCGCGCGACCTCGCGGCGATGCTCGACAAGCGCGCCGGCGGTGAGGAGTTCGTCCTGGTCGACGTGCGCGGCCCGGAGGAGCGGGCGATCGCCAGCATCCCCGGCGCCGAGGCGATCCACCTCGACGAGTTCCGCTCCGGCGCGGCGGTGTCCCGGCTGCCGTTCGACCGGACCGTGGTCATCCACTGCAAGAGCGGGGTCCGCTCGGCCGAGGCCGCGCGGATCCTCCTCGAGGCCGGCCACGGCGACGTGCGCAACCTCGAGGGCGGCGTGCTCGCCTGGGTGCGCGACGTGGACCCGACCCAGCCGGAGTACTGACCCGTGACGACGCGAGCCGGCGACACGGCATACGGGGTGGACGCGCCCGGGCAGCTGCCCGACTACGCGGACGCGGTGCTGGAGGTCGCCGACGCGATCCCCGAGGGCCGGGTGCTGGCCTACGGCGACATCGCCGAGATCCTCGGCGAGGGCGGGCCCCGCCAGGTGGGGGCGGTGATGTCGCGCTACGGCTCGATGACCACGTGGTGGCGGGTCATCCGCGCCAGCGGCGAGCCGCCGCGGGGGCTGGAGGACGAGGCGATCGAGCACTACCGGGCCGAGGGCACCCCGATGGTCGGCGGGATGCTCACCGGCCGCCGGGTGGACATGGGCCGGGCCCGCTGGGAGGGACCGGGCGCCTGAGTCGGGCTGTCCGGGGTCCGTGATGGAATCCCCGGGTGCTGTCCCTCCGCCGAGCCCCGGACCGTGCCGTCGAGGTCCCCGACCTCGACGAGCGCCAGGCCGCAGCCGTGGCGCACCGCGGCGGGGTGCTGCGCGTCCTCGGCGCGCCGGGCACGGGCAAGACGACCACCGCGATCGAGCTGGTCGTCGACCGGGTGCGCCGTGACGGCCTGTCGCCGGACCAGTGCCTCGTGCTGGCCCCCACCCGGGTCGCGGCCGGTGAGCTGCGCCAGCGCATCTCCGGCCGCCTCGGCAGCACCACCACCGAGTCGCTGGCCCGCACCCCGCAGGCGTTCGGCTTCGGCATCCTGCGCCAGGCTGCCGCCCTGCTCGGCGACCCGCCGCCGCGGCTGCTGAGCGGCCCGGAGCAGGACGTCATCCTGCGCGAGCTGCTGCTCGGCCACGCCGCGGGTGAGGTGCCCGGACCCGACTGGCCCGAGCACGTCCGGGCCGCACTGCCCACGCGCGGCTTCCGGCACGAGCTGCGCGACCTGCTCATGCGCGCGGTCGAGCGCGGCCTGGAGGCCGAGGACCTCGCCGCGCTCGGGCGCGAGCACCAGCGGCCGGAGTGGGTGGCCGCGGCGCAGATGCTCCAGGAGTACGACCAGGTCACCTCCTTCACCCGGCCCGGCTCCTATGACCCCGCGTGGATCCTGGGCGCGGCCGCGGACCTGCTCGAGGAGGACCCCGAGGCCCTCGACCGGCTGCGGGCCTCGCTGCGGCTGATCGTCGTCGACGACGCCCAGGAACTGACCTCCGCCGCGCACGGGCTGCTCTCCGTCGTCCGCGCCCCCCACATCGACCTGGTGCTCATCGGCGACCCCGACGCGGCCGTGCAGACCTTCCGTGGCGCCGACCCGCGGGTGCTGGCCACGACCTGGCGCGAGCTGGGCGAGGGTCCGACGCTGACCCTGACCACCTCCCACCGCCAGCCCATGGCCCTGCGGGCGGTGACCCGGCGGGTGACCCGGCGGATCGGCGCCCTCGGCGGTGGCCCGCACCGCGAGCTGGAGCACGTGCCGCCCGGGGGCCGGGTCGACGTCGCCCTCCTGCGGGCCGCCTCGCAGGAGGCCTCCCACATCGCCGCCGAGCTGCGCCGGGCCCGGCTCCTCGACGGGCTGGCGTGGTCGGACATGGCGGTCATCGTGCGTGGCCAGGGGCGCACCGCGGCGCTGCGCCGGGCGCTGCTCGCCGCCCAGGTGCCGGTGAGCGTCTCGACGGTCGAGGTGCCGGTGCGCGACGAGGTGGCGGTGCGGCCGCTGCTGCTCCTGCTCGAGGCGGCCCTGCGCGCCGCCCGCGACGAGCCCCACCCGGTCGACGTCACCACCGCCGTCGACGTGCTCACCTCCCCGATCGGCGGGGCCGACGCGGTGGGCCTGCGCCGGCTGCGCCGCGCCCTGCGACGCGAGGAGCTCGAAGGCGGTGGTGGCCGCACCAGTGACGAGCTGCTCGCGCTGGCGGTGCAGGACCCCGGCCTCCTGGCGGCGCTGGGGCCCGAGGGGGCGCCCGCCCGGCGCGTCGCCAAGGCCTTCCGGGCGGCGGTCGAGGCGGCTCGCACGGTCGAGGGTGAGGACGACCGGCTGCGGTGGGCGCCGGGGGTGACCGCCGAGACGGTGCTGTGGGCGATGTGGGAGGCCACCGGGCTCGGCCCGCACTGGCAGCGCATCGCCCTGTCCGGCGGCGCCGGTGGCCAACGCGCCGACCGCGACCTCGACGCGGTGGTGGGGCTTTTCGACGCGGCCGGGCGCTACGTCGACCGGCTGCCGCAGATGGGCCCGGGGGAGTTCCTCGAGCACATCCGTGGCCAGGACGTGCCCGGCGACACGCTGGTGGCCCGCGCCCCGAGCGACGACACGGTCAGCCTGACCACGCCGCAGGGCGCGGCCGGCCGGCAGTGGCGGTTCGTCGTCGTGGCCGGGGTGCAGGAGGGCGTGTGGCCCGACCTGCGCCTGCGCGGCTCGCTGCTCGGCTCCGAGCGGCTGGTCGACGTGCTCACCGACCGGGGCCAGTCGTTCCGCGCCGCGCAGGCGGCGGTCCGCTACGACGAGACCCGAGGGTTCCTCGTCGCGGTGAGCCGGGCCTCCGAGCGCCTGCTGGTCACCGCGGTGCGCAGCGAGGACGAGCAGCCCTCGCCCTACCTCGACGTCGTCGACCCGCCGGAGGAGACCGACGACCGCGACGAGCTGCGCCCCTTCACCGAGGTGGGGCGGCCGATGACCCTGGCCGCGCTGGTGGCCGAGCTGCGCCGCGAGGTGGTCCTGGCGGAGGACGCGGCCACCCGGCATACCGCGGCCGCGGGCCTGGCCCGGCTGGCCGCCGCGGGCGTGCCGGGAGCCGACCCGACCGCCTGGTGGGCGCTGCTCCCGCTGAGCGACGACCGGCCGCTGCGCGCCCCCGAGGACCCGGTCACCGTCTCGCCGTCCAAGATCGAGTCCTTCGGCGACTGCGGGCTGCGCTGGCTGCTCACCGCGTGCGGCGGCGAGGGGCCCAGCGTCGGCGCCGCCACCATCGGCACCCTCGTCCACGACATCGCCGCCGAGCTGGGGGATGTCGACGAGGCCACCCTGGTGCGCGAGGTCGAGGCGCGCTGGGGCCGCCTCGGGCTGCCCGAGGGCTGGCTGTCCCGGCGCCAGCTGGAGGAGGCGCGGGCCATGGTCCGCCGGCTGGCCCGCTACACGCCGGAGGCCCGGGCGGAGGGTTGGGAGCCCGTCGGCGTCGAGGTCGCCATGTCCGTGCAGATCGGGCGGGCCCAGCTGACCGGCCGGGTCGACCGGATCGAGCGCGCGCCCACGGGCGAGCTGCGCGTCATCGACCTCAAGACCGGCTCCAGCAAGCCCTCGCGGGACGAGATCGCGCGGCACCCGCAGCTGGGCGCCTACCAGGCCGCGGTCGAGCACGAGGCGTTCCCCGAGCTGGGTGACACCTCCGCCGGTGCGGCGCTGCTGCAGCTCGGCAAGGCGGCGACCCAGAAGACCACGCTGCAGGCGCAGGAGGCGCTCGCCGGCGACGACGACCCCGGCTGGGCCGACCGGCTGGTCGTCGAGACCGCGGAGGGCATGGCCGCGGCCACGTTCACCGCGACCGTCGGGGAGGGCTGCCAGTTCTGCCCGGTGCGCACGAGCTGCCCGGCCCAGACCGAGGGGAGGGTCATCTGATGGCCGCGACGACGGAGCACTCGGCGCGCGACATCGCCCTCGCCCTGGGCAACCCGCCACCGACGCCGGAGCAGGAGGCGGTGATCGAGTCGCCGCTGCGCCCGCTGCTCGTGGTCGCCGGTGCCGGGTCGGGCAAGACCGAGACCATGGCCTCGCGGGTCGTCTGGCTGGTGGCCAACGGCTACGTCGAACCCGACCAGGTGCTGGGCCTGACCTTCACCCGCAAGGCCGCGACCGAGCTCGCCGAGCGGATCGGCCGGCGGCTGCGGCGGCTGCGGCACGTGGGCCTGTGGACGCCTGTGGAGGAGCCCGACGGCGCCGAGGTGCTCGGGGGCACGCCGACGGTGTCGACCTACCACTCCTACGCCGGGCGGATCGTGCGCGAGCACGCCCTGCGCCTCGGGATCGAGCCGGAGTCGCGGCTGCTGTCCGAGGCGGCCGCGTGGCAGTACGCCAGCGAGGTGGTCGAGCGCTACGACGGTCCGATGGACGACGTCGGGTTCGCCACCTCCACCGTGGTCAGCGCGGTGGTCGACCTCGCCGGCGAGATGGCCGAGCACCTGCTGGTGCCCGAGCAGCTCGAGGAGCTCATCGACGCCTTCGAGGCGCGGGTCACCGGGCTGCCCAAGGGCGCGAGCCGGGCGAGGAACCTGCCCGCGCCGGTCGCCGACGCGCTCAAGGCGCTCAAGGCCCGGCGCGCGGTGCTGCCGATGGTCCGGGGCTACCTCGACCTCAAGCGCAGCCGCGACGCCCTCGACTTCGCCGACCAGATGGCCGTGGCCGCCCAGCTCGCCGGGCGGTTCCCGGACGTGGGCCAGGGCGAGCGCCAGCGCTTCCGGGCGGTGCTGCTCGACGAGTTCCAGGACACCAGCGAGGCCCAGCTGGTGCTGCTGCAGAGCCTGTTCGTCCAGTCGGGGGAGCCGGTGCCGGTCACCGCCGTGGGCGACCCCAACCAGTCCATCTACGGCTGGCGCGGGGCGAGCGCCACCACGCTGACCCGCTTCCCCCGGGAGTTCGCCGACGGCGCCGGCCCGGCCACCGTGCTGCCGCTGTCGACCAGCTGGCGCAACGACGCGCAGATCCTCGAGGCGGCCAACGTGACCTCGGCGTCCCTGCGGGAGGGGTCCAGCGTCCCGGTCGAGGTGCTCCGGCCCCGGCCGGACGCCGGCTCCGGCCGGAT
Source organism: Oryzihumus leptocrescens (assembly GCF_006716205.1). Classification (GTDB taxonomy): domain Bacteria; phylum Actinomycetota; class Actinomycetes; order Actinomycetales; family Dermatophilaceae; genus Oryzihumus; species Oryzihumus leptocrescens. The sequence continues at coordinate 3,017,376 of NZ_VFOQ01000001.1, read as the reverse complement.
CCACGCCGCGCGGTTGCTGACGGCCGAGGACGAAGCGGCCTACGTCGCCGAGTGGGTGGCGGCGCGGTGGTTCGACCGGCAGGGCCGCTGGAGCGGGCGCTCGGCCGCGGTGCTGTGCCGCAAGCGCTCGCAGTTCACGGCGATCGTCGAGGCGCTCGAGTCCGCCGGCCTGCCGGTCGAGGTGGTCGGCCTGGGTGGTCTGCTCACCACCCCCGAGGTGGCCGACACCCTCGCGCTGCTGCACGTGGTGCAGGACCCCTCCCGGGGCGACCACCTCATGCGTCTGCTGACCGGGCCGCTGTGCCGGCTCGGAGCCGCCGACCTCGACGGGCTGGCGGCGTGGTCCCGGGTGCTGCAGCGCCAGCAGGCCGGCTCGCCGGGGGAGGCGCGCGACCAGGCCCCCGACAGCACCGACCGGGCCAGCATCGTCGAGGCCCTGGACGACCTGCCCCGACACGACTGGCGCGGCAAGGACGGGCAGGCCGTCTCGGCGCCGGCGATGGAGCGGCTGCGCGGCCTGGGCGAGGCGGTCCGGCGGCTGCGCTCCCTGACCGGCATGCCCCTGGCCGACCTGGTCGGCGAGGCCGAGCGGGCGCTCGGCCTCGACATCGAGGTCCTCGCGCGTCCGGAGCACTCCCCGACGACCGCGCGCGCCCACCTCGACGCGTTCGCCGACGTCGCCGCCACCTTTTCCACCTCCGCCGACCGGCCCACGCTGGGTGGCTTCCTGGCCTGGCTGGAGGCCGCCCAGAAGGAGGAGCGTGGCCTGGACAAGGGCTACGTCGAGGTCTCGACCCAGGCGGTGCAGGTCCTGACCGTCCACGCCTCCAAGGGCCTGGAGTGGGACGTCGTCGCGGTGCCGGGGCTGGTCGAGGGCTCGTTCCCGGCGCGGTCCAGCGCCACCACCTCGTTCAAGGAGGGCGACTGGACGATGAGCCCGCCCACCGACAAGGGCTGGTGCGGGGGGCTGTCCGGCGTCCCCTACGACCTGCGGGGCGACCGCGACGGCCTTCCCCGGCTGCGCTGGCAGCAGGCAGAGGACCTGGCCGAGCTCAAGGACGAGGTCGAGTGCTTCGTCCGGGCCGGCGGCGAGCACGGCATCGCCGAGGAGCGCCGACTGGCCTACGTCGCGTTCACCCGGGCCCGCGGCGAGCTGTTGCTGACGGCCCCGGTGTGGTCGGACGCCACCACCCCGAGGGTGACCTCCCGGTTCCTGACCGAGCTGGTGCAGGACCCCGTGCTCGACCTGGTCGCGCTGCCCTGGGAGGCGATGCCCGAGCCGGACGAGGGCGGCAAGGCGGCCAACCCGCGCAAGACCGAGCCCGTCACCGCGGTGTGGCCGACCGACCCCCTGGCCCGCCGGCGCGAGCAGATGGGTGGTGCGGCCGACCTGGTCCGGGAGGCCATCGAGGCGGCCGGCGACGGCACCCCCGGGGACGGCACGGCCGACGGCGGCACGGCCGACGGCGGCACGCCGACCGGGGAGCCGAACCCGCTCGACCGTGAGATCGACCTGCTGCTCAGGGAGCGGGAGGCCGTGCGCGCGTCGAGCCGCCAGCCGGTCACCGTCCCGCGGCACCTGTCCACCTCCAAGGTGGTCCAGCTCGCCGAGGACCCCCTCGCCTTCGCCCTGGCCCTGCGCCGGCCGATGCCCAGCCCGCCGGCGACCGCCGCCCGGCGAGGCACCGCGTTCCACGCCTGGGTCGAGCAGCACTTCTCCCAGGCGACGATGCTCGACGTGTTCGACCTGCCCGGCAGCGCCGACGAGGACCCCGGCGACGACGCCGAGCTGCCGCGGATGCAGGAGCTCTTCCTCGCCAGCGAGTGGGCGCAGCGCACGCCGGAGGGCATCGAGGTGGCCATCGAGTCGACCACCGACGGCATCGCCGTGCGTGGCCGCATCGACGCCGTCTTCCCCCGGCCCGGGGGCGGGTGGACGGTCGTGGACTGGAAGACCGGCACCCGCCCGTCCGCGGCCGCGCTACGCGTCAAGGCCGTCCAGCTCGCGGCCTACCGGCTGGCCTACGCCCGGCTGCGCGGGGTGCCGCTCGAGGACGTCGATGCCGCGTTCTACTACGCCGCGACGGGCGAGACGGTCTGGCCGGAGCTGCCTGGCGAGGACGAGCTGGTCGCGTTGCTGCGGACCATCCCGCAGTGAGCGCGGGCCCACCGGGGAGCGCCGGAGCGAGGCGTCAGTCCGATGGCGCGTCGCCGGTGCGGTCGTCCCCGGCGCCGGAGTCGCCCCAGGTCGCGTCCTCCAGCCGGCGCAGCCGCTCGACGTAGGCGTCGACGTAGCGCACGTCGCCGGTGGACAGCGCCGTCAGCAGCCCGGTGACCAGCCGCAGCTCGTGGGCGAGCAGCGCCCGCTGCTCCAGGTGGGCGTCGGGCCGCTCGTCGCGGGCCTGGGCGTAGGCCTCGAGCACGGTGTCGAAGGTGTCGGCCGGGGCGTTCCCGGCGAGCAGGGCGAAGTCGTCGGCGGGGTCGGCCACCTTGGCGTCGTCCCAGCCGGTGATGGCCGCGACCCGGCCGCTCGTGGCGTCGTCCTCGTCGGAGAACTCGACGAGGACCTGCTCCCCGGATAGGTCACCGTGGGTCACCGTCGGGGCGAACCGCCACAGCCGCACGTCCTCCAGGGCGCGCTCCCACCGGGTCAGCAGCGAGGTGGGCACGTGCCCGGTGGCCGCGGCCCGGTCGAGCTCGGCGAGCCGGCGGGTGCGGTAGGTGTCGGCGTCGTAGGCGGGAAGCCCGGCCTCCTCGGCCAGGCGCAGGTCGACGTTGTGCAGCGCGGCGATGGCGCGCCCGAGCTCGGCGGCCGGCCCCGGACCCGGCGGCAGGTGGCCGAAGACGACCGGTCGTCCGGGCAGGAACGGGTAGACCGCGGCCCGGCCGCCCTCCTTGAGGGCGGCGAACCCGGCCGGCGACGGCACGGCATACGGCAGCCGGCGCGAGAGCAGCTCCAGCAGGGTCGTGGTGACCTCCATCTGGGCGCCCGCGGCCCGGCTGCGCGGGGAGCGCACGACCCACCGCCGGGACTCGGCGTCGGTGACGAACGCGAGGTCGAACGCGCTGGCGCCGGGCGCGGCGGCCTCGACGGCGGTCGGGTCCAGACCGGGCACGGCGGCGCTGGCGAGGGCGGCGAGAGCCAGGGCGCTGCGGGTCACTCGCACACCGTATGACGGGTGGGCGCCATAGGGTGGAAGGCGTGACGTGTGCGGCGGAAACAATCCGCGACCTGCCCCTGGCGCATGGCTCGCTCGACCGTGCGGCGCACCGGCGCCGTGAGCCCGGGCTGCTGGACGCGCTGCTGAGCGACCCGGCCACCCGCGTGCTGGAGCTGGTCGGCGGCACGGTCGAGGTGGTCGGCACCGACGGCGAGCTGTCGCTGCACCAGCGCCCGCCGGTCCCGGCGGACCGTCACCGGCTCGCGGTGTTCCTCGGGCAGGACGACGGTGGACCGGCGCACGTCGCGGTCGTGGGCGACCCGGTCGACGAGGGCGACCCGCGGTCGTGGCGGGGGCTGCGGCAGGTGGCCACCGTGCTCGACGACCGGGAAGCCGGCATGCTCGCCACGGCGCTGGCGCTGACCAACTGGCACGCGGCCCACACCCACTGCCCCCGCTGCGGCCACGCGACCACCCCGGAGCAGGCGGGGTGGGTCCGCCGGTGCGGGCACGACGGCAGCGAGCACTACCCGCGCACCGACGTCGCGGTCATCATGTCGGTCACCGACGCTGACGACCGGCTGCTGCTGGCCCGCGGGGCGGAGTGGCCGGAGGGCCGGTTCTCGGTGCTGGCCGGCTTCCTCGAGCCGGGGGAGTCGCTGGAGGCGGCCGTGGCGCGGGAGGTGCGCGAGGAGGTCGGCCTCGAGGTCGGGGACGTCACCTTCCTGGGCAACCAGCCGTGGCCGTTCCCGACCTCGCTGATGGTGGGCTTCACGGCGCGCGCGGTGGGGTCGGCGATCGAGCTGGACGGCGACGAGCTCGCCGAGGCGTTCTGGGTGACCCGGGAGGGGCTGGCGGAGCGCATCGCCGACGGGCGGGTGCTGGTCTCCTCGCGGATGTCGATCTCGCACCGCCTCATGGAGCGGTGGTACGGCCAGCGGCTGCCCACCACCGGCGAGTGGCGTCCGGCCCGCAGCTGAGGGCACGCAGCACACGGCCCGCCGACACCGGGCCCACCGACAGGGAGGACCGCATGCCGATCGACCCCGACCTCGCCGCCGTGGTGCAGGAGCGCAACCTCGGCGTCCTCGCGACGATCAAGCGCGACGGCCGGCCGCAGCTGTCCAACGTCAACTACTGCTACGACCCGGAGCAGGACCTGGTGCGGGTGTCGGTGGTCGACGGCCGGGCCAAGGTGGCCAACCTGCGCCGCGACCCGCGCGCCTCGCTGATGGTCTCCAGCGTCAACGGCTGGTCCTACACGGTGCTCGAGGGCACGGTGACCTTCTCGGAGGTCGCCGCGGCCCCCGACGACGCGGCGGTCGAGGAGCTCGTCGAGATCTACCGCCTCATCGCCGGGGAGCACCCGGACTGGCGGGACTACCGGCGCGCGATGGTCGAGGACCACCGGCTCGTGGCGCGGCTGCACGTGGAGCGCGCCTACGGCATACCGGGCCGGTGAGGCGCGCCCGGGTCAGGACAGGCGGGCCTTGACCTCGGCGAGGGAGGGGTTGGTGGCGGCGGTGCCGTCGGGGAACACGACGGTCGGCACGGTCTGGTTGCCGCCGTTGACGGCCATGACGTAGTCGGCGCTGGCCGGGTCGTGCTCGATGTTGACCTCGGTGTAGCCGATGCCCTCACGGTCGAGCTGGGTCTTCAGCCGGGTGCAGTAGCCGCACCATGTCGTGCTGAACATCGTGATGGTGCCGTCGGCGGGCAGGGCGGGGGCCGAAGCCATGCGGGATCTCCTTCATACGTCGTATGCCGTCCGCTCGCCTCAACGGCGAACGGCGCCGAATCCTTCCGCATCCTGCCGGTCAGGTCCGTCACACGCGCGCCGGGCACGGCCGCTGCCGGCGTCGGTGCGGTCTGGGAGGATCGGCCCTGATGAGCACCCTGGCCACCGGCACCCCGACCGCAGACGACGTCCTCGCCGCGCTCGACCCCGAGCAGCGGGAGGTCGCAGCGTCCCCGAAGGGGCCGATGTGCGTCCTTGCGGGGGCAGGCACCGGCAAGACCCGGGCGATCACCCACCGGATCGCCTACGGCGTGCACAGCGGGGCCTACCAGCCGCAGCGGGTGCTCGCCGTGACGTTCACCGCCCGCGCGGCGGGGGAGATGCGCACCCGGCTGCGCGAGCTCGGCGTGGGCGGGGTGCAGGCCCGCACCTTCCACGCCGCGGCGCTGCGCCAGCTGCACTACTTCTGGCCGCAGGCCATCGGCGGGGCCGCGCCCGAGGTGCTTCCGCACAAGGCGTCGGTGGTCGCCGAGGCGGGCTCGCGGCTGCGGCTGCAGCTGGACCGGGTCGGCGTGCGCGACCTCGCCGCCGAGGTCGAGTGGGCCAAGGTCAGCATGCTCACCCCCGAGACCTACGCCGCGGCGGCCAGGCGTGCCGGCCGTGACCCGGCCGGCCTCGACGCCACCGCGATGGCCCGCGTGCTGCAGACCTACGAGGAGGTCAAGGCCGAGCGCGGCGTGATCGACTTCGAGGACGTCCTGCTCATCACCGTCGGCATCCTCACCGAGCGCGAGGACATCGCCCGCACGGTGCGCAGCCAGTACCGCCACTTCGTCGTCGACGAGTACCAGGACGTCAACGCGGTGCAGCAGCGCCTGCTCGACCTGTGGGTGGGCGAGCGCGACGACGTCTGCGTGGTCGGCGACGCCGCCCAGACGATCTACTCCTTCACCGGGGCCAGCCCCCGGCACCTGCTGGACTTCCCGCGGCGCTACCCCGAGGCCCGCCTGGTCAAGCTGGTGCGCAACTACCGCTCGACCCCGCAGGTGGTGGGCCTGGCCAACCTCGTGGTGCGCGGCGGCAGCGCCGGGGCCCGTGGGGGAGCCGAGCTGGTGCAGCTGCAGGCCCAGGGCGAGCCGGGACCGGCACCGGTGCTCACGGCATACCCGGACGAGCCGGCCGAGGCGGCAGGGGTCGCCGCGGCGGTCAAGGCGCGCATCGGCCAGGGGGTGCCGCCGAGCCAGATCGCGGTGCTGTTCCGCACCAACGCCCAGTCCGAGGCGTTCGAGGCGGCGCTGGCCGACGCCGACGTGCCCTACCTGGTCCGGGGTGGCGACCGGTTCTTCTCCCGGCGCGAGGTGCGCGACGCAGTGCTCCTGCTGCGCGGCGCGGCCCGCTCCGACGACGGCAGCAAGCCGATGCCCGACCTGGCCCGCGACGTGCTCACCGGCGCCGGGTGGAGCGAGCGGCCCCCGAGCAGCGGCGGGGCGACCCGCGAGCGGTGGGAGTCGCTGCAGGCGCTCGCCGCCCTGGCCGACGACCTCGCCGCCGCGTCGCCCGAGGCCCGGCTGCCCGAGCTGGTGCGCGAGCTGGAGGAGCGCTCCGCCGCCCAGCACGCCCCCACGGTGCAGGGCGTTACGCTCGCCTCGCTGCACGCGGCCAAGGGCCTGGAGTGGGACGTCGTGTTCCTCGCCGGGTGCAGCGACGGCTTCATCCCCATCTCGATGGCCGAGGGGCCCGAGGCCGTCGAGGAGGAGCGTCGCCTGCTGTATGTCGGTCTGACGCGGGCCCGCCGCGAGCTGCGGCTGTCGTGGGCCGGGGCCCGCAACGCCGGCGGCCGGGCCACCCGCCGCCCGTCGCGGTTCCTGGACGGGGCGGCGAGCGTGCTCGGGGAGGGGGCCAGGTCCGCGCCAAAGGCCGCGTCCCGCGCCGGGCGCGGCAAGCAGATGAGCATGGCCGTGCCGGCGAAGTGCCGCGGCTGTGGCACCGACCTGACCAGTGCCGCCGAGCGCAAGGTCGGCCGCTGCGCCGAGTGCCCACCCACCTACGACGAGGCGACCTTCGAGGCGCTGCGCGCCTGGCGCCTCGCGGTGGCCGGGGCCGCCAAGGTGCCGGCCTACGTCGTGTTCACCGACGCCACCCTGACCGCCATCGCCGAGCGCAACCCGTCCTCCCCGGCCGAGCTGGCCACCATCGGCGGGGTCGGGGCGCGCAAGCTGGAGCGTTACGGGCCGTCGGTGCTGGCCATCCTGGGTGGTGCCGACCCTCAGGAGACGGCCGAAAACCTTTCGGCCACAAGCGACTCAGCATGATTCACGGGTCTTGTCGAAATTCCGTCAAAGATTTCCGTTAATTCGATTGCAGGGTTTGAGAAGGCTGCCCTAGCCTGATCACTACATCCAGCCCAGCGGAACAGGCTTCCGGCTGGGGTCGACGAGCAACAGATGAGGAGGGTTGGCCTGATGGAGATCACCACGATGACGAACGCGACGCGCATTCACCGCGTCCGCGTCGCATGCCCGCAGGTTGCCCGCACCCTCATCACCACCGCGGATGCCGCGGCTCTGCGTCACGGGACCGCTGTGTCCGCGTTCGGCTTCGGCACGGGCGTCACCGGCGTCGTCGCCACCGCCCCGCAGGCCCGTCCGGCTTTCTACGCGCCGATGCACAAGCTCGTTTCCAAGGATGTCGCTCACTTCCGCACCGGGAGACCACCGGTCTAGCTTCTAGACCAGGTCACCTCCAGGCCGCGGAACCCGACAACCGGGATCCGCGGCCTTTGTGTTATCCGGCGGCCGCCACCAGCAGGAAGACCGCCAGCAGTGAACAAGAGAACAGCGATCCAGGACCCGCCCACCAGGCAGGTCACGGATCACGAGATGACACACACGAGAACACGCCACCTGACCGGTGGAGACGAAGGAGGTGACCCCCCGATGCAGCTCACAGCGCTGATCGACATGCACGAGCAGGCCAACGACTCCGGCAACGCGATCCCGTGTCGGGAGAACGACGCTGAGCTCTGGTTCGCCGAGAGCCCGGCGGATGTCGAGTTCGCGAAGTCCCTGTGCGGGACGTGCCCGGCCAAGGCCCAGTGCCTCGCGGGTGCGCTCGAGCGGCAGGAGCCCTGGGGTGTCTGGGGTGGCGAGCTCTTCGTCCAGGGAGTTGTCGTGGCCCGCAAGCGCCCGCGGGGTCGTCCTCGCAAGCACCCGGTTGCGGCCTGATGTCCTACGTCACCTGGTCGCCGTCGTCCGCCGAGGTCCGGTCCGTCACCGAGCCCTCCGGCTGGATCAACAGTCCTGAAATGCTTTTGTTCGCAAGGAGATTCACCATGTTCCAGGTCATGCAGGAAGACCTCGCGCGAGCTCATATGGAGCAGCGCCTGCACGCGGAGCGCAGCCGCGGCGTCCGGAGGGGTGCCCTCCGGATCGCCCAGCAGGCTCGCGCTTCGCGCCACCAGAGCCAGTCCCGCTGAGTCGCGGTCCTCGTGACCGCACTCCGGAGCCGGCTCGACCCGGAGGCGGGGACCACCAGGCCCATCAGGGCCGGGGTCCCCGCCTTCGTGGCGTACAGGGGGTGCGGCCGCCTGCCGGCGCCTAGAGTCGGGGACTGTGAGCCGACTCCACCCCGCTGAGCTGATCGCCCGCCGCGAGGACGCCGTCAAGGCCCTGAGCCAGCCCGACCTCGCCGCCGCCGTCGACCTGGTCGTGTGGGTCGAGCAGGGGACCGACGGGCCGGTGGCGCTCGCGGCCAACCACCTCGGCCGGGTCCGGCTGCACGCCGACGGGCGGCACGAGGTGCTCGAGGGCCAGGACCCGGTGCCCAGCGAGGACCCGATGGCGTTCCTCCCCTACGAGCTGGAGTGTGCCAACCCCGGGCCGGCGCGCTCGGTCGACAACGCGTACCCCTACGCGGCCGCGCGCATCCTGTCGCTGTTCGCCGACCCCACGCGCAGCCCCGACCTGGCCATCGTCCACACGCCCCGGCACTGGTTCCCCGACGAGGGCGGGCACCACGGTGAGCACGGCTCCCTAGACGTGATCCAGTCCCGGGCGCCGCTGGTGATGTCCGGCGTCGGCGTCCGGCGGCTGGGCCTCGTCGACGACCATGCGCGGCTCGTCGACGTCGGACCCACCCTGGCGGCGCTCGCCGGGGTGCCACCCGAGCAGCTGCACGACGCGCACGGTGAGCCGCTCGACGGGGGCGTGCTCACGGCATACCTGGAGGGGGAGCAGCCGCGCGAGCCGGTCGTCGTGGGCATGCTCTGGGACGGCGGGCACTGCGGTGAGCTGCTCGCCATGGCCGAGGCGGGGGAGCTGCCCGGCGTCGCGCGGCTCATCGACGCCGGCCTGGCGCTGCGCGGCGGGGCCGTGGCGCAGTTCCCCAGCATCACCCTCACCAACCACACCTCCATCCTCACCGGCCTCGGACCGGGGCGGCACGGCGTCTTGGGCAACGTCTTCTACGACCGGGAGACCGGCGAGCGGGTCGTGCCCAACGACGCCTCGACCTGGCACCGCAGCGGCGAGTGGCTGCGCCCGGCGGTGCGGACCGTCTTCGAGATGGTCTCCGAGGTCGTGCCGCCGCGGGACACCCCGCGCACGGCCTGCGTCGACGAGCCGATCGAGCGCGGCGCCGACTACTCGACCATGGCGGTGATCCGGGCCAGCGGCAGTGGCAACGGCGCCGCCGGGCTGGGCGAGCTGCTGCCCGACCCGCACGGGTCCGGGCACGTGCACGACCGGGCGCACCTCGACGACGGCTACTACTCCTGGGCCACCCAGGTCGACGACGTGGGCCTGCAGCAGATGACCCAGCTGTTCGCCGACCGCCGAGCGGCGCCGCGGTTCACCTGGTGGTCCAACGTGGTCACCGATGCAGGGCACCACGCCGGCGGCCCGCGCTCGGAGATCGCCCGCGCCTCGCTGCGCGACGCCGACGCCCGGCTGCGGGCGTTCCTGGCCCACCTCGACACGCTGGGCATGACCGACGACGTGACCTTCGTGCTGACCGCCGACCACGGCTTCGAGGCGGCCGACGAGGCGGTGACCGGGTCGTGGCGCCAGGCCCTGGACGACCTCGGCTTCCCCTACCGCGACGAGGGCCCCGGCTTCGTCTACCTGATGGCAGAGGAGGGCCCCGACCACTCCTGACGGGTCAGCCGGTAGAGCACGTGCCGGCGCAGCGGATGCCCGGCCGGCAGCGACGGGTGGTCGAAGTCCTCGGCCGGGTCGTGGCTCATCCCCAGCCGGGCCATCACGGCCCGGGAGCGGGCGTTGCCGACCGCGGTGAACGAGACGACCTGGGCCAGGCCGAGCGTGCCGAACCCCACCCGCAGGGCCGCCCGCGCGGCCTCGGTGGCGTAGCCGTGGCCCCAGGCGTCCCGGGCCAGGCGCCAGCCCACTTCGGTGCAGGGGGTGAAGGCGGCCTGGAACGAGGGGTTGGCCAGGCCCGCGTAGCCGATGAACTCGCCGGTGGCCTTGACCTCCAGCGCCCACAGGCCGTGGTCCTGCTCCTCCAGCCGCGCGGCGATCCGGTCGGCGAAGGCGTCGGACTCCTCGCGGGTCAGCGTGGCGGGGAAGTACTCCATGACCTCGGGGTCGGCGTTGAGCGCCGCGAACGGCTCACGGTCGGCCTCCTGCCAGCCCCGCAGCAGCAGCCGTGGCGTCCGGACCGTGGTCACCGAGGTCATCCCGGCACCGTACCGGGCCGGTCCTCCGCCGAGAGGGACGTTCCTGGGGGTTTGCGCCCGCGCAAACCCCCAGGAACGTCCCTCTCGGCGCAATCACGGGGATGGGGACGGGGTCAGTGGTGGTGGCTGCCGTGGTGGTCGGTCCGCGGGTCGGTGCCGTCCCCGCAGTCGGGCCCGGCGGGCGGGAGCTCGCGCACGTCCGCCCGGGGCACGAGCCCGGTGAGCGGCCGGGTCGCCACCGTGCGGACCCGCAGGGTGCCACCGGAGCCGACCCCGAGCACGACGGCCTGCGTGCCCGGTGCCAGGCGGCCCGGGGCGAAGCGCGGGGCACACGTCGGCGCCGGGCCGACGAGGTGCACGACACCGCGCAGGTGGAAGTCGTCCACCCAGCCGCGGGCCGAGGCGCCGTCGAGGGACTGCACCTCCTGCCACTGCCCGTCGGAGGCGACCACCCGTGCCAGCGTCCCGTCGGGCACGGAGGCCACGGTGCGGGTGCCCTGCACCGTCGCGCTCAGGGCCACGGCCGGCTCGGCCACCTCGCCGTGGTCGTCCCGCCCGCTCACCAGCACCAGGCGTCCGTCGCCTGCCGGGGGAGCCACCCGGTCCGCGGCGCGGCCGGGGCCTTGCGCTGCGGCCGTGCCGCACGCGCTGAGGGACAGGGCCGCCGCCGCGACCCCCGCCGCGGCGAGCGCGCGGCGGGGGAGACGGGCGGTGCGGGGCACGGCATACCTCACGGGCACGTCGTGGGGTTGGCGGTGCCCTTGGTGACGTTGGCGGAGATGGTGTTGCACCAGGCGCCCCCGTCGCCGCTGCGGTGGAACACCTTGTCGTACTGCGTCGAGGACAGGGTCCAGGAGTAGGTGTCGTAGACGGTCTCCGTGGTGCCCGAGACCGACAGGAAGCGGGCCGACTCGGCGCCGGTGTTGTTGAGGTAGCCCGAGCCCACGTCCATGACGTAGCGGCCGCCGGCCGGGATCACCGTGCCGGCCGGGATGGCCTTGGGGGCCCCGCCACCGCCGGCGACGTCGTCGACGTAGTAGCCGCTGACGTCCACGCTGCTCGTGGTCGGGTTGTAGAGCTCGATCCACTCGGTGCCGGTGCCCGAGGGCGCCATGAGCACCTCGTTGACCTTGACCTTCGTCGGGTCGCCGGTCGTGCCGCCACCGCCGGAGTCGCCGGTGACGTAGGTCCTCGTGCCGCCGTCGTAATCGACGGTGTAGCCGGCGCCGGTGTTGCTCGTGGCCAGGTGCACGGTGCCGTTGTGGTTGAACGTGCCGCTGTAGTCGATCGCCGCGCCGGTGGTGTCCGTGGTGTCGCACGGGTCGTTGGCCAGGAAGATGTCGGCGCCGACGGAGCGGTAGTTGTTCAGCGTCGCGTTGCCGGGGTGGCCGTAGGAGTTGACGCCGCAGGAGATGAACGTCGTCCGCGGGGTGAGCGCCTGCAGGTACTTCAGCGACGAGGAGTGCGCCGACCCGTGGTGGTTGGCGCGCACCGTGTCGACGTCGCCGATCTTGGGCGCGAGGCCGGCCTCGATGTCGTTGTAGGTGTAGCCGTTGGCGCTCGTGGAGTACTCACCGTCGCTGTCGCCGGCGGTGGCGTACTTGTACGGCCCGTAGGCGAACCGCACCGCGATCGAGTAGTCGTTCTCGCTCGGCGGCGTGGCGTCGGCGGTGTGGTCGCCGCTGACCGGGGTGACCCCGTCGGCCTGCTTGGTCCCGTAGGCGTTGGCGTTGAGGATCGAGGCCGTGGCGCCACCACCCATGTCGATCGTCGGCCACGGACCCGGGTTGGCCAGCCGCAGCACCTTGCCGTTGATGTTGGCCCGGTCCGCCTGTCCGGCCGGCCCGTACAGCCAGCAGATCCACCGGGTCGCGGTGGTCGAGGTCGTGCCGGCGTTGTGCCACGCGGTCTCGTTCGCGGGGGCGGTCGAGGTGCCGACCTCGCAGGACCCGTCGCCGTTGGCGTCGTTCCAGACCCCGCCGTCGTGGTCGATCAGCTGACCGACCTCGAAGCCCAGCCCGCCGCTGCCGGTCGGGGACAGCAGCTGCCAGATCCCGTTGCCGTAGGACTGGGTGTCGTTGGGGTTGCCGCTGTAGCCGATGTGGTCCAGGTGCTGGTGCGAGGCCATCACGTAGTCGAGATGCACCGGGCCGGAGGCGATCCCGCAGATGCTGCGGATCTGCGCGGCCACCTTGGTCGCGTTGGTGCTGGTGCCGGTGGAGTTCCACGCCGTCTCGCCGAGGTCGATGAGCATGGTCTTGCCGGTCGGCCCGACGATGAGCTGGGAGTCGCCCTGCTCGACGTCGAACCAGTACACGTTGAGCTCGCCCTGGCGCCAGGTGCCGGAGGTCGAGCAGGACGGGGCGGCGGCCTCGGCGCTGGGCGCGAGCGCGGCGCCGGTGGTGCTGATGAGGGCGGCCGCGAGCAGCGACAGGCCCATGCGGAGACGACTCATGGTCGTGCGGCTCCCGGGGGGAAGGAGGGGTGAGGGTGGCCGGTGGGCCGCACGCATCGTGGTCGAAAGATCGGTAAGCCGGGTCCCCGGTGCGGGTCAATTTCCGGTTCTTCCCCCAACCGTCACCGCCGCGCCCCCGGGCGCCGCCCGGTGTTCACCGCCGCGGGGTGGCGCCGCTCACCGGGGTCGCGCCGGGGTGACACTGGAGGCATGAGCGAGGACGCCGAGCCGATGGTGTGCGCCACCTGCGGTCGTCTGCCGGAGGAGGAGTCCGCGGCGCGGCTCACCTGGGCCCGCGGCCGGGAGGGCGACCGGGTGGTGTGGACCTGCGAGGAGTGCAGCCGCCGGCACCTGCGCAGCATCGAGGGCAAGCTCGACTCCGCCTGGTGGTGAGCCACCGGCTGAGACGCGGCCGGTGGTGAGGCGCGTCAGTCGTCGCCGAGGGGCGGCAGGTGCGCCTCGGGCAGCCAGTGGTCCAGCGTGGCCCGGCCGGCGACCTCGCCGTTGATCTGGCACAGCACGCCGATCCCGCCCATCCAGACGCGGTGGATGAGCAGATAGGCCGGCGGCAGGTTGAGCTTCATGCCGACGGTGAACTGGGGCCGGCGCGGGTCGTTGATGTACTGGAAGAGCCCGCGCAGCCAGGGCCGGCTGAAGGTGAAGGTGTCGGTGCGCAGCGGGGCGATGAACGGCTCGAGGTACTCCAGCAGGGCCTCGGCGTCGATCTCGATGGTCGACTTGACGAACCCGGTCTCGCGCAGCCCGCGCAGCACCGCCTCGGCGTCGCCGTCCAGCGCGTCGCAGAGCAGCTCGCCCATCTCCGGGGGCAGCCCGTCGGGCAGGTGGTTGACCGCGCCGAAGTCGATGATGCCGAGTCGGCCGTCCGGCAGCAGGCGGAAGTTGCCCGGGTGCGGGTCGGCGTGCAGCAGCCCCGCGCGCTGCGGCCCGGCGAGCAGGAACTCCAGGTAGAGCTGGGCGGCGGCGTCGCGCTGCTCCGGCGTGCCCTCGCTGATGATCCGGGACAGCGGCACGCCCTCGATCCACTCGCTGACGATGACGTGCTCGGAGTGGAACACCACATCGGGGATCGCGTACTCCGCGTCGTCCCGGAACGCCTTGGCGAACTGCGCCTGCGATGCCGCCTCGAGGCTGTAGTCGAGCTCCTCGGAGACGCGCTGCTTGAGCTCGTCCATGATCGGCTTGATGTCCAGACCGGGGATCCAGCTGCCGGCCACGCGCGCGACCCGGGACACCTGGTTGAGGTCGCTGATCAGCGCCGGGCCGGCCCCGGGGTACTGCACCTTGACGGCGACCTCGCGCCCGTCCTTCCACACCGCCCGGTGCACCTGGCCGATCGAGGCGGCCGCGGCCGGGGTGTCGTCGAAGGACTCGAACCGGCTGCGCCAGCGCGGCCCCATCTCCTTGGCCAGCACGCCGTGCACCACCGAGGCCGGCATCGGCGGCGCGGCGTCCTGCAGCCTCGTCAGGGTCGCGCGGTAGGGGCCGGCCAGGTCCTCGGGCATCGCCGCCTCGAAGATCGACAGCGCCTGCCCGAACTTCATCGCGCCGCCCTTGAGCTCGCCGAGCACCTTGAACAGCTGCTCCGCGGTGCGGGCCTGCACCTCGGCGGTCACCAGCTCGGCCGGCCGGCCACCGACCCGCTTGCCGAACCCGATCGCGGTGCGCCCGGCGAATCCCAGTGGCAGCGTGGCGAGCTTCGCTGTCCGGGTCACGGCCTTGCGGGGGAGATCGCTCACCCTGCCATTGTCACCCGGCGCCGGGAGTGCTCGCCTCCGCCCCTTGCAGGTGTGCCTGGACGGCCCCGCACCCGCACCGTGGATGGGCGCTCCAGCGCCGGTGCACGACGGTGGGCCAGGGCAGGCTCAGCTCGAGGGAGACGCCACGCGGCACGGCCCTGGCGTCGAGGTGGCTGTGCACGACGAGGGCGGCCAGCCCGGCGGCCGTGGCGGTGACACCGGTGGCCGCCTCGACCGGCCGGGCCCGGCCCACAGGCTGCGGCGGGGTGAGCTGGGCCAGCAGCCGCGGCCACTGCGGGTCGCGGTCGCTGCGGTCCAGGTCGCAGCACTGCAGGCAGGGGCCGCCCGGGCCGGCCACGAGGGGACCGACGAGCACGCGGTGGCCCTGGGCGACGACGGGCAGGTGCGGTATGCCGTGCCGCAGCCAGGGCGCGCCGGCCCCGGGGTCCAGTGCGCCGGCACCGAGCAGCACGACGAGGTCGGGCCGGTCCGGACCGTTGACCGCGGCGCCGGACCGGCCGGCGGGGCCGGACCGTCCCGCGGCGCGCAGGTCCAGCTCGAGGGCGTCCAGGGCGGCAGCGCCCGTGTCCACCCGGCCGATCCCGGCCCGGCGCAGCAGCAGCGCCAGCGACCGGGCCAGGGTGCCGTCGCCGCCGACGAGGACGTGCTGGCCCTGCCGGTCCGCGAGGGCGGCCCACCCGTCACCCACGCCGGGGTGGACGGCGGCCAGCGTGTCGGCGTCGGGGCCGAGGGCGGCCCACCGCGCCGCGCCGAGCGAGCTCAGGCAGGCGCGGTCGGTGGGTTGCTCGACCAGGAGGTCGAGGTCGCGCAGGGTGTCCAGCAACGCCTCCACCCGCTGCGGCGGGATGCCCGCGGCGGAGGCCTCGGCATACAGCAGGGTGTGCCCGGTGGTGCCGTCGAGCCGCTCCAGCCAGCGCACCTCGGCCTCGGTCAGGCCGTCGAGGACGGCGCCGGCGGGCGGGGCCAGGCCGAGCTGGACGGTGCCGGGGGCCCGCAGCAGCGGGCGGGCGTGGGACTTCAGTCGGGGGCGGCTCATCGGGCCTCCACGGGAGGGGCGGCGTCGGACGATTCCCCACGATGCCAACCGTCAGTGGTGGCAAACGGGGGTTTCCACAGCCAAACGACCGAAATGAGTATTCGCACGGGTGGGGCGGCCGGCCCCGGACATGCAGGCGGGCGGGACCGAGCCGATGCTCGTGGTCCCGCCCGCGGGCGAAGCTACCTGGGGGGCGCTCAGGCCTTGCCGAGGATGCGGTTGAGGTTGGTGCCACACACGGGGCACTTGCCCTTCGCCATGCGGCGGCCGTTCGTCTCGACGACGTTGCCCTCCGCCTCCCGCTTCTCCTTGCACTTGACGCAGTAGAACTCGCCCTTGTAGGTCTCGCCGGTCTCAGCCATGACTGAATGTCTCCTTGTAAGTTCCTGGCCGCTCTGTACGGCGCCGGACTGCGGCCACCCTAGACCAGCCTGAGCACGGAGTCCGGCATTGAGGGGTGTTTCCACGCACGGAACACCGCCTCACTACCCTCGGCGCATGAGCGAGCAGAGCTGGTGGGAGCGACCTTACGAGGACCTGCGGGTCGAGTGCCGGGAGGCCTCGGGGCGGCACGTCGCCGTCGTCACCTTCGACCTGCCCCAGCGGCGCAACTCCATGAGCGAGGCCATGACGGCCTCGTGGGTGCGCCTCGTGGCCGCCCTGCGCGAGGACCCCGACCTCGCCGCCGTCGTGGTCACGGGGGAGGGCAGCGCCTTCAACGCCGGCGGTGACCTGTCCTGGATCGTCTCCGAGCCCGACGCCCAGGTGGCCGACCTGCGCCGGCGGATGCTGGCCTTCTACCGCTCGTGGCTGTCCATCAAGACGCTCGAGGCGCCGGTGATCGCCGCGGTCAACGGCCACGCCATCGGGGCCGGGTTCGCGCTCGCGCTCGCCTGCGACATCCGCTACGTCGCCGAGACGGCGCGCCTGGGGGTGCCGTTCACCAGCCTGGGCCTGCACCCCGGCATGGCGACCACCTGGTCGCTGCCGAACGTGGCCGGTGCGGCGGTCGCGCGTGACCTGCTCCTGACCGGACGGATCGTCACCGGTGCCGAGGCGGTCGGCCTGGGCCTGGCCTCCCTGGCCGTCCCCGCGGACGAGGTCCTGGACCGGGCGGTGGAGGCGGCCGAGCGCGTGGCCGCGGCGGCGCCCATCGCGACACGGCTGACCGTGACGGCCCTGCGCGACGGCGGGCACGCGAGCTACGAGGACGCGCTGCAGTGGGAGGGCCTGGCGCAGGCGGTCACCCTCGCCACCGAGGACCTGCACGAGGGGATCGCGGCGGCCGCCGCCAAGCGGGCGCCGACCTTCCACGGCCGCTGACTCGTCGCTGAGCCGTCGCTGGACCCCGCTCCGGACGTCCGTCTGCCGGACATCTCGGGAGGAAACCCTCGAGTGCTCGGGTTTTCGTGCTCGTGTGACTTATGTTCACCTCATGGGGATGGACGAGGTGGAGGTCCGGCGCAGTCGTCGACGGCGCCGCACCGTCAGCGCCTACCGCGAGGACGGCCGCACGGTCGTACTCATCCCCGCACGTTTCAGCCCCGCCGAGGAACGACAGTGGGTGGCCACCATGGTCGGCCGACTCGAGGCCGGCGACCGCCGGCGCAGCCCCAGCGACGAGCAGCTGGCGCGCCGCGCGGCCGAGCTCGCCCAGCGCTACCTGGGGGGCCTGGCCAAGCCCACGAGCATCACGTGGGTGGGCAACCAGAACAGCCGGTGGGGGTCGTGCACGCCGGCCGACGGCTCGATCCGCATCTCCACCCGGCTCAAGGGCATGCCCTCGTGGGTGCTGGACTACGTGGTCCTGCACGAGCTGGCGCACCTGCTGCAGCCCGGGCACGGGCGGGAGTTCTGGTCGATGCTCAAGGCCTACCCACGCACCGACCGCGCCCGCGGCTACCTCGAGGGCGTCGCGGCCGCGGCCGGGCTGGCGCTCGACGCCGAGGACGACGTCGAGACCGACGTCAGCTGACCGGCAGGGCGGCCCGTGCCGCCGCGATGAGCCGGGGCAGCTCCTCCCCGGCGTCCGCGGGCAGCGCGTCGACCGGCCACCAGCGCACGTCGAGGGACTCCGCGCTCACCTCGTGGCCGCCGTCGCGCTCGGCCACCGCGGCGAACCGCAGGTCCAGGTGCTCACGGCAGCGGCCGAACGAGCCGACCAGGGTGTGCCGGTCCAGGTCCACCAGTTCGGGGTGCACCTCGAGGCCGGGCAGCCCGGACTCCTCCCGGCCCTCGCGGGTGGCCGCCGCGAGCACGGAGGCGTCGCCGGGCTCGTAGTGGCCACCGAACTGGAACCACTGGTGCGCCTTGCGGTGCAGCGTCAGCAGCACGTGCCCACCGGCGGGGTCGAGCACGAGGCAGCTGGCCGTCAGGTGCGCCGGCGGGCCCTGCTTGGCCATGGCGTCGGGGTGGGCGCGCAGGTGCGCGAGGAAGCTCTCGCGCCGCGCGTCCTGCCCCGGGGTCGGGGCGGTCCAGCCCTCCAGCAGCGAGGTCGCGTCCGCGTGCAGCCGCCGGTATGCCGGGTCCAGGCCGTGGCTCACCGGTCCTCTCCCGCGGGGCCCGCCGCCGGGCCGCCGGTGCCGCCCTCGCGCAGCATCGCCTCGAGCGCGGCGTCCATGTCGTCGCCCTCGCCGTGCGACCGGGAGCGCTCCACGAACCCCAGCGGGTCGTCGAGGTCGGCGGCGGTCGGTGCCACGTCGGGGTGGGCCCACGCGGCGTCGCGGGCGGTGGCACCGCCGCTGGCCTCCAGCGCGGCCCACAGGTTGGCCGCGTCGCGCAGCCGGCGGGGTCGCAGCTCCAGGCCGACCAGCTGGCTGAACAGCCGCTCTGCCGGCCCACCGGAGGCCCGGCGGCGGCGTACCGACTCCACCAGGGCGGCGGCGTGAGGCAGGTGGGGCCGGGTCGCCTGCTCGGTGACCACGTCGACCCAGCCCTCGACCAGGGCCAGGTAGGTCTCCAGCCGGGTCAGCGCCGCCTGCTGGGCGGCGCTCGGCTCGGGGGAGAACAGCCGGGAGCCGAGGGCCTCCTGCATCGCCTCGGGGTCGGCGGGGTCGATCTGCTGCATGGCCTCCTCGATGCCGGCCATGTCGAAGCTGATGTCGCGGGCGTAGGCCTGCACGGCCTCCACCAGCTGGGAGGCCAGCCACGGCACCTCGGCGAACAGGCGCACCCGGGCGGCCTCGCGCACGGCGAGGTAGATCCGCACCTCGGACTCCTCGACCTCCAGGCCCTCGGCGAACGCGGCGATGTTGGCCGGCAGCAGGGCGATGGCCTGGCCGGGGACGAGCGGGAGCCCGACCTCGGTCCCGGTGAGCAGGTCACCGGCCAACGCGCCGATCGCCTGCCCCGCCTGGGCGCTGAACATCGAGCTGCTCATGCGGGTGAGCATCGGCTCCATCTGGCCGAGCATCGCGGAGGGGTCCATGCCCGGCGGCAGGCCGGGCACCGTCCCGCCGGCCTCGCCGAGCTGGCTGCGCATCGCCTGGACGATGGCGTTGCTGACGCCGGCGGCGACCGGCTCGACGAGGCGCTGCCACACCGGCATCGTCTGCTCGACCCACTCGGCCCGGCTCCAGGCGCGGGCGACCGTGCTGCTGGCGGCGAAGTCGGTCACCGGGTCGAGCCACAGCTCGGCCACCGAGACCGCCTCCTCGGCCTGGCGCCGGGCGACCTCGCCGACGGTGGCGTCACCGGCCGCGGACACGGTCTGCCGGGCGATGTTGGTGGCCATCGCCGGGTCGAACGGGTCCGAGCTCCCGCCGGAGAACATGGCCTTCACCTGGGCGGTGAGCATTCCCATGGTGGCGGGGTCGAGCTTGTCGATGCCCATGGCGGACAGGGCCTGCTGCAGCTGGGGGTTGTCCGGGTTGGACAGGAACGACTGGAGCATCTGCTCCAGGTCCGGCTCGCCGTGGGGCTCCTCGGGATCGGGCTCGTGTGACGGGACAGGGGGATTGGACACGCGGGGCTCCTTGGCCTCCTGAGAGGATGTGGCTTCCTTCAGATAACCATGCGGAGGCCACAGTGAGTTCCCCCCGGGGCAGGGTTCGCTCTCGGCGCAAGGCATTGACCGTCGCGGTGGCCGGTGCCGCGTCGCCCGTCGGCGAGCAGGTGGTGCGCGCGTTCACCGCGCCCCCGCCCGACGGGCAGGCCCCGACGTTCGGCAAGGTCGTCGCGCTCGACGCCGAGCGCGGGGCGGCGGACGCCCACTGGCGGCTCGTCGACCTGGTCTCCCCGGCGCTGGCCAAGGCGCTGCGCGGGGTCGACGCCGTCGTCCACGTCGCCGCGAGCACCGACCTGGCCTCCGACCTCACCGTCTCGCCACGGACCAGGCGTGAGCGTGCCGTGCTCCAGGTGCAGACGCTGGTCACCGCGGCCGCGGCGGCCGGCGTCGCCCACCTGGTCGTGGTCACCAGCGCGATGAGCTACGGCGCCTCCCCGTCCAACCCGGTCCCGCTTGAGGAGGACGCCCCGCTGTCGGCGCAGCCCGACGAGGGCCTGGTCGGCGACCTGCTGGCCGTCGAGCACGTGCTGGAGACCGCGCGCACCGTCCACCCCGGCCTGACCGTGACCGTGGTGCGACCGGCCGCGCTGGTCGGTCCCGGCATCGACACGGTCCTGACCCGCCACTTCGAGGCGCCCCGGCTCCTCACGGTCAAGAGCGGCCGGCCGGCGTGGCAGTTCTGCCACGTCGAGGACCTGGCCCGGGCGCTCACCGTCGTCGTCGAGCAGCGGCTCGCCCCCGTGGTCACGGTGGGCTGTGTCGGCACCCTGACCCAGGAGGAGGTCGAGCAGGTCTCCGGGATGCGCCGGGTCGAGCTGAGCGACGCGGTCGCCCTCGGCACCGCCGAGCGGCTGCACCGGGTGGGCGTCCTGCCCACTCCCGCGAGCGACCTGGCCTATGCCATCTACCCTTGGGCCGTCTCGTCGGCGACCCTGACTGCTGCGGGGTGGGAGCCGACGCGCGACAACGCGGCCTGCCTCGCCGAGCTGGTGCACAGCATCAGGGGGCATCATGCGGTGGCGGCCCGGCGGATCGACCGCAAGGACGCCGCCCTGGGGGCGGCCAGTGCCGCCGTGGCCCTGGTGGGAACCGCGGCGATCATGCGGCGTCGACGTCGCAAGGGAGGTGGAGCGTGAGCAGGGTCAGTGGTGAGCCGGTCGGCGCGGCCGTGACGCTGGCGGACGTGCGCGAGCAGGCGCTGTCCGTCGACGAGGCGCTGACGGCGGTGCGCCACCCGCACGCCGGGGGGGTCGCCACGTTCGTCGGGGTGGTCCGTGACCACGACCACGGCCACGACGTGGCGTCGCTGGACTACTCCGCCCACCCCACCGCCGTCGACGTGCTGCGCCGCGTCGCCGAGGACGTGGCCGCGCGCCACGACGTGGTCCGCGTGGCCGCGGTGCACCGCACCGGTCACCTCGAGGTCGGCGACCTCGCCGTCGTGGTGGCCGTGAGCGCCGCCCACCGGGGCGCCGCGCTGGAGGCCTGCCGCGACCTCATCGACACGCTCAAGGGGACGGTCCCGATCTGGAAGCACCAGCTGTTCGCCGACGGCGCCGACGAGTGGGTGGGTATGCCGTGAGCGTCGCCCCCGAGCCCGGCTCCCGCCCCGCCCACACCGGGATCAGCCGCCGCACCGCCGGCTGGCTGGTCGCGGCCTTCCTCGTCCTCACGCTGGGCGCCGTCGCGAGCCTGGTCCACCTGCCCTACGCGATCCTCAAGCCCGGGCCGGCCTTCAACACCCTGGGCCGGGCCACCGACGGCAGGGACCTGATCTCGGTCAAGGACCGGGGCACCTTCCCGACCAGCGGGGCCCTCGACTTCACCACGGTGTCCGTCTACGGCGGGCCGGGCAACCCGGTCAACGCCTGGGACGTCCTCATCGGCTGGCTGGACCACTCCAGCGCCGTCCTGCCCGAGCAGGAGATCTTCCCCAAGGGCCAGACGAGCAAGCAGATCGAGTCGCAGAACCTGGCCGACATGACCGACTCCCAGCAGGTCGCAGTGGCGGTGGCGCTGCGCAACCTCGGGCTGACCGTGCCGCAGGTGGTCGGCGTGGCCCAGGTCCAGCCGGGCTCCCCGGCGGCCGCACAGCTGCGCACCGGCGACAAGCTGCTCACCGTCGACGGGGTCAAGGTCACCGACGGCGCCGGCATCCGCGAGGCCATCCAGAAGCACAAGCCGGGCGAGTCCGTCCGGCTCACCGTGCGGCGCAAGAGCGAGGTGCTCACCCTGGACGTGCCGACCAAGGCCGCCGGCGGGCGCACCGTCCTCGGGATCGTCCTGCAGACGACCTTCGACCTGCCGGTGAACGTCGTCATCGACGCCGGTGACGTGGGCGGGCCGTCAGCTGGCCTGATGTTCTCCCTCGGCGTCTACGACAAGCTCAGCCCGGGGGCGCTGACCGGAGGCCAGCAGATCGCCGGCACCGGCACGCTGGCCCCGGACGAGCAGGTCGGCCCGATCGGGGGCATCGCCCAGAAGATGGTCGGGGCCCGCCGCGACGGCGCACGCTGGTTCCTCGCCCCGGCGGACAACTGCAACGAGGTCGTCGGGCACGTCCCCGACGGGCTCACCGTGGTGCGGGTCGGGACGTTCAGCCAGGCCCGCGACGCCGTGGAGTCGATCGCGGCGCACCAGACCGGCAACCTGCCGCACTGCACGGCGACCGCCGCCGCGCGCTGAGGCACGCGGCATACCGGGTCTGCGGGGTCAGTCCTCCAGCGAGGCGGCGAGGGCGTGCACCAGCCCGGGCGCGATGTCCGAGCCCATGGCGACCTTGTCGTCGGAGTCGTGCTCGCGCTGGCGCAGCAGGCAGGTGGACTCCCCGTCGCGGAGCACGGCGACGAGCAGGCGCACGTCCTTGCGCTCGGGGTGGGCGGCCAGGGCCTCGGTGGCCTGCTCGGGGTTGTCCGGCAGGTCGCGCTCGGCCTCCGGCGGCACGACGATCCGCTCCACGGCCAGGGCCACGCCGTCGACCTCCTCGGGCCAGGCGAGCCGGCCGAGCAGGGACTCCAGCGACGAGGTGTGGGGCAGGTTCTCCTGCTCGATGGCGGTGTAGCCGTCGGGGTCGTCGCCCTCCGGGACCTGGCCGCGCAGGTGCGGCTCGCGGGCCAGCAGGTCCTGGGTGCGCACCAGGGCGAACAGGCGCGGCGGCTGGTCCCACCCGGCGGAGGCCACGTGGCGCTCCGTCTCCACGGCCGAGGTCACGAGCGGGCTGAACACCGGTTGGAAGGCACTGGTCACGCGTCCATCGTCGCGCATGGCCCGCCAGGATGTGGATCGCGGGGTGGCACGGGGCGAACGGCCCGGGAACCGGGGGCGTCCTGAGTAAGTTGGACTCATGTCGGGCACGCGCGCACGAGCGCGGCCCCGGGTGAGATGGGCGTGCTGGTGAGTCATCGAGAATGGTTCGACCGCGGCGACGACGGTGGTTCGGGGGGATCCGGGCGTCCGACGGCGCCGCCGTTCCGGGTGCGCCGTCCGGGCCCGCTGGGCCCCACCCTGGCGATCCTCGTTGCCCTCGTCGTGCTCGTGCTCCTGGCCTCGCAGCTGTGGACCGAGGTGCTCTGGTTCGACAGCATCGGCTTCGAGCGGGTCTTCACCACCGAGCTGACCACCAAGATCCTGCTGTTCGTCGGGGGTGGCCTGGTGACCGCCGGGCTGGTCGCCTCCAGCCTGGTCATCGCCTACCGGCAGCGGCCGGTCTACGCCCCGGTCTCCCCGGAGCAGCAGAACCTCGACCACTACCGGGAGATGCTCGACCCGGTGCGCAAGCTGGGCACGATCGGCATACCGGTGGTGCTGGGCCTCTTCGCCGGGTCCGCGGCCGCGTCGATGTGGCAGACCTGGCTGCTGTGGGCCAACCGCGTGCCGTTCGGCAAGAAGGACGCCCAGTTCGGCCTGGACATCGGCTTCTTCGTCTTCACCCTGCCGTGGCTGCGCTTCCTCATCGGCTTCCTGACCATGGCGCTCGTGCTCGCCACGGCCGCCGCCGCGCTGACGCACTACGTCTACGGCGGGCTGCGGCTGCAGGGCCGCGGGGAGCGCACCACCACCGCCGCGCGGATCCACCTGTCGCTGCTGCTCGCCGCGCTGGTCCTGGTGCGCGCCGCGAGCTACTGGCTGGACCGCTACTCGCTGACCACCCAGGACTCCCGGCTGATCACCGGCATCACCTACACCGACGCCCACGCCGTCATGCCGACCAAGGCGATCCTGGCGGTGGCGGCCCTGATGTGCGCGGCGCTGTTCGTGGCGACGATCTGGACCAAGTCGTGGCGGCTGCCACTGGTCGGCGTCTCGCTGCTCGTGGTGTGCGCCGTGGTCGTCGGCGGCATCTACCCGGCGCTGGTGCAGAGCCTGAAGGTCAACCCGTCCCAGAAGTCCCTCGAGGCGCCCTACATCCAGCGCAACATCAAGGCCACCCGGGACGCCTTCGGGCTGACCTCGGCGCAGGTGCAGCCCTACCAGGCGGAGACGACGGTCTCCCAGGGGCAGCTGCGCAACGACGCCGACACCATCCCCGGCATCCGCCTGGTCGACCCGGCCATGGTGTCCCCGACGTTCAAGCAGCTGCAGGCGGTCAAGTCCTACTACCAGTTCCCGGACGCGCTCGACGTCGACCGCTACACCGTCAACGGCAAGCTCAACGACACGGTGATCGCGGTTCGTGAGCTCGACCTGGCCGGGGTGCCGGACTCCCAGCGCGGCTGGGTCAACGACCACACCGTCTACACCCACGGCTTCGGCGTGGTCGCCGCCTACGGCAACAAGCGCGGCGACGACGGCCAGCCGGTCTTCTTCGAGCAGAACATCCCGCCGAGCGGGGCGCTGGGCAGCTTCGAGCCCCGGGTCTACTTCGGGGAGTCCTCGCCGGACTACTCGATCGTCGGCGGCCCGGCCAACGGGCCCAAGCGCGAGCTCGACTACCCCGACTCCAGCGCCAACGGCCAGCAGAACACCACGTACTCCGGCAAGGGCGGCGTGGCGATCGGCTCGTTCCTGCGCCAGGCGGCCTATGCGATCAAGTACCGCGAGCTGAAGATCATGCTCTCGGACACGGTCAACAGCCAGTCGCGCATCCTCGACGACCGCACCCCTCGCGAGCGGGTGCAGAAGGTCGCCCCGTGGCTGACGCTCGACGGCAACCCCTACCCGGCGGTCATCGACGGCCGGATCCAGTGGATCGTCGACGGCTACACCACCTCGAGCAACTACCCCTACTCGCGGCTGCAGTCCATCGACAACGCCACCTCCGACTCGCTGACCTCGCGCTCGACCAGCGTCACCGCGCTGGAGCAGGGGCAGGTCAACTACATCCGCAACTCGGTCAAGGCCACCGTCGACGCGTATGACGGGTCGGTCCACCTCTACGCGTGGGACAACCAGGACCCGCTGCTCAAGGCGTGGTCCAAGGCGTTCCCGGGGACGATCGAGCCGATGAGCGCGATCAGTGGCTCGCTCATGGCGCACCTGCGCTACCCCGAGGACCTGTTCAAGGTGCAGCGCCTGATGCTGGCCCGCTACCACGTCACCGACGCCGGCTCGTTCTACGGCGGCCAGGACTTCTGGCGGGTGCCGTCCGACCCGACGCAGGAGCAGAAGGTCGTCGACCAGCCGCCGTACTACCTCAGCGTGGCGATGCCCGGGCAGAGCTCGCCGGCGTTCTCACTGACGACGACGTTCATGCCGCAGGGCGACCGGCAGGTCCTGGCCGGGTTCATGGCGGTCGACTCCGACGCCGGGAGCACCACCGGCCAGCGGCGCGCCGGCTATGGCGCGATGCGGCTGCTGGAGCTGCCGCGGGACACCACGGTGCGCGGACCGGGACAGGTGCAGAACGACATCGAGTCCTCCAACATCGGCTCGCCGCGGTTCACCCAGACGCTGTCGCAGTTCCTGTCGCTCAACCGGCAGGGCGGCTCCCACGTCGACCTGGGCAACCTGCTGACCTTGCCCGTCGGTGGCGGCCTGCTCTACGTCGAGCCGATCTACGTCAGCGGCACCGCCGGCTCGTCCTACCCGCTGTCGCGGGTCGTCGTGGTCGCGTTCGGGGACAAGCTGGCCTGGTCGGACACCCTCACCGGCGCACTCGACGGCCTCTTCGGCGGCAACGCCGGTGCCGTGGCCGGCGACTCCGGGTCTGGTGGCACCACCACGCCCCCGAGCGCCGGCTCCACCGGGCCGGGCAGCACCGGGTCCTCGACCGCGCTGGCCAAGGCGCTCGCCGATGCCCAGCGGGCATATGCCGCGGGCCAGGACGCGCTCAAGAAGGGCGACTTCGCGGCGTACGGGCAGGCGCAGAAGGACCTGCAGGACGCGATCGCCCGCGCCGTCGCCGCCCAGCCCAAGGGTGGGTCGGTCACGGTCACGCCGTCGCCGTCGCCGTCGGCCTCCGCGTCACCGTCCCCGTCGGCCACGGCCAACCCGTCCGGGACGGCCACAGGCGCCGGCTGAGCAGGCGATTTGCCCCGGCCGCACCGCCTCGCGTAATGTTCAGTTCACCGACGCGGGGTGGAGCAGCTCGGTAGCTCGCCGGGCTCATAACCCGGAGGTCGCAGGTTCAAATCCTGCCCCCGCTACCAAACGCGTCAGCGACAGAAGCTTCGGCTTCTGATGACAGAAGGCCCGGTCCAAGACACTTGGACCGGGCCTTCTGCTGTGTCCGGGGCCGTCGACGAGCTCATGTGCCCCACAGGTCATGGGGGCGGGCACGGCGAAGGCCCTCGAGCTGGGTGCTCGAGGGCCTTCGGGGGCGTTTCCGGGCAGGCTGGCGCCGCCGGTGCTGCGGGTGGGCGTGGCCGGGCGGGTCCGGCCTGCGTCGGGGGTGTCGCCGGCGGTTAGGGCGCGCGGGTCGGCGCGGGCGCGGCCTGACCGCGGGTGGCCCACATCACCTCGCCGCTCCCGGGGGAACTGCGACCCGGCCGCCCGCGCCGACCCGCGTGCGGAACCCGGCCGTGACCCGGCTCGTTCGGCCTCGCATGAGCATCCGAGCGCACCGGCGCGCCGCACCGGTGCTCGTCGCCGCGGCGCTCGTCCTGGCCGCCGCCGGGTGCGCAGTTCGGCACCCCACCGTGGACGAGCTGCGCACGGCACCCGGCACCACCCTCGTGTACCCAGGCGCCACGCTTTACGTCCGAGCTGACACGCCCGGCGAGTTTGGCGTCGACGGCGGCAACCCGGCCGCCCTGAAGGTCCTCGCCTGCGCCGGCGCCCCCGCCTCGCAGGTCATCGCCTGGTTCGACCAGGCGCTCACCGCGCGCGGCTGGACCCGCCTACCCGGGCACATGATCCTGTCCGACGAGGCGACCGACGGGGTCGACTGGTCACTTGGAGCGCGCCGCTTCAACCTGACCCTGCTCAACGCCGCCTACACGGACCGACTCGCCGCCGGCACCGGGCACCCCACTGGCTGCGCCGGCGGATACCAGAGCGTCGCCCAGTAGCGGGTAGCCGCGTCGCGTCGAAGTCCGCGGGCGCGGACTGACCAAGTCACGTCGTTGCCCGCGGCGTTGACCGTGCCGGCCTCCCATGGCAGGCAGTCTCTCGATGTCGAGGCAAACGTGACGAACGCCAAGTAAGCGCAGGACGTAACCCGAACCGTGTGCACGTCGCCGCAGGTCAGACCCTTCTGTGGTTACCCAACCAAACGCGTCAGCGACAGAAGGCCCGAACCACACGGTCCGGGCCTTCTGTGTGCCCGGGCCGCGGCGCCTGGAGGGGATCTGGAAGCAGTTGGCTGCGGCGCTCCGGCCAGCGCCGTAAGGACATCGCAAGAGCGGCGACGGCCCTCCGGCGACGTCGAAGCCCTCGCGCCCTACTGTCGGCCGTGACCCGGCGTGGGCGGGCCGATGGGGCGGTCCAGCCACACCCGGTCCCGCAGCTCGATCCCGTCGATCCGGGTCCCCGGCGGGTACCCCGCGGTGGGCGTGAAGGCGTCGCGCTCGATGGAGCGCATCCGGAACCCCTGCCGCTGGAAGAAGCGCACGTTGCCGACATCCGCGGCGGCGGTGGCCACGAGCAACGTCGCCCCGGCCTCGGCGGCGAGCCGGTCCACCGCGGCCCGGACCAGCAGGGCGCCGACCCCGCGGCCCTGCACGTCTTCGCGCACAGCCATGTTCATGATCTCCGCCTGCCCCGGGCGGTCGGTCTCGACCAGCTGCAGGTGGCCGACCACGTCCGACCCGACGACGGCGACCAGCACCCGTCCGGCGTGCAGGTAGGAGTCCAGCGCGGCGGCCGAGTCCTCGGCCAGCTCGAACAACCCGCGCAGATCCTCCCGGAGCCCGTCGTAGGTCTGGACGCGGACCTCCCCGGCGGCGACGGGGTCCGGCTGTGTCGCGGCGACCACGACGGCATAGCCATCGGGGTCCAGGAAGACCCGGCCCCACCGGTCCCAGTACGGGTTGGCCGCCGGCACGGTAGGCACCCCGGCCGCCTCGAGCTCCGCCGCCGTCTGCCGGACGTCGTCCAGAGTCGGCAGGTAGAGCACCAGGAGGTCCTCGTCCGTGCCCGGACGGGGCTTCGCGGGTCCGGCGGTGAGCTCGAGCTCGCCGCCTCCGGGTAGCGCGAAGAAGATCCCGTCATAGCCGTCGTGGTCGGCGAAGCCGCCCCGGGGCTGCAGCCCGAGCAGGTCGCGGTAGAACGCCGCGGACCGGTCAAGGTCGCCGGTCGGGTGTGCCACCCGCGCGGCAACCCAACGCCGTGCTGCGGGACCTGCGGTCACGAGGCCCATGCTGGCACAGGCTCCTCACGGCCATGGCCATGGACGCGCGGCGGCCTTCGGCGCGCTCGAACTGATCAAGGACATCGCTGCACCAGGCCCCAGCTGTGCGCGCGCCAAGATCGACCCGGTGGTCTGCGGGCCGGGTGGGTGCGGTATCCCCGCCGATCTCGAAGTCACCGGTGACGACCCACTTCGTCGATACGCGTTCTCGGTGACCGCCGGACCCGGTGCGCCCGGCTGGCGAGCATCGCTTCACCCGTTCAACGGGGCATCCGAAGTCATCTTCACGGCGACGCCGGCGGCTGCGCGTCGGCGACTGACGTCGGCTGAGAGGGTGGGCGCATGTCCGTTGACGTTGTCACCGATGTCGTGATCAGTCGTCCGCCCGACGCGGTCGCGGCCTATGCCGGCGACCCCACGAACGCGCCAGAGTGGTACGCGAACATTCGCTCCGTCGCGTGGCGCACACCTGCGCCGCTCGACGTCGGATCGCGGATGGACTTCGTGGCGCAGTTCCTCGGCCGGCAGCTCGCCTACACCTACGAGATCGTCGAGCTGACGCCCGGCGAGCGGCTTGTCATGCGGACCGCGCAGGGGCCGTTCCCGATGGAGACGACCTACGAGTGGGAGCCGATCGGCGATGCTGCCACCCGCATGCGGCTGCGGAACCGCGGGGAGCCGTCGGGGTTCTCCCGTCTGGTCGCACCGTTCATGGCGAGGGCCGTCCGGCGCGCTAACCGCAAGGACCTCGCGAGGCTCAAGGAGATCCTCGAGATCTCTACCGTCTAAGCGTGATGATGCGACCCGGCGGACGTCCTCATCTGCCGCGCGCTCACGCGGCCTGCGTGCTTGCGTCAGCAGCCCGCGGTCGTCCGCGTCAGGGTCAGTCTCCGCGGCGGGCCTTGCTCCGACCGGCCGGCGGAGGCCCTGTAGCGCTTGGTCCTCGAGCGCTCTGTCCCGGGGGAGGCGGGCCGGTTCCTGGCTGGGGCTCCCGCCTGGCGTCAGGGCCGCCGCAGTGCTTGACGGCCAGTGAAGCCCGCCGCAGACTCCGCTCAGGGGAGGAGGGCCAGTGGTCGCATCGGGTGCGCGCGGGGCTGCGGGCGAAGACAGACCGTCGGTGGAGACCCAGCTCGGGCTGATCGTGGACGTGATCGACGCCGCGAGTCGGCTGGAGCGGGACACCGAGTCGACACTGGCGAGCTGCGCGGCCGTCGCTGAGCCGAGGGGCGCGGCCGGTCGCAGGGCTGGAGACCTGGTTGTCCAGTACCACCGACTGCAGCAGCGGCTCCTGGACCTTCCACTGGACCATCGCCGGTCGGGCATCGCGGATGAGGTCGACGAACGACTACGCGTGCGAATGGCGACGTTGTGCGCGGCCCTGCAGCTGGCCTTCACGGCCAACCCATCCGTCCTCACGGAGAGCGCGCGGTTGGCGATTCCCGGTCTGGGCAGCGAGACAGGGCGGCTCCTGGACCTGCGCGCACGCCTCGTGGCCCAGCTGCTCGAAGCCGGCGAGAGCGCCCGTCCGCCCAGCTTCCCCGGCCTGACGGCACTGCTGAAGAGCTCGCCGTTGTCGCCCCGGCGTCGGCGGGCGCTGATCGCGGCGGCGGTAGCTGCCGTGCTCCTGCCCGTCGTCGCGCTCCTCACCGTCGCCGCCCACGGCTCGCCGCCGCACCCGGCTTCCTCATGACCGATTCCCCGCGAGGCGCCGCTGGGCATCCGCCCCTGCTCACCCACGCCACTCGGGCCAACCCACCCCTGCCTGCGTCGACCGGCCCGTCGCCACCGCCGGAGCAGCACGGTACCGGCCAAGCGCGACCCGGACCTGCACGACCCGCAGGAGACCGGAGTCGACACGGCGAACGAAACCAGTGAGCGGGCCGTGCCCGGGGAGTCGACCGACGACGCGCGGCATGCGATTGAGGCCGAATGGTCCGGTTTGAGGCGGAGAGGGCGGTTAAGTATTCGGTAAAGTGCGCAGTGCTCCGTCCGCGTGCGGGTTCACCGTGAAGATGCCGGGGGCCATCACGGCGGACCGGAATCGCGCAGGGGGTGCGTGATGGGCAAAACCCGTTCTGTTCACTCGTTCATCCGGTTGTCCGGACATTCCCGATGGTGGGCCGGCGTCTGCGTCACGGGGTTGTTGACCACTGAGCTGGGCGCGGGTGGCCTCGGAAGGCTGACCGCAGCCCTCGAAGCGGGCACCGGGCATGGCCAGGTCGCTGCCGGCGCGGAAGCGGGCGCCAAGACCGCTGGAAGTGCCGGGTCCAAGACCGTGCTCCGGGACCAGCAAGGCTGCGTGACGAGCAAGAAGCGCAACACCCGCCCACGACACCACCGGGTCCGGTTGCACCGTCACGCGCACCTCGTGGTCGACGTGTGCGTCACGGATCTGCCGACGACGCGGAAGAGCAATGCGAGCGTGCGTCCGGTGGCAGCCTCCGGGTCCGTCGTCGGCCGGAGTGGGACCAGCGGCGCTGGCCGGAGTGTCGGGCACCAGCCGGTCCGTCAGGTCAAGCACAAGCAGCGGAGTCCGCGCCAGCCGCAAGCCGCTCCTGTCGCCGTCGCTGGACGGACCCAGGAGCAGGTCGACTGGCAGCGACCGCAGAGCGGAACGGGGCAGGTTCGCGTCTTGGTCGCTGCCCGGCCAGACCCTGCCACCTCGACCTCACCGGTGGCCTTGTACGGCAGGGTCAAGCCGACCTCAGCGACCACGCTCCCCACCGGGCGGGTGTGCTTCTACGACGGCAGGTCACTGGCGACGCTGGGCTGCTCGACCCTTGCGCCACAGGCGAACGGCGTCATGCAGGCGCACATCAAGGTCGCCCTCACCTCGGGCACGCACGCCATCGTGGCAAAGTTCTCCGGGGACGCGCACTACGCGGCTGCGCAGTCGAACGCGTTTGCGCTCGTCGTGAGCTGAGGTCGCCTCGACGTGTGGCTGTTCAGCCAGCGTCTAGGTCGGGTGCCGTTCCCCGCCGTACACGATCGGATGGCCGGCCCGGGCCCAGGCGAGCGTGCCTCCGCCGACGAAGTGGGCGTTGAAGCCGGCGCGGACGAGGAACTCGGCCATCGACCTGCTTCGGTTGCCCGTTCCGCAGATCACGTACACCGGGGGGCTCTGGGGAAGCTCGGACATGTGCAGGGGAAGCTGGGTCACCGGCATCGTGACGGCGCCGGGGACATGTCCTGCCTGGTACTCATCGGGCTCGCGGACATCCAGGACGTACGCGCAGTCGGCGTGTGCAGCCACGAAGGCGTCAAGGCTGACTTCCGGCACCGGACCCGCTCGCCTCCCCACGCTGCCTAGCGGGACCGTTTGTGGACCAACGGGGCCCCACGGCGACGGGCCCCGTCCGGGTGGCCTTTTCCCGCATGCCGGGACGCGCGCGAGTGATGTCGGGCAGCAGCTCGCAGACGGCTGTCGCGCTTCGCCGCACGGAGGGCAGTCGCCCTCGACGTCGCTGCACGACGGGAGCTCGTGCCATCTGCGGCGCGTTGCGGACGGGCGAGTCGGAGGTGACTGGTCCGGGCGCCGGGGCGGCCTGCAGCAGGGGAGTTGACGGCGTGGCGCCGTTCGGACCCCCCAGGCCCCACGCTCGGGTGAGCCAGTCCGGCCACAGGGAAGGCTGCCGCCTGGGCCACCTGAGCCTGGCCACCCCGCGTGGGCAAGGAGGCGGCGCCGAATCGCACCGCAAGCCCGACTTCCTCGATCTGCACCTGGTTCTGTGGGGTCGCGAGCGCCGTGGGCGAGGGCTGGTGCCCCGACGGGGTCAGGGCGGGCACCACGACCCTCGGCCCGGGCAGGGCCTCGGCCCCATGAGCGTCCAGGCCGTCGATCCCGAGGAGGGTGAACGGCCCGGCGAGCCAGCCGAACAGCACGAAGACGCCGAGCTCCAGGGCGACCAGTGCCAGCGTCGGGCCGACACCCCAGAGCCGCGACTGGCGCCGACCAAGGCATCGCCAATGGCGCGGGATGCTGACACCGGCCGACATGGCATGTGCCGATCGGGTGGCGTTCGGCGCCATGCCCTGTCGCCGCACAGCGGAGGGCGACAGGGATGCGTGCGCGCTCACTTCCGGGCGGTGGAGTATGCCGGGTGGGTGGTCCCCGCCCCGGAGGGGCGGCCGGTGTGCGCGCCGCTCGGGTGGCCGGTGGGCGCGCCGGTGGAACGGCTGGTGGGATCGCCGGTCGGGTGCCCGGCGGGCGCCCCGCTCGGGTGGCCGGTGGTGGCATGGCCAGGATGGGTGACGGATGCGCAGTAGGCGCCGATCCGGGACGTCCCGCCGGCCGCCTTGGCCAGTGACCGGTAGGCGACGGAGGTGGGCGCCAGACCGCCGTGCTGGTGGGCTGTGCACAGGCCGAACGCAGCCGGTCCGGTGGCGTCGGGGCCGACGGTGCCGGTCGAGGTGGCGCGATGGGTCGGAGTGGAGGCGGGGCGATCCTGGGGGCTGCCCACTGAGGACGAGGGGTGCGGCGCAGCGGTGCTGTGATGGGCCAGGTCCTGCTGCCCGTCGGGAAGGAATCCCGTGTAGGCAGCGGCCGCCGTCCCGGCGACCGCGATGCCGCCCGCGGCCGTTGCCACTGCGAGCTTGCTGGCCAACAGGGTGGTGAACATAGGGATTCTCCTGGCGCGTGTACGAGTACGGGCACTCGAGACACCTGCCCCCACCTTGACGAACGCGGCGACGGCGGCCGCCTCGCCCGCGAGCTCCTGGGGCGAGCCGGGCGAGGCCGCGCTGGCCAGCAGGGCGGTCAGGGCCGGGGACGCAGCGACGGCCTCGCCGGCCAGGAGTCGGTCGAGCAGCCAGAGGTCACCCGGCTGACCGTCCATCGGGGGGTGCGGGTTGTCAGGCATCTCGGTCACGGAACGTCAGGGCTCCGGATCCCGTTACAGGCACGCCCTCGCGGTCAAGGAGCCCCCCGAGTCTTCGCAGGGCTCGATGGACGGCGACCCGCACCGCTCCGTTGGTGCGGCCAACGACTGCGGCCACGTCGGCGACATCCAGGCCGATCACCACGCGCAGCATGACCATCTCAGCCTGGTCCGGCGGCAACTTGGCGATCAGGTCGAGCGCGGCCTGGGTCGACATCGCCTCCTCGGCCTCGATCGCGGCGTCAGCGGCGAGCCCACCCGAGCGGTCGAAAAGGTCGGCCATCTCGGCGAAGAGCCGCTCCGGGCGCCGGCCGGCCCGGCGTGCCTGATCCAGGTGATGGTTTCGTGCGATGGTGACCAGCCATCGCCGAAAGCCGGGTTCGTCACCCGTGAAGGAACCAAGGGCTTCGATCACCTTGAGCCAGGCGTGGGAGGCGATGTCCTCCGCGAGGTCACCGGCGGTCACCCGCAGGTAGCGCAACAACATCGGGTTCGCATCGCGCCACAGTTCGGCGAAGGCCTGCGCGTCGCCCCTCTGGGCGCGGCTCAGGACCTGCTCAAACCGGGTGCCGAGCATGAACTCCTCTGGGAAACCTCGCGTCGTGGCTGGCCGGTGGGTGTCGCAGACAGGTCCCACGCGTCACACCCGTCACCGGCGGAACGCGATGCTAGTCCTCCGCCCCGCTGGCGCCACTTGGCAGGCGAAGGCTCATCAACGAGACGCATGTGCCAGGAGTTACGTGAGGGGTGAGGTGACCCTGGTCACGTCCGACGTGGGAACGTTCGTTACAGTCCTCCGCCATTGCCGGGATTGTCCGTTTCTGGCACCTGAAACTGGAGGGTCGGATGACCACTGACTACGACCGGATCGGCGGCGGGGCCGCCGTGGGCACTGTTGTCGAGGAGTTCTACCGGCGACTGACCGCGGACGACGAGGTCAGCCACTACTTCAAGGACGTGTCCCTGCCTGTCCTGAAGCGGCACCAGGCGCTGATGATCACGAGCATCCTCGGCGGGCCGGACCGCTACGACGGGCGTGCGCTGGACGAGGCGCACGCGCCGCTGAACATCAGCCACGCCGACTACGACCGCGTGGGCAGCCACCTGATGGCCTGCCTCGTGGACGCCGGCGTGCCACGGGACATTCGGGACCGGGTCGGGACGGCGCTGGGCCAGGCGCGCGCTTCCATCGTGACGCTGCAGTCCTGAGCCATGGACACACAGCGGCTCAAGTCCACCTGGAGGGCCGTCACCCAGCACGGTGACGACGTCGCCCTCTACTTCTACGCCCATCTGTTCGTGAGCCATCCGGAGCTGCGGGAGATGTTTCCGCTGGCCATGGAGGCTCAGCGGGACCGCCTCGTCGGCGCCCTCGGACGCGTGGTCAGCAACGTCGACGAGCTCGGCGAGATCGTCCCCTACGTCGAGCAGCTCGGCCGCGACCACCGCAGGTTCGGGGTCATCGCCGAGCACTACGACGCGGTCGGAGGGTCACTGCTCTGGACCTTGAAGCACTTCCTCGGTGAGGAGTGGACAGCGGACGTGGCTCGAGACTGGGCCGACGCCTACGGCGTGGTCGCGGCGGCCATGGTGGCGGCCGCCGAGGAGTCCGAGGACACGCAGCCGGCGTGGTGGGACGCGGAGATCACCGAGGTCGCCCGGGTGAGCCGGGAGATTGCCGTCGTGCGGGTGCTCCCGGACAGTCCGGTGCCGTACCGTCCCGGGCAGTCGATGGCCGTCACGATCCCCCACGCCCCGAGGTGTGGCGGTACTTCACCCCCGCGAACGCCCCTCGCCCCGACGGTGGGATCGAGTTCCACGTCGGCCTGGTCGCGGGCGGTCTGGTCAGCACCCCCTTCGTCAAGAAGGCCAGACGCGGCGACGTCATGCGGATCGGTGCACCTGTCGGAACCGCCCTCGCCGTCGACCCGCTGGCGGACGAGGACCTCCTGATGGTCGCCGGGGGGACCGGCATCGCGCCCTTCCTGGCGTTGCTGGACGAGGTCGAGCAGGGGTGGCAGAACGGTCAGACCGCCCGGCGGGTGCACCTGGTCCACGGGGCTCGGTACCCCTGGAACCTCTACGCCGGGTCGCGCCTGGACCAGCTCGCGGCATACCCCGGGTTCACCCACACGCAAGTCGCGTCCGATGACCCGACCTACCCGGGCCGGCGCGGCCTTGTCGGCGATGTGGCGTCGTCGGTGACCATGCGCGGCCCCTACAGCGCACTCGTCTGTGGGTCGCCGTCCATGGTCCTGCACACGGCGTCTGCGTCGGCCAGTGGCCAGCGGCCACCCCGATCCATCGCCTTCGAGGAATTCGGCATCACCTCAGAACCGCCGGCCGGAGCGGCTCCCGCCGCCATGGCCCACAGCATCGGAGGGCAGTTGTGAATGCAGTCGAGCAGGACGCCGTCAACGGACGGGAGGAGAACGTCCAGGAGGTGAGCCTGCGAGCGGTCGAGCTCCTGGCCAAGGCGCAGCGGGCCGCAGACGAGGCCGTCGCCGAGGCGCAGTCCTACGCGCGGGACCTGGAGGAGTCGGCGCGGGAGCAGTACCGCCAGATCCTGCTGCGCGCCCAGTCCGCCGCGCAGGAGCACTCCTCGGCCAGGGAAACGGGCGGCGGTGTCGTCCAGGCTGGCGGGGAGGGGGGATCTCTCGACTCCGAAAAGCTCCTGTACGTGCGCACCTACGCCCGCGTGGCCCATGCACAGCTCAAGTCCGTCCTCGACGTCCTCAACGAAGAGCTGGACCAGCTCGCCGCGATGGCGCAGGGTCATCCCGGAGCAGGCAGGCCGGCACCAGTGGCCCCATCGACCTCCGAGGTGCAACCGACCGGCCCCGACTCGCGAGCAGGGGGGATGCCCATGGCGACGACTGCCGCGGTGCATCCAGGCGGCGGGGACCGCTACGGGTCCGGGAGCGGAGGCCCCACGCTGGTCAGCAGGACAGATGACCACTGGCCGCCGATCTTCGCGGCCACCAACGCGATCTCCTACGTGTATCGCGGGCCGGCCCTGGAGAAGTCCTCTCCCGAAGGATGACGCAGGGGGCGTGGAGCCGACCCCTCTGTCCACGACGGCTCGGTCGCGGCAGACGCACCTCGCCGCGTCCTCAACCAGGGCTCCACCGCGCGGACGTCGCGGTGGAGCCCTGTCGGGAGCTGAGCATGCGGTTTGCCACCTCAGCCGCACTGAGGCATGGTCGAACGAATGCCTTGCTCCACAGAGCTCGTCTGGTACGCCAGCTACGGCTCGAACATGGCCGCCTCGCGGCTGCGCTACTACCTGACCGGCGGCACCCCACCCGGCGCACGCCGTCCACACCCCGGTGCGCGCGACCCGCGACGGCCACGGGCAGCCCAGGGCATCAGCATCCCGGGCGAGGTGTACTTCGCGCGCAGCTCGTCCCTGTGGGGTGGGGGCATCGCGTTCTTCGACCCGAACGCGCCGGGGGTGACCGCAGCGCGCGCCCATCTCGTCTCGCTGGGGCAGTTCAGTGACATCGCTGCCCAGGAGATGCGACGGACCCCGGGCCGCGACCCGGACCTGACCCGGGCCCTGGCCACCGGCCGCGACCAGCTCGGTCCCGGCTGGTACGAGACCCTCCTGCACCTCGGCGACCTCGACGGCATACCCCTGCTCACGTTCACCGCGCCCGGGCCGGCGGACGCCGCAGACCCCAACGCTCCGGCGGGGCCCTACCTGCGGCTGCTGGCGCGCGGGCTCCAGGAGGCGCACGACTGGGAACCCGCGGAGGTAAGTGCCTACCTGAGCCAGCTGCGCGGGGCCCGAGGGGCCTGGTCACACGCGGCCGTCAGCGAGCTGCTGGCCGACGCGGCGTGAACCACGGGCGTCCAGCCTCCGCCACAGGACCACGGCCAGGACGGCCATCCAGAGCAGCCACGCCCCGATGTTGACCCGTTCGTAGAAGCCCATCAGCGGGGTCGGGAGGCCCTGGGCGACGTGCGCGGCCTGCGCGCCGGTCAACGCACCGAACAGGAGGATCACCGCCACGGTCGCCGCGCAGTAGATGCGGAACCCCCACCCGAGGCCGACGGCGGAGGACGCGATCTCGGCGAGGACGAACACGCCCGTCAGGGCTGTCATGCCGATGTGGCCGAGGTCGTTGGTCGCCATGGCAGCCCCGACGACGACGTCCCGCCGAGCGGTCATGGGGAACGGAAGCCACAACAGGCTGGTCACGCCGAACGCCATCAGCAGGGCGCCAGTGACCCGCAGCCAGCGGTTGCCGCGCGCGGCGCGCCAGACCCCGACACCGAAGGCGACCATGGCCGGCATCCAGATCGCGTTCATGCCGACGAGGAAGGGCCGCGCGACCGCCCCCGTGGCGGACAGCTCGCTCACCGCCTGGTCCATCCGGGTGTACCCCCGGGTCATCGCGGCGGCGATGAGGTCGTTCCCCGCGACGTAGGTGACCGCGTACAGCACGCCGCAGGCCAGGAGGCCCTTGGTGAGCCGATCGGCGCGCGGTGTCGAGCGCGCCGAAGCGACCTTCACCTGCGACATGGCGACCTCCCCGGTGGCCCTGCGGGACTGGCTGCGGACGGCCTCGCGCAGCGTCTTCAGGCTCGGCCCTGGGGGAGTCGGGTGGAAGGGCCTTTGGCCCGTCGGCGACGTGGCCGCGGACGTCGCCGGTCACGGGTCGCGGCCGCCGGTATGCCGGGCACGCACCGGCGTGCCCGGCATACCGGCCGGGTTGGAACCCAGCGGCGCGCTGCCTGGGAGAGCGGCGCGCCGCCGGGGTCTGGGTCAGGCGGCGTCGGGGGCGCCGGCCCACAGGTCGGGTCCGAAGACCTCGTAGCGGATGTTGGTCGACGGCACGCCGCGGCGGATCAGCGCCGCCCGGGCGTCGCGCATGAACGGCAGCGGCCCGCACATGAAGACCTTGGCGTCGGTGGGGACGCAGACGTGGCGCAGGTCCATCAGCCCCTCGTGGGCCGCGCGCCCGGCGCCCCGCTCGTCGACCTGCTCGTACCAGGTGTGCACGGTGAACCGTTCCAGGGTCGAGGCGGCCGAGGTCACGGCGGAGTACAGCGGGTGGTGGGCGGCCGACCGGTCGGCGTGGGCCACGGTGACCGGACGGCCGGGCTGGCGCTCCGAGATCTCCTCGAGGATGGCCGCGACGGGGGTGATGCCGACCCCGGCGCTGATGAGCAGCAGCGGCTCGGTGCCGTCCTCCAGCACCACGTCACCCGAGGGGGTGCCGACGTCGACCACGTGCCCGGGCCGCACCACCTCGTGCAGGAACGTGGAGACGAGGCCGTCGGGGGCGCCGCCGGTGCCGCGCTGCCGACGCACGGTGATCTGCAGCGTGTCCGGTCGGGGTCCGCTGGAGACGGTGTACTGCCGCGGCTGGCGTGAGCCGTCCGGCAGGTCGACCGCGACCGAGACGTACTGACCCGGCTGGTGCGCCGGGACCGGCTCGTCGTCGACGGGGCGCAGCACCAGGGTGACGATGTCGGTGGCCTCCTCGATCCGCTCGGCGACGACGAACGGGCGCCACGGATGCGCCGGGTCCACGCCGGCTCGGGTGTAGAGCCGGGCCTCTTCGGCGATGAGCTGGGTCGCAAAGAGCCAGTAGACCTCGTCCCATGCCCGGGCGACCTCCGGCGTGACCGCGTCGCCCAGCACCTCCCCGATCGCGCCCATCAGGTAGCGGCCGACGATCGTGTACTGATCCGGCCGGATGCCGAGCGACACGTGCTTGTGGGCGATCCGCTCCATGACGGGGGCGAACGACGGGGCATCGGGGTCGACGAGCTGCGTGGCGTAGGCGACGACCGAGGCGGCCAGGGCGCGGCGCTGGTCGCCGTTGGCCTGGTTGCCCTGGTTGAACACGTGCAGCAGCTCCGGATGCGCCTCGAACATCGCCGGGTAGAAGCGGGAGGTGATCTCCACCGCGTGCTGGGCGACGACGGCGGCGGTGGCCTTGACGACGGCGGTGGACTCGGCAGAAAGCATGGCGAAGCAACTCCACGAGGGGCGCAGGAATCTGACACATCACATTTTATTAGACTGAAGTCCGTGAAAAATACGCTCAGTCGCCTGGCTCCTGGGTTGGCGCCGCTGACCAGCGGCGACGCCCCGCCGAAGGGACCGCTGCCGGCGCGCCCTCGCCGGCGACGGCCTCCGCTGACACGTGCGCGCGCCGCGGTGCTGCAGCGTCTGGCGGACCAGCCCGAGCCGTGCCGCGTGGCTGCGCTGGCGGCGGTCACGCGCCAGCACCCCAACACCGTGCGCGAGCACCTGGACGTCCTCGTCGCCGACGGCTACGCCACCCGTG
The DNA here is from genome assembly GCF_006716205.1 of Oryzihumus leptocrescens. GTDB lineage: Bacteria > Actinomycetota > Actinomycetes > Actinomycetales > Dermatophilaceae > Oryzihumus > Oryzihumus leptocrescens. The sequence goes on along the minus strand of NZ_VFOQ01000001.1, from coordinate 2,977,600 downwards.
TCGCGGCAGAACCCGACGGCCGGGGCCGCCCCGCCTGGCTCTACGCGGTGGTGGACCTCGAGGACGTGGCGGACGACGCCGTCGTCGTGGCCCGCGAGTATGCCGGTCTCGCGGCAACGCTCGCGGCTCACCTGGCCCGCAGCAGCGCCAACCCCGCCGAGGAGTCGCTCGAGGCCGGCTCCGCGTGGGGCCACCAGCTGGCGTTGGCGTCCGGTCGGGAACCCGCGCCGAACGCGACCGCCGCGCGGCGGCAGGTCGTGGCCATGCTCGACGAGCTCGGCTTCGAACCCGACGCCGACGCCCGCGCCGGGGTGGTCAGGCTGCGCCGCTGCCCCCTGCTGGAGGCTGCGCACGAGCACCCGGAGGTCGTGTGCAACGTGCACCTCGGGCTGGTGCGTGCCGCGCTGGAGGAGCTCGGCGCCGACGCCGGGGGCGCAGCGCTGCGCCCCTTCTCCGAGCCGGGCGCCTGCCGGCTGGACCTCCTGCCACGACGCAGACGCGAGCCCGACGTCTGACGCCCGTTGCGCGGAGGCCAGGCCCAGCGCGCGCCTCGGCGCTCCGGCCGTGGCGACCGCCCTCGGATCAGCTGGGTGCCGAGGCGCCTGAGGTGTCCAGCCGAGGGGTGCGCCCCGCACGTTTGCGTGCGCGACTGAGGAGCACGGCGGGGACGACGAAGGAAGCAACCAGGGTCACGATCGCCAGGGGGATGCCCACGAGCGGCGGGAAGGCGAACCCCGAGCACGCCCGCGTGATGGTCTCCGGACCGGATGGGCTGCCTCCCGAGCTCTCGGAGCAGTTCTGCGTGGGCAGGGCAGAGGCGAGCCAGACCCCTCCGGGGCCACCGGGCACCACGAGCGTGCCCAGGAGCTTCTCGCGGGTGGTCCACTGGCGCGACGTCCACAGCAGCGCGACACCGCAGAGCCACCCGATGACCGGCAGCAGGATGGACCCCAGGAGGAGGGTGGCCACCGTCGCATACTCGTGCAGCAGTCCCGGTCGCACCTCGCCCCGACGGCGGTCCGGTGCGGCCGCGGCCGCGATCTCCTCGGGTGAGCCCAGCCGGTCGAGCAGGTTCCGCACCGCGGCTGGGTCACGAGCCTCACCGCTTTCTCGCGCGGCGTCGATGTGCGAGCGAATCTCCTCGACGAGCTCGACCCGTCGCTCGGGTGGAAGGTGGCTGGCGGCGGCCTCCAGCCGGCTCAGGTAGTCCAGAACCAGGTCTTCAGCGCTGGGTGTGCTCATCACGGTTCCTCCCCCAGAAGATGGTCGACAGAGTCGCGAACCCGGCGCCAGTCCCCGGTGCGGCGCTCCAGGGCTCGGCGCCCCGAGCCCGTGATGGCGTAGAGCGTCAGAACCCGCCCCAGGGCCAGTCACCGGGGCGCACCCGGAACGTCCCGGGTGGGGGATCCTCCTGCCAGTCCTCGTCGCGACGGCCCCGGAGCCGGTGGACTGCGACCACGACCAGCCCGGTGACGATCCCCAGGGACGCGAGCGCGAACACGCCGATCATGAAGACTGCGATCACCGTGTTCGCGCTCATCGGACCACCCCCGGCTCGGGACGCGCAGCGTCCCTGTGGGAAGTGTCCGCGTCGGCGTCTCTCGACGTCAACAGAAACGGGTGGGAGCGAGGTGCGGCACGAAGGGCCAGGCCACGGGGCGAGTCGCTTCTCCTCCTGACCAGGGCGCGACCGAGTTACCGTGCGTGGCGGGGTGAGCGCCACATGGTGTGGACGGTCGGGCCGCCGTCGGGGAGGTCGAACGCGCCCACCTGTGCGAACCCGTACCGCTCGTACAGGGCCACGTTCGCGGGGTTGCTCGCCTCGAGGTAGGCGCTGGCGCCCTCGGCGTCGATGACGCGCAGGTTGTCGGCGAGCAGGGCCAGGCCGTAGCCGTGCCCGCGCTGCGCCGGGTCGGTCGCGAGCAGGCTGAGGTAGTAGTGCGGCTCGTCCCGCGGGTGCGCGGCCTCGAAGAGCTCGAGCGCCTCGGACACCCGGTCCGCACCCGGGCCGAGGATGTCGGGCAGGAGCGCCTCCATCCTCGCTTCCTGCTCCTCGGACATGTCGCTGCGCCCTGGCGGGATCCAGATGCTCGTCGCGACGTCGCCCGCGGCCAGCCACACCCAGTCATGACGCAGGGCTCCCTCGACGAACAGGCCCCAGAACGCTCGATGCTGCTCCCTGCGGGCACGCGGGTCCGGGAAGGCCCACGACCAGGTCGGGTCGTCGAAGAAGGCGCCGACCACCAGCCCGGTCACCGTGCCGGCATCCTCCGGGCTCGCGACCCGCGGTCCGTCCTCCACGGCACGCTCCCTCTCGTCTCACGCGGGCAGCGACCTCGCGCCGTGCGCCGGCTTCACGGTACGGCGGTGGGGGAGTGGGGCGGAAGTTCCGGCGCCACCCGGCACACCTCTGGCACAGTCCTGTCCATGACCGGTGTGGGGGCGCCCGGGGGACGGGCTGCGGGGGTGGGCCGATGAGCCGCACCCCGCTCGCGATGTGCCTGGTCGCGCTGGTCCTCGCCGTGGCGGCAACCGTGCTGGCGCTGCTGGCCCGGCGACGGCACAGCCGCAGGCTGGCAGTGGCAGCGGTCGTCGCGAGCGCGACGCTGTTCCTGCTGGCCGGCGCGGAGCTCGTCACCATCTTCGTGGGTGTGTATGTCCTGCCCGCCGCGGCGCTGCTGCTCGCCGGATCGACCGGCGTCGTCGGCCAGGTGCGGGAGGTCGGGCCGCATGGGTCCTGAGCCGAGCGCGCCCGGCGCCGGGCGGCGCCGCCGCGGACTGCTGGTCGGGGTTGCCGTGGTCGGCATCGCGGCTGCCGTCCTCGGCATACGGGTTGCCACCCACGGGCCCGCGCTGCTCGGTGCCGGGGGGACCGACACCATCAGCTTCGGGGCCGCCCTGAACGCCACTAGGGCGGACACGGACTACGTGTTCGGCGGGGTCAACCTCTGCGTCGACGGAGATGCCCCCGTCCAGATCCTCGCGGTGCGCCCCACCCGCCCGGTCAACGGCTTCAGGGTGACCGGCTTCGCCACCGCGACACGCAGCAGCAGCCATCCGGACTTCTTCGGCGCCGGGCCGGGCGGCCTGAGGTCCAACGGTTTCGACCCCGACCGGCATGCCGTGGCCACCCGCTGCGGCGCCGCCGCCGAGCCCACCGAGCTCTTGGTGCAGGTGCGTCGGCCCGCCGGGCCGGCTGACACCGCGTGCGCTGCGGGACTGTCCATCACCTACTCCAGCGCCCGCGGAGGCACCCGCCGGTTCGACATCGCGCCGGTGCTGGCCCTCGCTGCCCCGGGTGACTCCTCGGCCGCTGACCGGTGCGAACCGGCGACGCCATAGGGCCACCGTTTGACGTCAAGTCAACTTCACATCAGATGCTCCCTGCATGACCACGACCGCGACCGACCGGGACCTCGGGTACGCCGACCTCCCCCGGCTCATGTCCCTCATGACGGGGGATGAGAAGCACAGCAACGCCGCCACCTCCACCCTTGACGTCGTCTGGGTGCTCTACGAACGCGTCCTGCGCGTCGACCCGGCACGCCCCGACGACCCCGACCGCGACCGGTTCCTCCTGTCCAAGGGGCACGGTCCGATGGCGTACTACGCCACGCTGGCGGCCAGGGGCTTCTTCCCCGAGTCCTGGCTGCCCGGCTGGGGCTCGTTCGACTCGGCGTTGGGCCACCACCCCGACCGGGTCCTCGTCCCCGGCGTCGAGCTGTCCAGCGGCTCGCTGGGGCACGGCCTTCCGATCGCCGTGGGCGTCGCCCTGGGGCTGCGGGCGCAGGGCCGCGACGCCCACGTCTACGTGCTGGTCGGCGACGCCGAGCTCGACGAGGGCAGCAACCAGGAGGCGATCGAGCTCGCCGTCGCGCGCGGGCTCACCAACCTCACGCTCGTCGTGGTCGACAACGCCTCGGCGTCGTACCGCGAGCGGGGGCACCTGTCCCGGCGTTTCTGCGTGGAGGGGTGGGAGACCACGGTGGTCGACGGCCGCGACCACGACCGGATCGAACAGGCGCTGCTCACCCGCGGCGCCGGTCCGTCCGTCGTCATCGCCGAGGTCGAGGAGAAGTGGTCATGAGCGACACCCGGGTCACCTTCGCCCGCACCGCCGTGGAGCTCGTCGAGTCCCGCGCGGACACGGCCCTGCTCTACGCCGAGATCTCCGGGCAGTACTTCGCCGAGGCCGAGCACCGTCTGCCCGACCGCATCGTCAACGTCGGGATCCGCGAGCAGCTCCTCGTCAGCGCCGCGGCCGGTATGGCGCTCGCGGGCCTTCGCCCGATCGCCCACACGTTCGCGTCGTTCCTGGTCGAGCGCGCGTTCGAGCAGGTCAAGCTCGGCTTCAACCACCAGGACGTCGGCGGGGTGCTCGTGTCCTCGGGCGGCTCGTACGACATCTCCGCAGGCGGGCGCACCCACCAGGCGCCCGGCGACGTCGCCCTGATGGACACCCTCCCGGACTGGCGGATCCACGTGCCCGGGCACGCCGACGAGGTCGCCGACGCGTTGCGGCAGGCGGTGGCCGGGTCGGGGCGCGACTACATCCGGGTCACGGAGGCACAGAACTCCCGGGCCCACCCGGTGCGCCCCGGGGCGTTCCTCCCGATCCGGCACGGGTCCCGCGCCACCGTCGTCGCGGTCGGGCCGGTGCTCGACCCCGTGCTGGAGGCCACCGCCGGGCTGGACGTGAGCGTGCTCTACGCCAGCACCGTGCGACCGTTCGACCGAGCCGGGCTGCGCCGCTCGCTGGACGCGCCCGACGTCGTGCTGGTGGAGCCGTACCTCGCCGGCACGTCGACCCGGGTGGTGTCGGAGGCGCTGACGGACCTGCCCCACCGGGTGCTCGCGCTCGGCGTCGGGCGCACCGAGCTGCGTCGCTACGGGACGCCGTCCGAGCACCAGGCGGCGCACGGGCTGGACGCGGCAGGGATCCGCCGATCGCTCGAGGGTTTCCTCTCCTGACGGACCCGCGCCCGCCACCGGAGTGCCGCCGTCGCGGCAGCCCGGTGGCGGGCGTTATCATCGGAGCGGTACCGGTCTCGGTGCCGCACCACCTCCTGGACGACCACAGCTCGGCAGTCGGCGGTCTCTGGCCGGTGGGAGGTTCCACACCGTGGGCGGGCCGTCTGGGGCGGGCACGTCGATCTCTCGCAGGTCCAGGAGCCGGGCCGCGTCGCGGGGCCGCTCAGGCCTCCCGGCCCGATCGGCCGTCGTCCCCGGCCGGTGAGCTGCCGTGTCCAGGGGTGGCCTCGCCGCCGCCTCGCCCTTGCCGTCGCCATCTCAGAGGAGAGCAGTTACTTGGCTCGACCAGCCCGTCACCAGTCCGGTGCCACCCGGACGGCCCCGCGCAACCAGCGGCAGCGGCGTGCCCGCGACCTGGGCGAGGCCGGCCTGATCCCGGTGATGGCCCGCGCGGTCCGCGAGGTCGAGGCCCGGGCCCAGCGCGGTCGGGTCGGCCCGTCGGCCCGGACGAAGTTCCAGGTCGTCGCCCTGCTCGTCCGCGAGGAGCGGGCCCGGCTCAAGGGTGACGGGACGATCAGCGAGTCCCAGCGCACCGAGCAGCTCAAGCGCCTCGACGGCATCGCCACGATCCTGGCCAAGACCACCGCGCGGGACACCTCGCTGCTGTCCCTGCTGGCCGAGGACGCGGTCATCTCCGACGCGGCCACGTCGCTGCGCCGGGAGATGCTGCTGGATGCCGGTATCGAGCCGGTCGCCGAGGAGCCCCCCGCCACCGAGGCCGAGCCGGCCGCGGCCCCGGCCAAGCGACAGGTGGTGCCGCAGTCGGTCATCTCCCGCCAGCTGGCCAACCCCTTCCTCGCCCCGGACTTCTCCGCCGCCGCGGTCCAGCACCAGCGGGTGACCGGTCGCCTCTCCACCTGGGAGCTGCTCGGGCCGCTGTTCCGCTCCTTCGAGGAGGGCGGGGACTCCTCGTGCATGGACCTGCCCGCGCCGACCTCGCTGAAGGCGCCGCACGGCCTGGAGCTCATGCACCACCAGGCCGAGCTGGTCGCGGCCGCCGCGGCCGGCCACCGGACCTTCCTGCTGGCCGACGAGCCCGGTCTGGGCAAGACCGCCCAGGCGCTGCTCGCGGCCCAGGCCGCGGACGCCTTCCCGCTGCTCGTCGTCGTGCCCAACGTCGTCAAGGCCAACTGGGCCCGTGAGGCCGAGATGTGGACCCCGGGACACCCCGCCACGGTGATCCACGGTGACGGCGAGACCATCGACGGCTTCGCCGACATCGTCGTGGTCAACTACGAGGTCCTCGACCGCCACGTCGGGTGGCTGGGTGACCTCGGCTTCCGCGGCATGGTGGTCGACGAGGCCCACTTCATCAAGAACAAGACCTCGCAGCGCTCGCAGCACGTGCTCCAGCTCTCCGAGCGCATCCGCGCCCGCGCGCTGAACCCCCTGCTCATGGCCCTGACCGGCACCCCGCTGATCAACGACATCGAGGACTTCAAGGCGATCTGGCAGTTCCTCGGCTGGATCGACGACAAGAAGCCCCGGCCCCGGCTCATGGCCGCGCTGGAGGAGAACGGCTGGTCGCCGGCCGACCCCGCGTTCTACCCCGCGGCCCGGGCCAGCGTGATCGACCTCGGCATCGTCCGCCGGCGCAAGGTCGACGTGGCTGCCGACATCCCGGCGCGCCGCATCGCCGACCTGCCGGTCGAGCTCGACGACGAGGCCGGCCGCTCGATCCGCGCCGCCGAGCAGGAGCTCGCCCGCCGCCTGGTGGCGCGCTACGACAGTGCCCTCGCCGCCCGCACCTCCGGTGCCGTCGTCGAGGGCATCGACCACGACCTCGTACGCCGGGTCGCGGGCTGGGAGCGCGAGGAGTCCGGCTCGGCCAAGACCGGGGAGAACGTCTTCGGCGTCATGCGCCGCATCGGCCAGGCCAAGGCCGGGCTGGCGGCCGACTACGCCGCGCAGCTGGCACGCAGCGTCGGCAAGGTCGTCTTCTTCGCCAAGCACATCGACGTCATGGACGCCGCCGAGGAGACCTTCGCCAAGCGGGGTCTGCGCTACGCCTCGATCCGCGGCGAGCAGTCCGCCAAGGCGCGGCAGGCCAACATCGACGCGTTCGTGCAGGACCCCGACGTCGCCGTCGTGGTCTGCTCGCTGACCGCGGCGGGGGTGGGCCTCAACCTGCAGGTCGCCTCCAACGTCGTGCTCGCCGAGCTGTCCTGGACCGCGGCGGAGCAGACGCAGGCGATCGACCGGGTGCACCGCATCGGGCAGGGCGACCCGGTCACGGCCTGGCGGATCATCGCCGCTCAGACCATCGACCCCCGGATCGCCCAGCTCATCGACAGCAAGGCCGGCCTCGCCGCCCGCGCGCTCGACGGGTCGGACGAGGAGGTCTCGTCCTCGGCCGACGTGCAGCTCGAGGCGCTCGTCACGCTCCTGACGGACGCGCTGACGGCGCGGCAGTAGCCGGGCAGCCACCCGGCATACCGCGGACGACGACGGCCCGGACCATGAGGTCCGGGCCGTCGTCGCGTCGAAACGGCGGGGCAGGCGGTCCGTGCCCGGCGCTCCGGTGGGGGTCCACCGGGTCAGGCGCCCTCGATGACCGGGTGGATCGCCTCGGCGACCAGGCCGTGCGCCTCGTGGTGCACGGCGCGGGCGGCGTCGGCGTTCGGGGCCTCGACCAGGCAGAAGACCTGGCCCTTGTCCTCGTCGACCCAGTACCGCTGGTAGCTCACGCCGTACCGGTCCTGCGTGCGCAGGTCGGCCGCGTGGGCCTGGGCGGCAGCCTCGGCCGTGACGCCCTCGATGGTGTGGATGTCCAGAAACAGTGCCATGCGGTGGTTCCTTCTCGTGGGGCACGGCGGTGGGGGAGTGCGAGTGCCCCGCCGCGGTCCGCCGGGCTGGCGGCCTGTCTCCTACTATCGGGAGATGGGATGGCCAGGCCCATGACCCGGACGCCGCCGCCGGTGACCGGGAGTCCGGATCTGCCCCCGGCGGCTGCCGCGGGCGACCCGTTCGACGTCGTGCGCCAGGTGCTCGACCTCGTCCGGCTCAACGGCGCGATCTTCTTCCGCTCCGACTTCCGGGCGCCGTGGGCCTACACCTCCCCGCCCGCGGCCGAGCTGACCGGGGCGCTCCCGCCCGGCCCCGGGAGCCTGGTGATGTTCCACGTCATCGCCGAGGGCAGCTGCTGGATCTCGGTGGGGGACGGGGCGGCGCGCGAGGTCTCGGCCGGGGACGTCGTGGTGATGCCCTACGGCGACAGGAACGCCTGGGGCTCCCGCGAGGCCGCCGACCCCGTGCCGATCACCACGCTGCTGCCGCCCATCCCGTGGACCGAGTTCCCCCGGATCGAGCACGGCGGCACCGGGGAGCGCACGCAGGTCGTCTGCGGCTACCTGCGCGGGGACGCGGTCCTGTTCGACCCGGTGCTGCGCGCCCTCCCGCCGCTGTTCGTCGTCCACCCGCCACCGGGGCCCGCCGCGGACTGGGTGCGCGCGAGCATCGACTTCGCGCTGGCCTCGGCGCAACCGTCAGGGGGCGGCTCCGGCGCGGATCGCCGGCTGCCGGAGCTGCTCTTCTCCGAGGTGCTGCGGCTCTACCTGCACGAGCAGCGGCAGGCGGAGCTGACCGGCTGGCTGGCCGCCCTGCGCGACCCGGTCGTGGGCCGGGCGCTGTCGCTGCTCCACGCGGACCCGGCCCGCGACTGGTCCGTGGGTGAGCTGTCCCGCTCCGTGGCGGTCTCGCGGACGGTCCTGCTGGACCGCTTCCACCAGCTGCTGGGCCACCCGCCGATCAGGTACCTCACCCAGTGGCGGCTGAACCTGGCCTCGGGTCTGCTCCGCACGACCGGGCTGGGGGTCGCCGAGGTCGCCGGCCGGGTCGGCTACCGGTCCGAGGAGGCCTTCAGCCGGGCGTTCAAGCGCGCCTTCGGGGCGGCCCCGGCGCACTGGCGGTCCGGCCAGGCCGCCCCGGCGCTCGGCCGGGTCGCACCAACCTGAGCTGTGTCCGACTCAGACGAGCTCGCCGGCGACGTCACCCGGGCCGGCGCTCCCGGTCGTCGGCAGGCCGGCGCCGGTGGAGGGGTCGACGACGCTCCCGTCGGGTCGCGCCTCGACCCAGGCGTCCACCTTGGCCCATTCGTCGATGAGCCACCGGGTCCGCGCGTCCTCGTCGCGCGGAACGGCGGTGGACGGGACGTGCCACCACCGCAACCGCATGGGCACCACGAGGGGGAGCGCCCGCCAGACCTGCGAGGGGCTGACGAGCCGGTCCAGGCCGGCGTGGGCGGCGACGATGACGTCCATGTCCGGGCGGGCGTCCAGGCAGGCCAGGACCCCCGCCGGGCGCGGCGGCATGACGTGCTCCATCCGCCTGGCCCGGGCTGCCTCGGCGACGTGGCCGCGCCGACGCAGTCGCCGGATCGCGCGGCGACGTCGCCGTGGGGTCCAGTTGCCGCCCTCGGGGAAGATCAGGAGCGCCTCGGGCCCGGCCAGGTCCGCGGCGAGCCGGCCCAGACGTGCGGGGAGGTCCTCCCCGGCGCCGCTGCGCGAGGGGATGAAGCAGCACGAGAGCCGGTTGAGCAGGACGTCCAGCGCGGGGTCCAGCTGCAGCTTGTCCTTCAGCACGATGCGCGGGCGGCGGTGGTACTCCGTCATCAGCAGGTGCGCGATGGCGAAGGAGTCCCCGGGGCCGGCATGCCGCGCCAGCACCAGCAGGGGTTCATCAACGGGGACAGTGGCGACGTCGCGCCTGGCCGGTTCGTCGACCACGACCCGGAACCCGAAGTGCCGCTCGCCGGCCCGGAGAGCGTCCCGCAACGCTGACTCGAGCAGCGCCCAGTGGGCGTCGGCCCAGCCGGCCGCGTCGCGCCGCGCCGCGACCGGCGCCTGCAGCCACAACCGCAGGCAGGAGAACAGGATGCGCAGGTCCACCACGAGGTATGCCGCGCCGAACCGGGCCGCTCTCAGCACCCGGTGGCGTGGGGTCAGCGGCCGGAGCACAGCGGCGACCCCGGCGACCAGGAGCAGGAGGGCCAGCACGGCGACCACGAGGAGGGTCGTCAGCGGGAGCAGCGCCCGGCGGAGCCAGCGTGGCGGCACCCCTCAGCCCTCCCCGACCACTGCGGTCCGCAGGTAACCCGCGGCCGCCTCGCGGGCCCGGTCGATACGCCCGGCCACCCCCGAGGTGCTGCGGTAGCGCACCGAGACCAGCGGCGCGCGGTCGTCGCCGCTGGGCAGGACGTGCACCCGCACGCCGTCGGGCAGCGAGGCCATGGTCGAGACGAACTGGTGTCGGCGGGCGACCTCGAACGCGACGAGGCCCACCTCCCAGGGGCGGCGGGGCACGTTGAGCGGTCGTTCGATCCGGCCGACGTGCAGGACGTAGACCGTGCGGGCACCCAGGGCCACGGCCCGGGCGACGGGCACGCTCTGCACGATGCCGCCGTCGATGAAGTGCCGGTCGCCGACGCGCACTGGCGGCAGCAGCCCGGGGACCGCGGAGGAGGCCAGGACCGCGTCCGCGAGGGGGCCGTGGTCGAACCAGTGCGCCTCGGCCGTCTCGATGCAGGCCGCGACGCACTGGAACGGCACCGCCAGTTCCTCGATGCGCGCTCCGGGAAGGTGCCGTTCCACCATCGCCCGCAGCGGGGCGTTGGAGTGCAGGTGGGTGCCGTGCCGGGCCAGTGTCGCCGCCCGGCGCAGCACCGAGCCGCCGAGGACGTCGCTGTTGGTGATGCCCTGCCAGACCTCCGTCAGGCGACCGATGCCCTCGACGGTCGGGTCGGCGCTGAGGAAGGCGCCGTTGAGGGCCCCGACGCTGGTGCCGACGACGAGGTCGGGGGTGATGCCGTGCTGGAGCAGGGCGAGCAGGCTGCCCGCCTGGGCGGCACCAAGGACGCCGCCACCGCCGAGGACGAACGCGACGGGACTCTCCGCTGGGGGACCTGGGCTCTCCGACACGCGGTCACGGTATGCCCCCTGGGGCCCATCCAGGGGGTTTTGCCGGTCGCCTCGCCGACTGGGCCGCCGGGACTCAGGCCAGTGGTACGCCCTCGCAGCACGGGACGATGTGCCCGCAGGTGTCGCACCGCTGGTGCGAGGTCTCCCAGCGCATCGGCGCCCCGCAGTTGTCGCAGGGCGCGAGCCCGCCCATGGTCGGCTGGCACTGCGGCCCGGGCGTCCGGGCGGGGGAGGAGGCGGCGTCGGTCACGCCGTCACGGTACCGGCGGGTGGCGCCGGTGCGGGGGTGCCCCGCCCGGCGCCACCTGTCGTAGGGATCGACGAGCGTCAGGGACGGGTCCGGTGCCGGCCGGCCTCCTCCTCGGACGCGGCCTCCTCCTCGAGGTCGTCCCGACCGTCGCCGGGCTGCGGGTAGCCGTTGTCGCGCGCGGGCAGGTCGGGGTCGCGGTCCTCAGCGAGGCGCAGGTGCTCGTCGCGCAGGTCGCGGGCCTGCGCCACGCCCTCGCCGCGGCGCTCGGCCTCGGCAGCGAGGCGGTCGGCCTGGGCGGCCCGCTCCGCGGCCTCGGCGCGCGCCTTGGCGGCGGCAGCCTCGGCCTCGGCGGCGCCGGCCTCGCGTTCACGGGCGAGGCGGTCGTGCTCGGCAGCCTGGTCGCGAAGCTGCGCGGCCTCCTCGCGTCGGGACTCCAGGCGGCGTGCGGCGGTGGCCCGTCGCAGCGCCAGCAGCAGGGCGACGACGACCACGACAGCCAGGACGATGATGACGACGGTCTTCACGGTGACCTCCACGGGTGTGCCCGCGCGGTGCGGGCGCTGTTGGTCACCCCAGTACCCCCGCACCCGCCGGGTCACGCGCCCGCTGCAGGCCCGGTGTGCCGCGCGGGCCGGCCGCGCGGCATACCGATGGTGACCGGGGCTTTGCCAACTCCTGACGCGCCCGTCGTTGAAACCGGGGCAAAGGGTTCATACCGTTCCGAAAGGCGTGAAAGCGCTTTCGACGCAGGGCCCGTCCGGGGCCCGGGACAGGGGACCCCATGTCAGGACGACGACCGGTGCGCACCTCCCTGCGCGCCACGACGGTGGTGCTCGCCGTGGCCGCGAGCGCGCTCTCCCTCACCGCGGTCGGCACTGCGTCACCGGCCACGGCCCAGCCGGCGGGCGGGACCTCGCACCCCCTCCCTTACGAGGACTCCCGCCTGCCGGTGCCGCGGCGCGTGGCTGACCTGCTCTCGCGGATGACGCTGGAGGAGAAGGTCGGGCAGATGACCCAGACCGAGCGCTACCAGGTGGCCGACGACACCTCGCCGATCACGACGTGGCACCTCGGCAGCATCCTGTCCGGCGGCGGGTCGACCCCCACCCCGAACACCCCGACCGCGTGGGCGGACATGGTCGACCGGTTCCAGCGCGCGGCGCTCGCGACCCGGCTGCACATCCCGCTGCTCTACGGCATCGACTCGGTGCACGGTGACGGCAACATGCTCGGCGCGACGGTCTTCCCCCACAACATCGGGCTGGGCGCCACCCGGGACCCGGCGCTGGTCCGCGAGGTCGAGCACGTCACCGCCTCCGAGACCCGCTCCAGCGGACCGCAGTGGGCGTTCGCACCCTGCCTGTGCGCCGCTCGGGACGACCGGTGGGGACGTACCTACGAGTCGTTCGGCGAGGACCCCCGCCTGGTCGAGCAGATGGAGACCGCGATCGACGGGCTGCAGGGCCCGCCCGGCCACCTCGGCGACCGGGACCGGGTGCTGGCTACGGTCAAGCACTACGCGGGTGACGGCGACACGCGGTACGGCACCGGCAGCGGGGACTACCCGATCGACCAGGGCGTCGCGGTCACCGACCGGAAGTCGTTCTGGCGCAACGCCCTCCAGCAGTACGTCCCGGCCGTGCGGCAGCACCACGCCGGCAGCGTCATGCCCTCCTACTCCAGCGTCGACTGGACCGAGGACGGGGTGGGCAACCCGGTCAAGATGCACGGTAACCGCGAGCTGCTGACCGGGGTGCTCAAGGGCGCGATGGGCTTCCACGGTGTCGTCATCAGCGACTGGGAGGGCATCCACCAGCTGCCCGGGGACTGGCCCACCCAGGTGCGCACCGGCGTCAACGCCGGCATCGACATGATGATGGAGCCCAACGCCTACCAGAGCTTCGAGACCACCCTGCTCGACGAGGTCCACGCCGGGCGGGTGCCGACCAGCCGCATCGACGACGCGGTCTCCCGGATCCTCACCGCCAAGTTCGAGCTCGGCCTGTTCGAGCACCCGTTCACCGACCGTACCGACCTGCCCGACATCGGCGGCCCGGCCCACCGCGCCGTGGCCCGGCGGGCGGTGGCCGAGTCGCAGGTGCTGCTCGCGAACCACCACCGCACCCTGCCGGTGCGCCCCGGCGCCCACCTCTACGTCGCGGGCAGCAACGCCGACGACATCGGCAACCAGGCCGGCGGCTGGACGATGACCTGGCAGGGCGGCTCGGGCGCCACGATCCCGGGCACCACGATCCTCGACGGCCTGCGACAGGGCGCCGGCGCGGGCAACGTCACGTGGAGCCAGGACGCCTCGGCGCCGGTCGGTCCCGACGACGTGGGCGTGGTCGTCGTGGGGGAGACGCCGTACGCCGAGGGCTTCGGTGACGTCGGCGGGCCCCGCTGGGCCTACGACCCCGGCGACCACGGGGTGCCCCGACCGGTGAAGGACATGCAGCTCTCCGGCGCCGACAAGGCCGCCGTCGACCGGGTCTGCTCCGCCGCCGCGTCGTGCGTCGTGGTCGTGGTGTCCGGCCGCCCGCTGGTCCTCGACCCGCAGCAGCTCGGCGAGGCCGACGCCGTCGTCGCCGCGTGGCTGCCCGGCAGCGAGGGCGAGGGCGTGGCCGACACCCTGCTCGGCCGGCGCCCCTTCACCGGGAAGCTCCCGGTCAGCTGGCCGCGCACGGTCGCCCAGGAGCCGGTCAAGGGCGGCGACCCGCACGACGACCCGCTCTTCCCGTTCGGCTTCGGCCTCACCACCGCCCGGAGGACCTCGTGAGCGCGTTCCGCCTCGCCGTTGCCGCCACCGCGGTCGCCGCCACCGCGGTCGCCGCCACCAGCCTGCTGGGCCTGCCCACCGCCCAGGCCGGGCTCGACCACAGCGGCGGCACCGGTCCCCGTGAGGCGCAGGTGTGGGTCACCACTCCCGACCGCGCCGAGCTGATGCACCAGCGGGCCCCGGTCGCCTTCACCGACGCCACACCGGACGGCGTCACCCTCGACGTCGACCCGAGTGCGCGGATGCAGCGGATGGACGGGTTCGGCGCCTCGATCACCGACTCCTCGGCCGCGGTGCTCACCGGTCTCGCGCCGGCTCGCCGCGAGGCCGCGATGCGCAGCCTGTTCGACCCCCGCGAGGGCATCGGCATCAGCTTCCTGCGCCAGCCGGTCGGCTCCTCGGACTTCACCGCCGCCGCGGAGCACTGGACCTACGACGACGTGCCGGCCGGCCAGACCGACTTCGGGCTGCGGCACTTCTCGATCGCCCGTGACGAGCGCCAGGTGCTGCCGCTGCTGCGCCGGGCCCGCGCGCTCAACCCGCACCTGACCGTGATGGCGACCCCGTGGAGCCCGCCCGCGTGGATGAAGACCACGGGCAGCCTCGTGGGCGGGCGGCTCAAGGACGACCCCCGCTACTACCGGGCCTACGCGGAGTACCTCGTGCGCTTCGTCCGGGCGTATGCCGCCGCGGGCGTGCCGGTCGACTACCTGACCGTGCAGAACGAGCCGCAGAACCGCACCCCCAGCGGCTACCCCGGCACCGACATGGCGGTCCACCAGGAGGTCAAGGTCATCGAGGCCCTCGGCCCGATGCTGCGCCGGGCCAGCCCGCGGACGAAGATCCTGGCCTATGACCACAACTGGGCCACCCACCCCGACGACATCGCGCACACCCCGCCGGACGAGAGCCCCGAGACCGACTACCCCTACGAGGTGCTCGCGAGCCCGGCCGCCCGCTGGGTGGCCGGCACGGCATACCACTGCTATGCGGGCGACCCGAGCGCGATGACGACGATGCACGAGGCGCACCCCGACAAGGGCGTGTGGTTCACCGAGTGCTCCGGCTCCCACGGCCCGAGCGACCCGCCGGCGCAGGTCTTCCGGGACACGCTGACCTGGCACGCCCGCACCATCACCATCGGCACGACCCGCAACTGGGCGAAGTCGGTGGTGACGTGGAACATCGCGCTCGACCCGAGCGGCGGGCCGCACCTGGGCGGCTGCGGCACCTGCTCGGGCCTGCTCACGGTGGCGCCGGACGGGGCGGTGACGACGAACGCGGAGTACTACACGATCGGTCACCTCAGCCGGTTCGTGCGGCCGGGGGCGGTGCGGGTCGGGAGCACCTCCTACGGCTCGACCGACTGGAACGGGCAGGTCATGGACGTCGCCTTCCGCAACCCGGACGGCTCGACCGCCCTGGTCGTGCACAACGAGAACGACGACCCGCGCCCGTTCGCGGTGCGCGTCGGCGGCCGCAGCTTCTCCTACACCCTGCCCGGGGGAGCGCTGGCGACGTTCACCTGGCGCTGACTACAGCGCCGGAGCGAGCACCGGCCGCCACCACGCGGGGGGACCCGCGGTGGGGAAGTCGAGGGCGACGTCCCGGGTCACGTCGGGCAGGACGTGGTAGCCCACGGACCCCGGCACGCTGACCAGGGCGAGCAACCGCCACAGCGTCCGGGCGTAGTCCTCGGCCGGCCCGGCCCCGTCCCACTCGTAGACGCCCCGGTAGCGGCCGTGGCCGTCGTGCGCCAGCCAGAGCTTGGTGGCGAACCCCGGGAAGCCGATGAACACGGGCGTGGTCAGCTCGCTCGCCGGCCGCACGACGGCGTGGCCGTGTCCGCGCACGAGCCGCAGCCGGAACCCCACCACGAGCACGGTGGGCTGGGACGGCGCAGGACGTTCGAGGCGGGTCTCCCGGTAGACCACGGCCGAGGTGCCGTCGGCGAAGTGCAGGCGCCGCCCGGTGAGGTCGCGCGGCTGGTGGACCCGGCGCCGTGCGACCAGACCGGCTCCTCGTGTGGTGCCCCGCCAGAGCGCGGCCGCAGCCGCCTCGACGGCCAGGGGTCCCTGCAGGGTCATGGCGGCGGTCAGTCGGGTCGGGCGAGGGAGGCCTGGTCGAACGTGGGCGGCGCGTCGATCGTGCCGCTGCGCCGCAGCGGCCAGACGATCGCGAACGCCTTGCCGACGACGTCGGCCTCGGCGATGAAGGGCCCGCCCGGGTCGTTGAGGTGGCTGCGGCTGTCCGCCGAGTCGTCGCGGTTGTCGCCCATCACCCACAGGTGGTCGTCCGGCACTGTGACCGCGAAGTCCGTGGCGCTCGCACGGACGCCCGGCGGAAGGTAGGGCTCGAGCAGGCGCACACCGTTGACGTAGAGGACGCCGCCGCGGGCCTCCACCCGGTCACCGTCGAGGCCGATGACCCGCTTGACGAGGTTCTCCCCGCTCTCGTCCGGGGCGAGACCGGCCAGCTCCATCCACTCCACCACCGGGGCCGAGGCGTCGCTCGGGTGCGGCAGCCAGCCCTTGCTGTCGCGGAAGACGATCACGTCGCCGCGATGGATGGCATCGGTCCGGACCGCCATCCTGTCGACCAGCACGCGGTCGCCGTCACAGGCGCTGCAGCCGTGCAGGGTGGGCTCCATCGACGACGTCGGGATGAAGAAGCCTTGTACCAGGAAGACGTGCGTGACAACGAAGACGACCAGCAGCACCACCATCGACGCGACCAGGCGGCGCGGACCCCACGTGTCGCGCCGGTCACGCGTGTGGGGCTCGGGCTGGGAGGCGTCGGCCAGCCCCTCCCTCTCGGGCGACTGCACAGCCACGGGACCACCATGCCACCAAACCCCTCGGCAGGACGAGGGTTGACATTGGCGTCCCCGTCGCTCCCGCGGGTTTGAGTCCCCGGCAGCAGGTGGCTATCGTCGTCGGTTCAGTGGCCGGCCCCCGGGCGGGTCACTGGCAGGGGTACGGGGGGAAGTCCTGTCCGCGACCCTTGGAAGTCGAGCGATGCGAAGCATGATCCGCCAGGCCTGGGCGGTCGCCTACTTCGCCGTGGTGCTCATTCCCCTCGGCCTGGCCCTCGGCAGCGACCGCCCCGCAGGGGCCAACGCGGCATACGAGGTCTCCCTGGCCTCCGGGCTGGTCGCGCTCTCCCTCCTCGTCGTCACCTGGGTGCTGCCCAAGCGGGTGCGTGCCCTGTCCAACGGGCTGGGCATCGACGTGGTGATGAGGGTGCACCGGTTGGTGGGGATCACCACCCTCGGCTTCGTGCTGACCCACGTGGTCGCGGTCATGATGATCCGTCCGGGAAACCTGGCCCTCCTCGACGTCCGGGTGGCTCCCGGCCGGGCCAGGGCCGCGTTCGTCGCCACGCTGGCGATGCTCCTGCTCGTGGTGCTGGCGCTGCTGCGCCGCTGGATCGGTCCCCGCTACGAGGCGTGGCGTGGCGTGCACGTCGTGCTGGGCACGACCGTCCTGGTCGGCTCCAGCCTGCACGTGCTGCTGCTCAAGCACCTGGTCCTCACACCGCTGTTCTCCAAGTGGTTCGCCTTCCTCGCGGCGGTGGTCCTCTTCGTCACGCTGCGCCGCTGGGTCTGGCGCCCCATGCGGGCCCTGCTCCACCCCTACCTCGTCAGCGAGGTGCGGCGTGAGAGCCCCACGGTCTCGACCGTGGTGCTCGAGGCGTGGGGGCACCGCGGGCTGTCCCGGTTCCAGCCCGGGCAGTTCGCCTACGTGCGCTTCGGCGCGACGCCGTTCGGGTTCGAGGAGCACCCGTTCACGATCGCCTCCCCGCCGCGGCGCCGGGGCGAGCTGGAGTTCACGGTCAAGGACCTGGGCGACTACTCCTCCTCGGCCGGTGACCTGGCGGTGGGGGACCGGGTGTGGGTCGACGGACCTCACGGCGCGTTCACCCCGGTCGAGCACGCCGACCGTGGGCTGGTCATGGTCGCCGCGGGCGTCGGGATCACACCGATGATGAGCGTGCTGCGCCACCTCGCCAGCGTCGCCGACGAGCGCGAGCACTGGCTGTTCGTCGCAGCGCCGAGTGAGCAGGAGCTGCTCTTCCGCGAGGAGCTGGCCGCCATGACCCGGCGGATCCGGCTGCGCGTCGTCGAGGTCGTCACCCGCCCGCAGGAGGGATGGCATGGCCCGACCGGGCGCATCGACGTGGACCTGCTCGACCGCCACCTGCCCGAGAACCACCACGACTTCGACTACTACCTGTGCGGTCCGCCCCAGATGGCCCGGGACGTGACCGACGCCCTCTCCGAGCTGGGGGTCGACTCCCGGCAGGTCCACGACGAGACGTTCGACGCCGTCTGAGCACTACGCCGCCTCCCGAGTCACCTCCGGAAAGGAACTCCGTGCGCTTCAGCCCCACCAACTTCACCCATGTGTCCAGCGCCGTCTTCGGCGTCGCCGTGGTCGGCTACGCCGCCGTCCGCGTCGGCACGTATGTCGCGCCCCACCTGCCGTTGCAGGAGCAGTCCACCGGGCCGTCGCACGCGGCGACCTCCGCCGCACCCCGCGACCTGCAGAGCGTGTCCCGCCAGAGCACCCGGACGGCCCTGCCGTCGACCTCGCCCAGCGCCCTGCCGATCACGCAGGTCCCGACGCCGTCGGCGACCGGCCCGTCGGCCTCCGCCACCCCGGGCACGACCGCGCCCACCCCGGGCACCGCGCCCACGAGCGCCTCCTCGCCGACGGCCCCCTCGTCGTCCCCCACCTCGACGTCCGCGACGGGGACGACGTCCCCGCAGCCGACGTCGACGAGGACGCACAAGCCCAAGCCGTCGTCGACGACGGGCACCCCCGCCCCGAGCCCCACGACCACGGGCGGCGGCCTGTCGGTGCCGCTGCCGGGTGTGACGGTCACGGTCGGGCTGCCCTGACGCCCTTCGCCGGGAAGGCCTCGCCGCGGGCGAGCCGTCGCAGCAGGTCCTCGACCGGCTCCGGCTCCCCGACGTGGTGTCCCTGGGCGTGGTCGATGCCCAGGCTCCGCACGACCTGAAGCACCTGCTCGTCCTCGACGTACTCGGCGACCGTCTCCTTGCCGAGCCCGTGGGCCAGGCCGACGATCGAGGCCAGGATCAGCCGGTCGGTGGGGTTCGAGGGCGCGTCGACCACGAAGTCCCCGTCGACCTTGATGAAGTCGAAGACCAGGTGCTTGAGGTACTTGAAGGACCCGAACCCGGCGCCGAAGTCGTCCAGGGCGAAGCGGAAGCCCATGGCCTGCACGTCCCGGCCGAACTGCACCGCCGAGTCGAGGTCGGCGACCGCGACCGTCTCGGTGATCTCGAGCACCAGGCACTGCGGGTCGAACGGCCGCTGGCTGAGGTGTCGCAGCAGGTCGTGGATGACCATCTGGTTGCCGACCGAGTGCCCGGAGAGGTTGACCTGGACCCGGAAGGTGGGGTCGATGTGCTGGGCGTCGCTGAGCACGTCCACCGCCCGGTCCAGGACCCACCGGTCGAGCTGCTGGATGAGCCCCGCGCGTTCTGCAGCGGGGATGAACTGGGCCGGGCTGACCGGCTGGCCGTCCTCGTCGAGCATGCGCACCAACAGCTCGGCACCACTGACCCGGCCGCTGCGCAGGTCGAGGATCGGCTGCGCGTGGAGCACGAAGCGGTCGGTCTCGAGCGCCTCGGAGAGCCGGTCGACCCAGGCGAGCCGGCCGGCGGTGCCGGGGTGCTCGGCGTCCACACCGCCGAAGACGGAGAAGCCGTCGCGCCCCTCCTCCTTGGCGTCGTACATCGCCATGTCGGCGGCGCTGAGCAGCTCGCTGGAGGAGGTATCGGCGTCGGTGACCAGCACGACGCCGATGCTGGTGGTCACGCGCCGGTCGCGGCCGCCGGAGCGCACCCCCACCTGGTCCCGGACCAGCTGCACGAGGTCGCGGGCCAGCGCCGTGGCGCCCTCCCGGTCCGCGTCCGGCAGCAGCAGCGCGAACTCGTCGCCGCCGAGCCGGGCGACCAGGTCGTTGCCGCCGGCCCGCGCCCGCAGGGCGGCACCGGCGGCCATGATGAGCTGGTCGCCGGCGAGGTGACCGAGGGTGTCGTTGATCTGCTTGAAGTGGTCGAGGTCGAGCACCATGAGCGCTCCGGCCGGTCCCGTCCGGCGGCAGCGCTCCATGTGTGCGGTCAGCGCGGCGTCGAACTGCCGGCGGTTGGCCAACCCGGTCAGCGGGTCGTGGTCGGCGAGGTAGCTCAGCTGCTCCTCGTAGCGGTGCCGCTCGGAGATGTCGACGATGTTGAACAGCACCGACTCGGCCACCCCGTCCGGTCCGCGCAGGACGACACCTCCGATGGCGACCCGCACGAGCTGCCCGTCGGGGCGGGGGAGGTACATCTCCAGCTCGAGCCGCCCCGCGGGGCTGTCGAGCAGCACCTGGATGATCCCCTGCGGGGCGTCCGAGTGCGGGGGGCGGAACGTCTCCAGCGGCCGCCCGACCATGTCCTCGCGCGGCGTGCCCAGCATCTGGCACAGGGCCGGGTTGACCTGCTGGACGATGCCGTCGAGGCCCACGAGCGCGACGCCGTAGGGCGCCTCGTCGAAGATCCGCTGGAACAGCTGCCGGGCCCGGCGCTCGGACTCCTCGCGGGCGCGCTCCTCGGTGACGTCCCAGGCGACGACGAGGGCCTCGGGCTCGTCGTCACGCGGGGGAAGCGGGGTCCCGACGATCTGCAGCACCCGGCCGGTGCGCGTGGCCAGGACCTCGACCTGGCCCTCCCGACCGCCCAGGGCTGCGCGCAGGACCGGCTCGATCCGGGCGACGTTCTCGGGTGAGGAGATGTCGGCGAGGGTCAGCCCCTGCGCGTTGGCCACGCCTTGGCGCTGCAGCCCGAGCCCGGTGGCGAGCCGGAACCGCAGGTCCGGCCCGATGACCATCACCGCGGTGTCGGGCAGGTGGTCGAGCAGGGCGCGCCACCGCTGCTCGGACTCGCGCAGGGCGCGCAGCGCCTGCTGCTCGACGGTCACGTCGACCGCAACCCCCATCCACCCCACCAGGGTGCCGGACGCGTCATACATCCCGGTGATGGTGAGTCGCACCGTGGAGCGGTGCCCGTCCCGGCTGACGTAGGTCCACTCGCGGGTGTCGCGGCCTTCCCGCTTGGCCCGGTGGACCACGACCTCGGCCCGGTCGACGCCCTCCTCGAGGGCGATCCGGTCCAGCTCGGCCTGGTCGTGCCACACCTCGGGGGTGCGCAGGCCCACGACCTCCTCGGCCTTCCAGCCGAGCATGCGTTCCGCGCCCTCGTTGAAGAAGGTGATCCGGCCCTCGAGGTCGCTGGCGACGATGGCGTGCTCGGTGGCGGCGCGCAGCACGCCGTCGAGGTGGGTGGAGACCCGTTCCTGTCGGCTGCGCTCCTCGTCGAGGCGGTTGACGACCCGCTGGATCACCGGGCAGATGAGGAAGACGATGAGCGTCCAGACGACGGCCCGGCGCCAGTCGCTCAGCGGGTAGCGGGGGGCTCCGACGAGCACCATCGGCACCACCAGCACGGCCATCGTGGCCGCGCCGGCCAGGACGAGCTGCCGGCGGGTGCCGTAGAGGGCGATCCACAGGGTCGGCAGGGCCAGCAGGGGCACGGTGGGGGTCGCGGAGGCGGTGCCGTCGCGCAGGGCGGCGATGACGAGGAAGAACGCCAGCGGGGGCACGCCGTCGCGCCAGCTCGGCTCCGTGCGCAGCGCGACCCGGACCCCGTAGGCGACGTTCGCCACCAGCAGCCCCAGCACCACCGCCAGGTGCGGGCCGTCGAGGGAGTGCAGCGGGGCGGCCAGCGCAGCGACCCCGACCGTCCCGACGATGACGAACGGGATCATGGCGGTCGGGGGCGGGCGGCGCACGTCCCCGAGTATCGACCCTGACGGGGCGGTGCGTGAGTGGTTTGGCCCGGTATGCCGTGACTCGCCTGTCGTCGACCCCGTCAGCCTGCGGGCGGGCACGCGAGGGGGCGGGTCCCACGGGACCCGCCCCCTCGCGTGCGTGGCCGACGTGCTGACGCCCGTTCGCCGGCCTGCCGGACGCTCCTGCGTCAGCGTCCGGAGCGGTGGTGGTCGCCGTGCCGCGACCCGTGGCGCCCGCGGCGGTCGCGGTGGTCACCGTCGTGACGGTCCCGGCTGTCGTGCGCCGAGGACCAGCTCTTGGTGTTGTGCCAGGCCGCGGAGTGGGCCTGCCCGTCATGGCGTGAGGCCGACCAGTCGGTGGACCGCTTCGGGTCCGCGGCGCGGTCCTTCTTCACGACCATCGCGACCGGTCGGGCTTCGGTGGAGTCTTTGCTGTCCTGGCTGTCCGCCGGGTCCTGGGCCTCGGTCGAGTCGTCGTCGCCCTTCTGCTCGTCGCGGCTGTCCTTCGGGTCCTTCGCGGCTGCCGCGGCGGCGTCCGCGGCCTTCACGGCCTTGATGTCGGACATGACCTTGGTCAGGGCGGCCTGCGCTGCCACCTCGTCACCGGCGCGCATGGCGCTCACCAGCGCGACGATGTCGGTGCGCAGCTGCTGGCGCGCTGCGATCTGGTCCGCGGTGAGGGTGCGGTAGTGCTGCTCGACGTTGCTGCCGACCTCGTGGGTGGCGGCGGACTGCCCGAAGCTGGTCGTGCGCTCGGGTGCCATGGGCCCGGCCATCGCGGATCCAGCACTGCCGATCGCGAAGCTCAGGGCCAGGGCGCCAGAGGCCAGGACGGTGCGGGTGGAGACCTTGCGCGAAGTGTTCATGAGTCCTTCCCATCGTCGTGTTCGGACTGCTCCCGGCTCCCCACCCAACCTAGGGAGGCCCGGGAAGGCGCAGGCGATGGGACGTTCAGGCCTGTGTCAAGGAATGGTCAACGTCCGCCTGCGCGCCGGGGTGCAGCCACCTAGGATGAGACGCCCTGACGCCGTTCCCGCGGCGCCTTGGTGCGAGGAGGGGGCCGCGCGATGAAGGTCGTCCACACCCGTCCCGGCGCGCGATGACCCATTCGGGCCGCTCTGCCTCGGGGGAGGCCGTGCTCGAGCGGGAGATGATCCAGCAGCTCTGGGAGCGCAGCAGGGAACGGCTGCTCGCCCAGGTCGACCGGCTCGAGGAGGCGCTGCACGCCGTCGTCGAGCGCAACCTCGACGCCGAGGCGCAGCGGGCCGCCGAGCGCACCGCGCACCAGATCGCGGGGGCAGCCGGCACGTTCGGATTCCCCCGGGCCACCGAGATCGCGCGCGAGTTCGAGCGGATGTTCGCCGGGCCTGCGGAGGAGCTTCCGTCGCGGGCCCTCACGGCGGCCCGGCACCTGGCCAACCTGCGCCGCGAGCTGGAGGAGCCGGCCAGCTCGCCCGGCCCGGCGGCGCCCACGCGGGCGTCGGGCCGGCTGCTCGTGGCGCACGGCGACCCGGCGCAGGCGCAGGCGATCGCCCGGGAGGCGGAGGGTCGTGGGCTGCGCTGCCGCGTGGCCACCGACGTGACATCGGCGCGGAACGCCGTTCGCCAGGGACGCCTCGACGTCGTCCTCGTCGACGCCGAGGTCACCGGCGAGGACGCGCTCGGCCTGCTCGCGGACGTGGCGTCCCTGTTGCCCGAGGCGCGGGCGCTCGTGCTGGCCCCCGAGCCGCAGTCCCGGGACGCCGAGGAGGTCCGGGCTGCCGGAGCAGGCGGCCTGGTCGCCCGCTCGCTGCCACCGGCGCAGGTGGTCGACGTCGTCGTCGACACGGTGCGACGGCAGCAGCTGTCCCGTCACCGTGTCCTGGCCGTGGACGACGACCCGGTGATCCTGGACGTCCTGACCCACCTGTTCGACCACGCCGGGCTCCCGGTGACGACCGTCGGCGACCCCCTGCAGTTCTGGGACGCGATCGAGGAGACCGCCCCCGACCTGGTGCTGCTCGACCTGGACATGCCGTCGGTGACCGGGTTCGAGCTGTGCCGCCGGCTGCGGGCCGATCCGCGGTTCGAGTCCACCCCGGTGATCGTGCTGACGAGCAGCCACCAGCAGGCTGCCGTCGAGGAGGTGTTCGCCGCCGGCGCCGACGACTACGTCACCAAGCCGGTCGACCCCGCCGAGCTGCTCGCCCGCGTCTCCGGGCGGCTGGAGCGGCTGCGGCAGCAGCGCCTGCTGGCCGAGACCGACCCGCTGACCGGGCTCGCCAACCGGCGCACGTTCATCCGCGAGCTGGCCCGGCTGCGCACCGACGCGGTCCGCTCCGGGGAGCCCCTGTCGGTCGTCCTGCTCGACCTCGACGACTTCGAGGAGATCAACCAGCGTCACGGGCACACCGTCGGGGACGAGGTGCTCGAGCGGCTCGCCGCGCTGTTGCGCCGCAGCTTCCGGGCGGACGACCTCATCGCCCGCTGGGGTGGTCAGGTCATCGCCGTGGCCCTCTACGGCCTCGGCCGCGAGGACGCGGCCGGACGCGTCGTCCGGACCCTGGAGCGTTGCCGGGCCAACCCGTTCACGGGCACGGACGGGCGGTCGGTGCCCGTCACCTTCAGCGCGGGGGTGGCGCAGTTCGGCCCGGACGGCGAGGACCTCGCCAGCGTCTACCGCAACGCCGAGGCGGCGCTGCGCGACGCCCAGGCCCGCGGACGCGACCGCGTCGTCCCCTGACCCGGACCCGGTATGCCGTGTGGCCGGGCCGGCCACACGGCATACCGGGGTGGGTCAGTCGGTGTGGTTGGCCAGAGCGACCAGCACGCCAGCGGTGGCGAAGTACTTGTTGGAGCCGAGGTCACGCACCGTCTTGATGCCGAACGCCTCCTCGAGCTTCTTGGCGTCGGCCTCGGTCACCCCGGCCAGCGCGGACACGGGGGCGCCGAGGATGTCCGCGAGGGACTTGTCCTCCCACGCCTTGTCGAGCGCCTTCGACAGTCCCACGGAAACAGCCATGATCGTCCCTCCGGTCCCACGGTGCATGCGGTGTCGGGACCACGCTCGGGGACGGCGCCGGGTGCGACCACCTGCGGCTGGACTACGTCGTCGGAGGCCGCTCGGGGTCGGGTGGCGATCACCTAGGGTGGGCCCATGCCGCTGGACTACCCGATCGCCGAACGCACGCTGGCCAACGGCCTGCGCGTCGTCGTCAGCGAGGACCACACCGTCCCCAACGTCACGGTCAACCTCTGGGTCAACGTGGGCTCCCGCCACGAGGTCGAGGGCCGCACCGGGTTCGCCCACCTCTTCGAGCACCTGATGTTCCAGGGCTCGCGCAACGTCGCCAGCGGTGAGCACTTCAGCCGGCTGATGGCCGAGGGTGGGCGGCTCAACGCCACGACGTGGTTCGACCGGACCAACTACTTCGAGACCGTGCCCAAGGGGGCCTACGAGCTGGCGCTGTGGATGGAGGCCGACCGGCACGGGCACCTGCTCGACGCGGTCAACCAGGCCAACCTCGACAACCAGCGCGACGTGGTCAAGGAGGAGAAGCGCCAGCGCTACGACAACGTGCCCTACGGCAACGCGCTGATCGACATCTACGCGGCGGTGTTCCCCAAGGGCCACCCCTACCACCACGCCACGATCGGGTCGATGGACGACCTCGACGCCGCCAGCCTGGAGGACGTGCATGCCTTCTTCCGGCGCTACTACGGCCCCAACAACACCGTGCTCACCCTGGTCGGGGACCTCACTGCCGAAGAGGGGTTCGCCGCCGCCGAGCGCTACTTCGGTGACCTGCCGGCCAGCGCCGAGCCGCCGCGCGGTCCGGTCGACGCGCTGGAGCCGCTGACCGAGCCGGTCCGCGACGAGCACGTCGAGGCCGTGCCCAGCGACCGCCTGCACGTCGCCTTCCGGCTGCCCGTGGACGACACCCCCGAGTTCTTCGCCGCCTCGCTGGCCATGGACGTGCTCGGCGGGCTGGCCACGTCCCGGCTGCACCAGCGCCTGGTGCGCCGCGAGCAGGTCGCCCACGCCGTCTGGGCCCACGCGATGGGCTTCGTCGACGGCGTCTCCCTGGGGTTCATCGGTCTCGACGTCGTCGAGGGCCACGAGCCCGACGACGTCGAGCAGGCCGTCTGCGAGGAGCTGGCCAGGCTCGGTGAGCAGGGCCCGACGCCGGTCGAGATGGAGTCCGCCCTGGCCCAGGCCGAACGGGCGTGGCTCTCCGCGCTCGCCAGCCAGGAGGAGCGGGCCGACCACATCAGCCACCGGGCGATGCTCCAGGGCTCCCCGGGCTACATCAACACCTTCCTCGACCGCCTCGGCGAGGTGACCCCCGAGCAGGTGCAGCAGGTCGCGGCGACGTGGCTGCGCCCCGAGTCCCGCGTCGTCGTCGCCTACCTCAAGCAGGACCGCGAAGGAGCCGCCGCATGACCTCCGTGACCGACCGACCGGCCGTCACGCCGCCCCAGCCCTGGGCGTTCCCCGAGGCCTCGCGCAGCGCCCTGGACAACGGCCTGAACCTCGTCACCTACGACGTGCCGGGGCAGTACGTCATCTCGCTGCGCCTGGCGGTCCCGCTGCCGCTGTCGCTGGAGCCGCGCGGCAAGGAGGGCCTGGCGACGATCCTGTCGCGCACGCTCGACGAGGGCACCGAGCAGCACTCGGCCGAGGAGTTCGCCGAGCTGCTCGAGCGCAAGGGCATCGCCCTCGGCGCCGGCACCGGCGAGGCGGGGCTGACCGTCGAGCTGGAGGTGTCCAAGCGGCACCTGTCCGATGCGCTGGACCTGCTCAGCCAGGCCGTCCGCGAGCCGGTGTTCCCCGAGGCCGAGGTCACCCGGCACGTGCGCACCCGGCTGGCCGAGATCGACCAGGAGCACGCCAACCCCACCCAGCGGGCGGCGCTGGAGCTGGTCCGCACCTACTTCGCGCCGGGAGAGCGGGCCGCGCTGCCCAGCGCCGGCACCCGCGAGACGGTCTCGGGCATCACCCGCGAGGACCTCGTCGCCTTCCACGCCGCGCACGTGGCGCCCGGCGGCAGCACCCTCGTGGTCACCGGCGACCTCAGCGGCCTCGACGTGGCCGCGGAGGTGGCGGCCACCCTGGGTGGCTGGTCCGGGCAGGCCGCAGTCACCGAGCCGGTGGCCTCGGCCCGTGCCGCGGACGCCGGCCGCATCGTGTTCGTCGACCGGCCGGGTGCGGTGCAGTCCGAGATCACCATCGCCTGCGCCGGCCCGGACCGCCGCGAGGAAGGCGGCTGGGCGCCGTTTCCGGTGCTCAGCTTCGTCATCGGTGGCTCGCCCAACGCCCGCATCGACGCGGTGCTGCGGGAGGAGAAGGGCTTCACCTACGGCATCCGCTGCGGCTTCCGCCCGCGGCGCAAGGGCGGGCTGTTCCTCACCGGCGGGTCGGTGCGCGCCGACTCCACGGTGGAGGCGCTGGACCTGCTGCTGGGCATCCTCGACGGCGGCCGGGACGGCTTCACCGAGGAGGAGGCCAGGGCCGGCGTCGACTTCATCGGCAAGACCGCACCGGGTCGCTACGCCACCGCCGACGCC
Source organism: Oryzihumus leptocrescens (assembly GCF_006716205.1). Lineage (GTDB taxonomy): Bacteria > Actinomycetota > Actinomycetes > Actinomycetales > Dermatophilaceae > Oryzihumus > Oryzihumus leptocrescens. The sequence continues at coordinate 2,950,222 of NZ_VFOQ01000001.1, read as the reverse complement.
GTGGCCGACGAGGCCGCCACGATGGCCCTCGAGGGGCTGACGACCGACTTCACCACGGCCAACCTGCTCGACCTGGCCACGGTGGACGCGGAGCGGATCAGCGAGGCCTACCGCCGCCACGTGCAGCCGGGGCAGTGGACCGTCGTCGTGGTCGGCGACGCCGGCCGCTACGCCGAAGGCGTGCGCGCGCTGGGCCGTGGCGAGGTGAGCGTCGTCCCCAACTGAGGCGACCACACGGCATGCACGGCAACGGCCCGGCCACCCCGCAAGGGTGACCGGGCCGCGTGCGTCACGACGTTCAGGCGGTGGCAGCCAGCAGCACGTCCTCGAGCACCTGCAGGCCCTCGAGCAGCAGCTCCTCGCTGATCACCAGCGGCGGGAGCAGCCGGATGATGTTGCCGAACGTGCCACAGGTCAGGATGACCACGCCCTGCTCGTGGCAGGCCTTGGCGACCCGGGCGGTCAGCTCCGCGTCCGGCTCGGTGGTGCCCGGCTTGACGAACTCCACGGCGAGCATCGCCCCGCGGCCGCGGACGTCGCCGATGGCCGGGACCTTGTCCGCGATCGTGCGCAGCCGCTCGGTGGCCACGGCCTCGATCCGCTTGGCCGCCCCGACCAGGTCCTCGGCACGCATCGTCTCGATCGCGCCGAGCGCGCCGGCGCAGGCCACCGGGTTGCCCCCGTAGGTGCCGCCCAGCCCGCCGCCGTGGACGCTGTCCATCAGCTCGGCGCGGCCGGTCACGGCGGCCAGCGGCAGGCCGCCGGCGATGCCCTTGGCGGTGGTGACCAGGTCGGGCACGACACCCTCGTGGTCGCTGGCGAACCACGCGCCGGTGCGGGCGAACCCGGTCTGCACCTCATCGCAGATGAAGACGATCCCGTTGTCGTTGCACCACTTCTGCAGCGCCGGCAGGAAGCCCGGGGCCGGGACGATGAAGCCGCCCTCGCCCTGGACCGGCTCGATGATCAGCGCCGCGACCTGGTCGGCGCCGACCTGCTTCTCGGCGGCGAGGATCGCCCGGGCGGCGGCCTGCTCGCCGGTCATGCCCTCGGGGTCGCGGAAGGGGTAGGACGTCGGCACCCGGTAGATGTCGGAGGCGAACGGGCCGAAGCCCTTCTTGTAGGGCATCGCCTTGGCGGTCAGGGCCATGGTCAGGTTCGTGCGCCCGTGGTAGGCGTGGTCGACCGCGACGACGGCGTTGCGCCCGGTGGCGTAGCGGGCCACCTTCACGGCGTTCTCGACGGCCTCGGCGCCGGAGTTGAACAGCGCCGACTTCTTGGGGTGGTCGCCCGGGGTCAGCTCGGCGAGGGCCTCGCAGACGGCGACGTACTCCTCGTAGGGGCTGATCATGAAGCAGGTGTGCGTGAAGTCGGCGACCTGCTGCGTGACGCCCTCGACCACGCGCGGCGCGGCGTTGCCGACGCTGGTCACGGCGATGCCGGACCCGAGGTCGATGAGCAGGTTTCCGTCGACGTCCTCGATGACCCCGCCGCCGGCGCGCCGGACGTAGACCGGCAGGGTCGAGCTGACGCCGGCGGACACGACCGCGGACCGGCGCGCAGCCAGCTCCTGGGACTTGGGCCCCGGCAGCGCGGTGCGCAGCTCGCGACGCTGGGGCAGGGTGCTGGTGGTGTCGGACACGGGGGCTCCTGAGGTGCGGGGGATGCTGCTGACCCCATACTCGCCCATCAGCCCCCGCGCGCGGTATGCCGGGCCGCCGCGGCCGTGGCGCGGCCCACCGGACGCAGGCCCCACCTCGCGGGTCCGCGGTGGTGGGGGAGTCAGGCGAGGCGGCGCAGCACCTCGTCGTGCAGCAGCCCGTTGGTGGCGACGGCGTTGCCGCCCCAGGGGCCGTCCTGCCCGTCGAGGGAGGTGAACCGGCCGCCGGCCTCGGTGACGATGGGCACCAGGGCAGCCATGTCGTGCACGGCGAGCTCGGGCTCGGCGGCGATGTCCACGGCGCCCTCGGCCACGAGCATGTAGGACCAGAAGTCGCCGTACGCGCGGGTGCGCCAGCACTGGTCGGTGAGGTCGAGGAACTGCTCGCGCCGGCCGATCTCGCGCCAGCCGGTGAGGCTGGAGTAGGACAGGGACGCGTGGGCCAGGTCGCCGACCCGGGAGACGTGGACGCGCCGGGCCGAGGACAGGCTGCGCCCGGTCCAGGCGCCCGAGCCGGTCGCGGCCCACCAGCGTCGGTTGAGCGCCGGGGCGGAGACGAGGCCCAGCACCGGCTGGCCCTCGTCGACCAGGGAGATGAGGGTGGCCCAGACGGGCACCCCCCGGACGAAGTTCTTGGTGCCGTCGATCGGGTCGATGACCCAGCGGCGGGGCCCGTGCCCGGTCGTCTCGAACTCCTCGCCCTCGACGGCGTCGCGGGGGCGGGTGCGCTTGAGCTGGTGGCGCACCATCTCCTCGGCCGCCCGGTCGGCGTCGGTCACGGGCGTGAGGTCGGGCTTGGACTCGACGACGAGGTCCTCCGCCCGGAAGCGCTCCATGGTCACCCGCTCGACGGCATCGGCAAGCACGTGCGCAAGGCGCAGGTCGTCGTCATAGGTCGGCACGCGGTCACGCTAGCGTCCGGGACCGCCGGCGGCGCGTCAGGCACCCCGGGACCCGGCTGTGAAGCAGGCCCGCGCGCGGTTCGTGGTGACCCGCAACGGGGACTGCGGCCCGGCGTCCTCGCGTAACCTCGTTGAGACGCAGGCAGGGCCCAGGCCGAAGGGGTGAGCGCCATGTTCGACACGGTCCTCGGACTACCCGTCCACTCGCTCGTGGTGCACGCGGTCGTGGTCCTGCTGCCGTTGATGGCGCTGGTCACGATGGTTGTCGCGTTCGTCCCCCGCTGGCGGGCGCGCGTGGCGTGGCTGGTGGTCGCCGCCGACTTCGCCATGGTGCTCGTGACGCTGGTGGCTCGGCAGAGCGGTGAGGCGCTGCAGCGCCGGCTCGGCGGGCAGATCGCGGCCGAGCACGCCGCCATCGGCAGGGACCTCATCTGGTTCGCGCTGGGACTGTTCGCCGCATCGGTCGTCGTGGCCCTCACCCGCGACGCCCGCGGGGGGTCCTCGCGCCTGGCCGCAGCGCTGACGTTCGTGGCCGCGGCGCTGGTGACGTGGTGGACGATCCGCGTCGGGCACACCGGCGCCGACGCCGTGTGGAAGGCATCATCGCCAGCACCAACCGCTGACCTGCGACCGGTCGCCGCCTCGGCGCCCCATGCCACCTGCGCGCCGAGCTGGACCTTCGTGCCCCTTCGGCGCCCGCGAAGGGGCACCAAGGTCCAGCTCGCCGGGGCGGCTACGCCCGCGCGGTGGTGTCGTGCTCGCCGGACTCGGAGCCGCTGCGGGCGCGCAGCAGCCGGCGCAACGACTCCAGGCGTGAGGGCCCTGCCGGGCCGGCCTTGCCCTGGGCCACCCACTCGTCGAGGGCGCACTCCTCCTCGTCGTGCGTGCAGCCGCGCGGGCACTGGTCGGTGCCCGGCTCGAGGTCGGGGAAGTGGTGGATGATCCGCGTGAGGTCGACGTGCGCCAGCCCGAACGAGCGCACGCCGGGGGTGTCGACCACCCAACCGTCGCCGGAGGGCAGCGCCAGGGCCACCGCCGAGGTCGAGGTGTGCCGGCCCCGGCCGGTCACGACGTTGACGACGCCTGTGGCGCGGTCGGTGCCCGGCACGAGGGCGTTGACCAGGGTCGACTTGCCCACGCCGGAGTGCCCGACGAACACGCTCACCCGCCCGGTGAGCTTCTCCCGCAACGGTTCCAGGCCCCCCAGCTGGCCCGTCTCGGCGTCCTGCGACGTCACGACGTAGGGCACCGCCAGCGGGGCGTAGTTGGCCAGGAAGTCCGCCGGGTCGGCCAGGTCGGCCTTGGTCAGCACCAGCAGAGGGTCCAGGCCGGCGGCATAGGCCGCGACGAGGCACCGGTCGATCAGGCGGGGGCGCGGCTCGGGGTTGACCAGCGCTGAGACGACGACCAGCTGGTCGGCGTTGGCGACGATGACCCGCTCCACCGGGTCGCTGTCGTCCGCGGTGCGACGCAGCACCGACGTGCGGTCCTCCACGCGCACGATCCGCGCGAGGGCGTCGGGGGAGCCGGAGGTGTCGCCCACGAGGCCCACGCGGTCACCGACGACGATGCCCTTGCGCCCGAGCTCGCGCGCCTTCATCGCAGTCACCGTGTGCTCCTCGACCAGCACGGTGTAGCGGCCCCGGTCGACGCCCAGCACGAACCCGGGGACGGCGTCGGCGTGGGCCGGACGGTCCTTCGAGCGCGGGCGCGAGCCCCGGCGGTTGGGCCGGATCCGGACGTGGCTCTCGTCGTAGTCCCCGGCCGAGATGCGCCGGGAGCGTGGGCTCACGCGCCACCCGTCATGGTGGGCTGGGCCGTGGCGTCGATCGCCGCGGGGGTCACCTCGAGGCCGATCATCCGCGACCAGCGGTCGGTGAAGCCGGGCAGCGTCTTGTCGGTGGTGGCGACGTTCTCGATGACGACGCCGGGCCCCCGCAGCCCGAGGACCGCGGCGGCCATGGCCATCCGGTGGTCGTCGTAGGTGCGGAACAGCCCGCCGCGCATCGGCTGCGGCACGATGCGCAGGCCGTCCTCGGTCTCGGTGACCGAGCCGCCGAGCGCGTTGATCTCCGTGGCCAGGGCGGCCAGTCGGTCGGTCTCGTGGCCTCGCAGGTGGGCGATGCCGCGCAGCCACGACGGGGAGTCGGCCAGGGCCGCCACCGCCGCGACGACCGGCGCCAGCTCGCCGGCGTCGTGCAGGTCGACGTCGAGCCCGTTGACCGTGCCCGAGCCGGTCACGGTGAGCCCGCTTCGGTCCAGCGTCACGTCCGCGCCCATGGCGTCGAAGATGTCGCGCAGCGCGTCGCCGGCCTGGGTGGTGTGCTGCGGCCAGCCCGGGACGTGCACGGTGCCCCCGGTGACCACGGCGGCCGCGAGGAACGGCCCGGCGTTGGACAGGTCCGGCTCGACCTGGACCTCGAGGGAGTTGATCTCCGAGGGCTCGACCCGCCACGTGTCGGGGTCGTTGTCGTCCACCACCACGCCGGCGTCGCGCAGCACCTCCACGGTCATCCGGATGTGCGGCTCGCTCGGCACCGGCTTGCCGTCGTGGTGGACGGTCACGCCCTGCTCGTATCGCGCGCCGGCCAGCAGCAGCGCCGAGACGAACTGCGAGCTCTCGGAGGCGTCCAGCGTCACCGAGCCACCCGGCATACGGCCGGTGCCGTTGACGGAGAAGGGGAGCCGGCCACGGCCGTCGTCCTCGATCGTGGCCCCGAGGGTGCGCAGGGCGTCGATGACCGGGGCCATCGGCCGCTGCCGGGCGCGGGAGTCGCCGTCGAAGGCCACCGGTCCGGCGGCGAGGGCGGCCACCGGCGGCAGGAACCGCATGACGGTGCCGGCCAGGCCGCAGTCCACGGTCGTCCCACCGGTCAGGGTGGCCGGGGTGACGACCCAGTCCGCCGACTCGGCGTCGTCGCCGGGGAAGTCCTCGACCGTCGCGCCGAGCGAGCGCAGCGCCGCGGCCATCAGCAGGGTGTCGCGCGAGCGCAGCGGGCGGCGCAGCCGCGAGGTGCCGTTGGCCAGCGCGGCGAGGACGAGGAAGCGGTTGGTGAGCGACTTGCTGCCCGGGAGGGCGACGGTCGCGTTGACCGGTCCGGTGACGTGCAGGGAGGGCCAGTCTGCGGGCCGATGGGCGGGGTCGTTCACGGTCTTCCTTCGAGGGGGTGGGGTCAGGTCAGGGCGTCATGGGCCCGGCTCGCGGCGAGCCTGGCCTCCCGCCGCGCGGCGCGGGCCGCGTGGCGGGCCTCGCGCCGGCCGAGCGAGGTCGCCCGGGCGGTGTCCTTCGCGGCGCGCCTGGCCCGCCAGGACAGGCCGGGCTTGCCGGCGGTGTCGACCACGGCGAGCAGCAGCCCGCCGAGCAGGCCGACGTTCTTGACGAAGTGGGTGCGCTGCTGGGCCCGGGCCGCCGGGTCCTCGACGGTCCAGAACGCGTGGCCGGCATACGTGGTCGGCACCAGGCTCCCGGCGAGCACCAGGGCGGCCAGCCGCGGGACCCGGCCCAGCGCGAGCAGGCTGCCGGCAGCCACCTGGGCGGCGCCGTTGGCCCGCACCATCAGCTCGGGGTCGTTGGGCAGGCCGAGCGGCTGCGCGATGGCGTTGACCACCGGCGCGGCCTTCTCGGCCTTGGCCGCGGGGTGGCGCAAGGCGTCCAGGCCACCCTGGATGAACATGGCCGCGAGCATGGGGCGTGCGATCCGGCGAACCACGGTCATCGTCTCTCCTCGTGCTGGTGGTGGCTGAGTCCGTCCGGGTCCACCGTAGTTGCTCGCGCACGCCGCTGCGCTCCTAGGCTGGGCGTCATGTGCGGCAGATACGCGGCGAGCGCGCGACCGGAGGACCTCGTCGAGGAGTTCGAGGTCGAGGAGGACCGCACCGCCGAGCCCGCGCGCAGCGTGCTGGCCCGCCCGCAGGAGCCACCGCCGCGCACGCCGGACTACAACATGGCGCCGACCAAGCAGGCACCCGTCGTGCTCACCCGGGTGCCGCGCCAGGGCACGGACGAGACGTATGCCGAGAAGCCGGCCCCCGTGCGCCAGCTGCGGCTGCTCACGTGGGGGCTGGTCCCCAGCTGGGCCAAGGACGTCAAGGTCGGGCAGCGGATGGCCAACGCCCGCGCGGAGAGCGTGCTGGAGAAGCCCTCCTACGCCCGCGCGGCGAAGGCGCGGCGCTGCCTGGTCCCGGCAGAGGGCTACTACGAGTGGCAGGTCAGCCCGACCGCGACCGACGCCAAGGGCAAGCCCCGCAAGCAGCCGTTCTTCATCCACCGCGCCGATGGGCAGCCGCTGGCGATCGCCGGCCTCTACGAGTTCTGGCGGGACAAGGCGGTCGCCGACCCCGACGACCCCGACGCCTGGCTCACCACGTTCACCGTGATCACCACCGACGCCGACCCCGGCCTGGACCGCATCCACGACCGGCAGCCCCTCATCCTCGAGCGCGAGGACTGGGGCCGCTGGCTGGACCCCACGCTGACCGACGAGGACACGGTCCGCGAGCTGCTGGCGTTCCACCAGCCCGGCCGCCTCGACGCCTACCCGATCAGCACCGCGGTCAACGCCACGCGCAACAACGGCCCGGACCTGCTGCGGCCGGTCGGCCGGGAGCAGCTCGTCGGCGTCGTCGACCCGGTCACCGGAGAGGTCATCGGCGGATGACGGGGGCCCGCGCGAGCGTCCGGGAGGTCGAGACGCCGGTCGGCCCGGCGCGCGTCCACCTCACCCGGGCACCGCACGCCCGGGGCTCGCTGGTCCTCGGCCACGGCGCCGGCGGCGGGGTCGAGGCGCCCGACCTGCTCGCCCTCACCGCGCTCGCCGACGAGGGCTGGGCCGTGGCCCTCGTCGAGCAGCCCTGGCGGGTCGCCGGCCGCCGCGTCGCCGCGCCGCCCGGGCAGCTGGACCAGGCATGGCTGGCGGTGCTGGCGGCGCTCACCCGGGGCCGGGCTGCTCTGCCGCACCCGCTGGTGGTCGGCGGCCGCAGCGCCGGCGCCCGCGTCGCGTGCCGCACGGCCGCCGCGGTCGGGGCCGACGCCGTGCTCGCCCTGGCCTTCCCGCTGCACCCGCCGGGCCGGCCGGAGAAGTCCCGGGCCCAGGAGGCGCTCGAGGTGACCGGCGCGGGGACGCCGCTGCTCGTCATCCAGGGGGAGACCGACCCGTTCGGCGGGCCGGAGGAGGTGCGCGCCGCGCTGGGGGAGGCTCCCGAGGTGGTCCGGGTCGCCGGCGCACACGGGTTCGCCAAGGGCGCGCCCGGGGTGCTCGACGCCGCCCGGGCGTGGCTGGCCGCCCGGCTGGGCTGACCTCGGGGAATGCCCGCCGAGGGCGCCGGTGTTGACCACTGCGACCTCGACGAGAAGGAGACGCCCCTCGTGTTTCTGACCGAGCTGGCCCCCGTGACCGACGGGCCGCAGCTGGGCCTGGGATCAGGCAGCGAGCGCCCGGCCCGGCGCGCAGCGACCCCCGCACTAGGCTGGGGCGCAATGACTGATGACCAGCACACCTCCGCGGCGCGCGCGACGACCCCTCCGGTCGACGTGAGCACCGAGACACCGGAGCAGCGCGCGGCCCGGTTCGAGGCCGAGGCGATGCCGTTCCTGGACCAGCTCTACAGCGCGGCGCTGCGCACCACCCGCAACCCGGCCGACGCCGAGGACCTCGTCCAGGAGACCTTCGCGAAGGCCTACGCGGCCTTCCACCAGTACAAGCCCGGCACCAACCTCAAGGCCTGGCTGTACCGCATCCTCACCAACACCTACATCAACACCTACCGCAAGAAGCAGCGCGAGCCGCTGCAGTCCGACGCCGCCGAGGTCGAGGACTACCAGCTCGCGCGCGCGGAGTCCCACACCTCCAGCGGCCTGCGTTCGGCCGAGACCGAGGCCCTCGACCACCTGCCGGACAGCGACGTCAAGCGCGCCCTGCAGGAGATCCCCGACGAGTTCCGGCTGGCCGTCTACCTTGCCGATGTCGAGGGCTTCGCCTACAAGGAGATCGCAGAGATCATGGACACCCCGATCGGGACGGTCATGTCGCGCCTGCACCGCGGCCGCCGCCAGCTGCGTGAGCTGCTCACCGACTACGCCCTCGAGCGTGGTTTCGTGCGCGAGGAGGCGACGTCATGAGCTGTGGCAACCACCACGACACGGACTGCTCCGAGGTCCTGCTCAAGGTCTATGACTACCTCGACGGCGAGATGGGCCCCGACGACTGCGCCAAGATCAAGCAGCACCTCGAGGAGTGCGGCCCCTGCCTGAAGGAGTACGACCTGGACCACATGCTCAAGGCGCTGGTCCGTCGCTCCTGTGCGTGCGAGCAGGCGCCCACCGAGCTGCGCACCCAGATCATGGCGCGTATCACGACCGTTCGGGTCGAGCTGTCCGACTGACCTGCCAGCCGCCCGGGCGCGGAACGCACGAAGGCCCCCTCACCAGTCGGTGAAGGGGCCTTCGACGTGTGTGCTACGCGGCTCAGGCGTTGGGCTTGCGGCCGTGGTTGGCGGCGTTGCCCTTGCGGGAGCGGCGCTTGCGGGCGCGCTTGCTCATGTCAGCTCCAAATTCGGGTATGGCTAACGCGCCCATCGGGGCGCGTACGGCGCTATTCTCGCACAGCCGGCACATGGGGGTGGACCGGCTTCCGGGCCGGGGGGCTCGACGATCACCAGCCGTCGTGGCAAAATTACGCAAATCGACCTCAATGAGGGCAAATGCGCGTAAGGCCAGGGGTTCTTTCGCCATGCCCGCACCGCGGGCGTATGGGGATGGTCAGGCTTGGAAGTCCCAGCTCGATCCGGTGACACGATCTCCTCAGAGCGAAGGACACGGGGCCCCACCTCCTCCGCTTCGGCCCAGGCCGAACCACGAACACTCCCCTGCGTGCAGTGCCTCCGGAAAGGGTTCCACCATGAAGACCATCGCCAAGGTTCTCGAGTCCATGCTGACCAAGGACGCGACCCAGAGCTGGGACGGCCGCGCGGTTTCGACCCCGGCCCCGGAGGGCATCTGGTGGTGGACCCCCAACGCCGAGGGCACCGACTTCGAGATCTGAGCACACCATTGGCACTAGGTTTGGTGCCATGACTTCCAGGCAGGGGCGCCCCGCGAGCAGCGGCGGCGCCCCTGCCGGTGTGCGGGTCTACATCTCACTCGTCTTCCTCGCGGCTGCCGGGCTGGCCGCGCTGTGCTGGCGCTCCTTCCCGGTGCCCGACATGGGCGTCGCCCTGGTCGTCCTGTGCGCCATGGGCACCCTCAGCTCGTGGCGCCGTGCGGGGCACATCAAGTCCCAGGTCACGTTCACCTTCACCAGCATCATCCTGCTGACCTCGGTGGCCGTGGTCGGCCCGGCCGGGGCCGCCATCGTGGGCCTGGTGACCCCTGCCCTCGAGCTGCGGCGCCAGCGGCTGGACGCGCGGTTGTTCAACACCGGCATGGCCTCGATCATCGGCGCGGTGGGTGGTCTGGCTTACCTCCTCGCAGGAGGGATCGTCCACATCAGCGCCGCGGCGGGGGTGCTGCCACTCCTCACCAAGGTCTTCTTCCCGCTGATGGTCGCGGACGTAGCCCAGTGCCTCGTCAACGCTCTTGTGCTCGGCGGCATCGTCAACCTGTCCCAGGGCGTACCACTGCGCAGGTTCGTGCCCGGCATGCTCTCCTCCTCCGGCCCGGCCTACATCGGCTACGGCGTCATCGGCTACCTCTTCGTCATCCTGTGGATCCCGGCGCAGGTCGGGCCGTTCTCGGCGGTCCTCGTCCTCGCGCCGCTGTTCGTCGCGCGGTGGGCCTTCGTGCAGTACGGCGAGGAGCAGCGCGCCCACGAACGCACACTCAGCGCCCTGGTGACGGCGGTGGAGACCAAGGACCCGTTCACCCGCGGCCACAGCGAGCGCATCGCCTCCCTCTGTGAGCGCATCGCCGGGGCGATGGCCCTGGGCCAGCGCCGCACGGAGGCGCTGCGCTACGCCGGCATGCTGCACGACATCGGCAAGCTGGGCATCCCCTCGCGGCTGCTGCGCCAGTCCGGCCCGCTCTCCGACGACGAGCTGGAAACCGTGGCGATGCACGCCGTCCGTGGCGTGGAGATGGTCCGCGACATCGACTTCCTCCAGGAGTCAGTGGAGGGCATCCGCCACCACCACGAACGGTTCGACGGCCGCGGCTACCCGGCCGGGCTCAGCGGCACGGACATCCCGGAGTTCGCGCGCATCATCGCCGTCGCGGATGCGTTCGACTCGCTGACCACCACCCGGCCTGACCGTCCGGCGCTGCCCGTCGAGGACGCCCTGGCGGAGCTGCGGGCCCGCTCCGGCACCCACCTGGACCCGGCAATCGTGGCCGCCCTGGAACGGGCTCTGGCGCGCCAGTCGTGGCAGCGGGCCGAGGTCGACCCCGACACGCTCGCCGGCCACGCCGGCACCTACGACCATGACGACCCGGTCGAGAGCGACACGCTCGCGGCGCGTGCCGACCGTGCTGCCGCCCGCCAGGCTCCACTGCGACAGGAGGTGACCCGATGACGCGGCGGACGCCCGCGGTCGCCGTCGAACGGGTGCTCGCCCTGGCTGGCGCCGCGCTGGTCCTGCTCGCGGTCGCTGTCACGGCGCATGCCTGGAGAGAGGTTCCCCTCCCTGGTCCGCTCCTGGTTGGGGCCTTCATCGCGGCGATTGCGACCGGCGAGCTGCTGCGCATCGACCTTCCCGGCAGCCGTGAGTCGGCGCCGATCGCGACGGCGGCGGCCTTCGCGTTCGCGATCACCAGCGAGGCGCAACGCGGCGAGCCCGCCGACATCAGCGCCGCGCTCGTCGTCGCGACGACGGCGTTCGCGATGGGGTTTGGAGTCGCGCCGCACCTGATGAGGGGACGCTTGGTGCGCGTCTCCGACCTGACCACCCGCCTGTTCAGCGTCGCGGTGGCCGCGGTGCTCTTCCGCGAGGTGCCCCTGGCGGAGGGGCGGACGCTGGTCCAGGTGGCACTCGACACCACGGTGCCGCGGTGGCTGGTGGCTGTCGCGATGCTCCTGGTGACCCTCGTCGCGCTGCTCGTCGAGGCGGTCCTCGCTGCGGCTGCGCGCGCCGCCCGGGACCACGCACGCTTCCCCCGGGTGCTCAGCGACGAGCTCCGAGCGGCCTCTGGCCTGGCCACGGCCCTGTCGACGACCGGTGCCCTCATCGCCCTGGCCGAGCGTCCGCTGGGCGTCATCGCGATCCCGCTGTTCCTCTTCCCCCTGGTGCTGACCCAGTTCGCGGTGCGCCGCTACGCGTCGGTGCGCGCGACCTACCGCCAGACCATCCGGTCGCTGTCCCGGCTGACCGAGCTGGCGGGCTACACCGAGCACGGGCACGCGCTGCGCGTGGCTACCGTCTCGCTCGCGATGGGTCGCGACCTGGGCATGTCCGAGCGTGACGCCGTGGACCTGGAGTACGCCGCGCTGCTGCACGACATCGGCCAGGTCGCCCTGCGCGAGCCGATCCCCGGGGGAGCGACCGTCATGGCGGCGCCGGCCGACCAGCGCCGGATTGCCAACGACGGCGCCGAGATCGTCCGGCAGACCGGCGTGCTCGACAAGGTCGCGAGGATCATGGAGGCGCAGACCACGCCGTTCAGGCAGGTGCGCGAGTTCGGCGAGGACCTCCCGCTGGCCAGCCGGATCATCAAGGTCGTCAATGCCTTTGACGACCTCGTCGGCGACAGCCCGGCGCCCTCCCGCCGGGATGCGGCAGTCGAGCGGATCCACCTCGGTCTCGGCTACGAGTACGACCCTCGCGTCGTGGACTCCCTGACCCGTGTCCTCGGCCGCGGTGTCCACTGACCCAGCGGCGGCCCACCGGACGCAGCAAACGGCCCGAACCCCGCCTGTGGTGCAGGCTGGTTCGGGCCGTTTGCTGCGTCCGGACCCGGGGCTCTCGCCCCGCCGGTCAGTGCACGAGCTCTGGCAGGTCGCTGACCTTGGGGTCGCCGGCGTCGGCGAAGTAGTCACCCTTGATCGTGGCGTCCTCCCCCTCCGGCGCCTTGACCGCCCGCAGCAGCAGCGTGATCACGGCGGCGACCACGATGTTGAGGATGAAGGCGGTGAAGGCGATGTAGCCCATCTGGCCGATGCCCTCGATCGTGGCCACCGATGTGCCGAAGTGCTGCCCGGTGACGGGGTTGACCTGGTTGTAGGCCGTGATGGTGCCGTAGACCATCGCGACCGCCCAGCCGGCCAGGAGCGCCCATCGGTGGAACCAGCGGGTGTAGAGGCCGAAGACGACGGCGGGGAACGTCTGAAGGATCCAGATGCCACCGAGCAGCTGGAAGTTGATGGCGTTCTGCTTGTCCATCGTCAGGACGAAGATCAGCGCGACGAACTTCACCAGCAGCGAGACCAGCTTGCTGACCTTGGCCTCCTGCTCGTGGCTGGCGTCGGGACGCAACCACTCGCGATACACGTTGCGGGTGAACAGGTTCGCCGCCGCGATCGACATGATCGCCGCCGGGACGAGCGCGCCGACCGCGATGGCCGCGAAGGCCACGCCGGCGAACCAGGACGGGAACGAGTCCTCGAACAGCTGGGGGATGACCAGCTGGGCGTTGGGCTTGCCGTCCAGGCCGATCGGCTTGGTGCCGGCCGCGATCGCGACCCAGCCCAGCAGCGCCAGCAGGGCCAGCACGAAGCTGTAGGCCGGCAGGATCGAGGCGTTGCGCCGGATCGTGTTGCGGGACTTGGACGACAGCACGCCGGTGATCGAGTGGGGGTACATGAACAGCGCCAGCGCCGACCCCAGCGAGAGGGTGGCGTAGGCCCAGAACTGCTTGTCCGTCGGGATGAACGACCCCGTCGGCTTGCCGGTGGCCGGGTTGGGCTTGGCCATCTTGGTCTGCGCCGCGTCGAAGATGTGGCCCCAGCCGCCGAACTTCGACGGCAGGTAGATCACGGCGACGATGATGACCAGGTAGATCAGGGTGTCCTTGACGAAGGCGATGATCGCCGGGGCGCGCAGGCCGCTGGAGTAGGTGTAGGCCGCCAGCACCGCGAAGGCGATGAGCAGCGGCAGGTCCTTGGCCAGCGTGTTGCCGGAGCCACCGAGGCCGATGACCTCGAGCACCGCCTGGATGCCGACCAGCTGCAGCGCGATGTACGGCATCGTCGCGAGGATGCCGGTGAGGGCGACCGCCAGCGACAGCCCGCGCGAGCCGTAGCGGCCGCGGACGAAGTCGGCCGCCGTGACGTAGCCGTGCCGGTGGCTGACCGACCACAGCCGGGACAGGAAGACGAAGATGATCGGGTAGAGCACGATCGTGTAGGGCACCGCGAAGAAGCCGGTGACCGCCCCGGTGGCGAACATCGCCGCGGGGACCGCGACGAACGTGTATGCCGTGTAGAGGTCGCCTCCCAGCAGGAACCAGGTGACCCACGTGCCGAAGCCGCGGCCTCCGAGGCCCCACTCGTCGAGGCTGGACATGCTCTTCGGGCGGCGCCAGCGCGTGGCCATGAAGCCCATGACCGTGACGGCGACGAACACGATGATGAGCACGGTCAGGGCGACGCCGTTGACGCCGGTGCTGCTCCCCGAGGCAGTGGCCAGGCTGTGGGTCATCGCAGTGCCCCTTCACGCTCAGGTGTGGTTCCGCCGTCCATCGGTCGGTGCGGCCGCGCCGCCAGCACGATGCGGTAGGCGGCGTAGGTGCAGCCCGAGGTCAGGAAGACCCAGAGCAGCTGGTACCAGAAGAAGAACGGGAAGCCGCCCAGCTGCGGCCCGTCCTTGGCATAGCTCGACACCCACACCAGGGCCAGGATCGGTGCGGCCACGAGGATCCCGGCGAGGACCATGAGACCGGTCCGGGCCGGGGGTGCAGTGCGATGGATCTCGTCATGATCCATGAGGACCTCCACGGCGGTGATCGACTGCGGCGGGCAGCCGCGGGGGCACCGTACTCTTCCGGCTCCCGGGGTGGTGGGATGCGCGCGTCCGAAATGTGACCGTCCGGTTTGTCCGGAAGGCCCTATGCTGCAGCGGCAGCGATCTCGCGCTGCCCTGGCAGCGTGAGAGTGAGGGTTTGGTGGGGCGGGAACTCCCTTCAGTGGCAAGGCTTTCCAAGCGCAAGACGATTCTGGGTGCCGGACTGGCGGCCGCGGTCGTGACGGGCTGCCTGACGGCCGTGGCGTCCCCGCGGCACGGCGCCCCGGCCATGTCGTGGGCGCCGGTGCGCGGCCCGGTGCACGCCGACGTCGAGCAGGTGGCGCTGAGCGCCACCCCGGGCAGCTCCCGGGTGGACGTGCCGCAACGCGCCACGAAGCCGTTCAGCCTCGTGGGCGTGACGTGGGACCAGGCGCGCACCCGGCTCGACGGCACCGTCGAGGTGCGGGTGCGGTCCGCCTCCTCCGGCCAGTGGTCCGGCTGGCACGCCGTCAACCCGCAGGGTGAGGACGCACCGGACGGCAGTGAGGGCGCGAAGGCGCGCGGCGGCACAGCCCCGCTGTGGGTCGGCCCGTCCAACGGGGTGCAGCTGCGGGTCGCCGGCAAGCCGAGCCGGCAGCTGCCGGCTGGCATGAAGCTGGCGCTGGTCGACCCGGGCCACGCCGGTGGCGCCCGGGTGGCCAACATGGCCTTCGTCCAGTCCGCCACTGACACGGCGACCGCGACATCGACGGACACGGCGACAACCAGCACCTCCACCGACACGGCCACGGGCACGGGCACGTCCAGCTCGACGACGGACACGGCCACGGCGACCACTTCGACGGACACGTCCACGGCCTCGACGACAACGGCGCCGCCGACCACGGCCTCGTCGACGACCACCACCGCGCCGAGCACCACGACGAGCACGACGACGCCCCCGCCGGCCACCTCGACCGCGCCCATGCCGCCGATCGCCACGCGCGCCGACTGGGGTGCGGACGAGACCAAGCGACGCACGGCGTCCCCGGACTACGGGACGGCGGTCAAGGTCGTCTTCGTCCACCACACTGACGGCGCGAACGACTACACGTGTGGCCCGGGCACCAACGGCGCCGACGGGCCGAACGGGTCCAAAGCCGTGATCCGCAGCATCTACGCGTACCACGTGGACACCATGGGCTGGGACGACATCGGCTACAACTTCCTCGTCGACAAGTGCGGCCAGCTCTGGGAGGGCCGCTACGGCGGCATGGACCAGCCGGTCATCGGCGCCCAGACCTACGGGTTCAACACCGACAGCGCCGGCATCGCCGTGATCGGCACCTACACCGGCACCGCCGGCGCCAGCAGTGCGGCCGAGCAGAGCATCGCCCGGCTCGTGGCCTGGAAGCTCGGCTTCGCGCGCTACACGGCGGACCAGACCGGCCAGGTGCTCACCTACCGCGGCGACACCACCACCGAGACCCCGCCCCGGTTCGTCCACGGAAACACCTACACCTTCCAGGCGCTCTCCGGGCACCGTGACGGCTTCGCCACGCAGTGCCCCGGCGACGGGGTCTATGCCCAGCTGCCGACGCTGCGCACCTGGGCTGCCGGTCCGCCCTCGGGCGTGCGCATCACCGGCATCTCCGGTGCGACGGCCGTAAGCGGCACGTACTACACCCGCGGCCCGGTCACGGTCAGCTGGACCGCTGGCAGCCCGCTCGCCCTGGTCTCCCGCTCTGAGCTGCTCGTCGACGGGACCGTCGCCGCGACCTCGACCACCGGCGCCACCTCGCTGCAGGCCACCCTCACGCCGGGCAAACACACGGTCGCAGTCCGCGCCACGCAGTTCACCGGCAAGGCGGCCACCTCGGGGGCCAGCACGGTCGTGGGCGACACCGCCGCGCCGACGTTCCCCACCAGGCCGTATGCCGGGCTCCGCGGCGGCACGGTCGCCTCGACGTCCGCGCCGATGACGCTGGTGTGGAAGGCGTCCGACAACGCCCTGCTCCGGCAGGTGCAGGCGACAGCGCCGTCGGCGGCGACCTTCGCACCCACGACGACGTCGTGGGCCACGGCGGCCCGCCCGGGCGTCAGCACCACGTTCGCCCTCAAGGCGACCGACGCGGCAGGTAACACGGGGTCAGCCTCGACGGTGGTCACGCCGGCGATCCTGCAGGAGACCTCGGCGGTGCGCAGCGGCAGCTGGACCTCCCGCAGCAGCAGCAGCTACCTCGGCGGCTACTCGCTGTCCACCAGCGCCCTCAACGCCTCGCTGACCTGGAAGTTCACCGGGAGGTCGGTGGCCTGGGTCGTGTCCCGGGCCTCCAGCTCGGGCCAGGCCGCGGTCTACGTCGACGGGGTCAAGGTGGCCACGGTCGACCTCCGCTCCAGCACGGCCCTCTACCGCAACGCGATCTGGGCCAGGACCTGGTCGACCAGTGCCACGCACACGGTCAAGGTGGTCAACCTCGCCACCGCCGGCCGGCCGACGATCACCACGGACGGCATCGTCTACCTGAAGTGAGCCCGGTATGCCGGGTGGTCCGTCCTGGGTGCGCGGCGCACCCGGGGCGGCCACCCGGCATACACGCGAAAGGGCCGCCGCACCCCAGGGGTGCGGCGGCCCTTCGTCTGGTGGCCGAAGGCTCAGGCGGCCTTCTTGGTCTCCCAGAAGATCGTGTCGATCTCGGCGATCTTGGCGAGCAGCTCGTCGGCCTTGGCGGCGTCGAACTCACCCTTGGTGCCGGTCGCGCCGGCCAGCTTGGTGGCCTCGTTGAAGAGGGTGTGCAGCTGGGGGTACTTCTCGAAGTGCGGGGCCTTGAAGTAGTCGGTCCACAGCACCCAGAGGTGGTGCTTCACGAGCTCGGAACGCTGCTCCTTGATGATGGTCGCGCGGACGCGGAAGTCGGCGTCGTCGTTGTCGGCCACCTTGGCGATGATCGCCTTGATGGACTCGGCCTCGATGCGGGCCTGGGCGGGGTCGTAGACACCACAGGGCAGGTCGCAGTGGGCGCTGACCTCGACCGGGGCGGCAAACAAGCGGGAGAACATCACGGGGATCCCTTTCTGCGGACGATCGGGCGTACCCGGTCAACCTACCCCGCGTCATCCCCGTCGGCGACGGCGGCTCAGCAGCAGTGTCCCGAGCGCCATCGTGGCCAGCGCCCGGCGGCCGGGCACCCGCCCGAGGACCAGCGCCTGCACGTCGCCGGGGGGGATCGCGCCGACCTGCCAGGAGTCCACGCCCTCGCGGGGGTTGTCGCGTTCGACCCACCAGCCGTCACCGCCGCCGGGGTCGCGTCCGGTCACGCGCTTGACCGCCAGCGGGCGCGGGCCGTCAGGGCCGGGCGGCAGCCGGACCACGGCCAGCCGGCCCACCCGGGCGCGCGCCCCGTGCAGCACGAGCAGGCGATCGCCCTCGTGCAGGGTCGGCTCCATGGAGCGACCACGCACGAGGGCGATGCCGAGGCGCAGCACCGTCAGTCGACGCTCGTCGGAGCCTTGGGGACAGTGCCGGGGATGACGTCCGGCACGTGCTCCACCGCGGGCTTGTACTCGGCCTGCATCCTGCCGAGGAAGGTCCGGGTGCGGTTGTGCTGCGGGTTGTCGATGACCGATCGCGGGTCGCCCTGTTCGACGACGACGCCGCCGTCCATGAAGACCACGTGGTCGGCCACCTCGCGGGCGAAGACCATCTCGTGGGTGACGACGATCATGGTCATGCCGTCGCGGGCCAGCTGGCGCATGACGGCCAGGACCTCACCGACCAGCTCGGGGTCGAGCGCCGAGGTGGGCTCGTCGAACAGCATGAGCTTGGGGTTCATGGCCAGTGCACGAGCGATGGCGACCCGCTGCTGCTGGCCGCCGGAGAGCTGGGACGGGTAGGCGTCGGGCTTGTCCGACAGCCCCACGCGCTCGAGCAGCGTCATGGCCCTCTCTCGCGCCTTGGCCTTGTTCTCTCCCTTGACCTGGATCGGGGCTTCCATGATGTTCTGCACCGCGGTCATGTGCGGGAAGAGGTTGAACCGCTGGAAGACCATGCCGATGTTGCGGCGTTGTGCGGCGATGGCACGGTCGGTGAGGTCGTGCAGCGTGCCGCCCCGGTCCTCGTAGCCCATCAGGTCGCCATCGACCCAGATGCGTCCGCCGTCGAGCGACTCCAGCTGGTTGATGCAGCGCAGGAACGTCGTCTTGCCCGACCCGGAAGGGCCGAGCAGGCAGACGACCTGACCCCTGTGCACGTCCAGGTCGATGCCCTTGAGGACCTCGTTGCCGTGGAAGGCCTTGCTGACGTTGAGGGCGTGGACCAGCGGAGTGGACGTTGTCCCAGTGGTCATCACGCGCCTCCCGCCCCACCCGGCCGGGCAAACCGCCTCGTCTTCGGCGCCTTCTGGCCGAAGCCACGGCCGAAGTAGCGCTCCAGGTAGGACTGGCCGACCATCAGCACGCTGCACACGATGAGGTACCACGCGGTCGCTGCGACGTAGGAGGGCATGATCTTCAGCGTGCGGGAGCCGATGGCACTGGCCTGGTAGAAGAGCTCGGTGATCACCGGGATGGCCACCAGCAGCGAGGTGTCCTTGACCATCGCGATGGTCTCGTTGCCGGTCGGGGGCACGATCACCCGCATGGCCTGCGGGAGCACGATGCGACGCATGGTCTTGCTGCTGCTCATGCCGAGCGCCTGGGCGGCCTCTCTCTGGCCGACGTCGACCGAGAGGATGCCCGCGCGCGCGATCTCCGCCATGTAGGCGGCCTCGGACAGCCCGAGGCCGATGATGCCACCCACCAGTCCGCCGACGATCTCGTCGGTCGTCAGGTGGAAGAAGGTCAGGTCGCTCTGCAGGCCGAACACGCCGGCGATCTGCTTGCCGAACGGCACCCCGACATCGAGGGTGTGGTAGAGGTACCCCAGGCCGGTGCCGATGATCACCAGGAGGACGTAACGGGGGATCGCGCGGAAGAACCAGGTGTAGACGAACGACACGCCTCGCAGGACCGGGTTCGAGGACAGGCGCATGATCGCGATGATGACGCCGAGGATGACGCCGATGATCATGGCGCCGACAGTGCCGAGGATGGTGCCCTTGTAGAGGCCCTCGAGCACCGGGCTCTGATTCATCACCTGGAGTGCGAAGGGGAAGTTCCACTTGTCGTTGGTGAGGAACGAGCTGAGCAGCATGGCCACCATCACGGCGATGATGGCGAGTGCCACCCAGCGCCAGGGGTGCCTCACCGGCCGGGCGTGGATCACGCCCGGCCGGCTCGTGTCGGTCGTCGCACTCATCACGGGTTGAGGGCGAAGTTGTTGATGGCGCCGGTCTGGATGCCCCACTTGGCCAGGGCCTGCTTGTAGCCGCCGGAGCTCTCCAGCTGCTTGAGAGCCTCGACCAGGGCGTTGCCGAACTCGGTCTCGCTCTTGGGGATGACGTAGCCGTAGGGCGCCGAGTCGTAGATCGAGCCGACGGCCTCGAGCTCGCCACCGGTCTGCTTGACGGCGTAGAGCCCGACGGGGGAGTCGGCGAGCATCGCGTCGGCCTTCCCGCTGGTGACGTCGGCAGTCACCTTGTCCTGTCCGACCTCGACGATGATGTTGATCGGCTTCTTGCCGGCACTCGTGCACTTCTTGCTGCGCGCCGTCACGTCGTCGAGCTGGGTGGTGGCCTTCTGGACGGCCACGTTGAGGCCGCAGGCGTCGTCGGGGTTGACCTTCTTCGGGTTGCCCTTGGCGGCGATCCACTGCGTGCCCGCGGTGTAGTAGCTGACCATGTTGACCTGCTTCTTGCGCTCATCGGTGATCGAGAAGCTGGAGATGCCCATGTCGTACTTGCCGCTGTCGACGCCGAGGATGATCGAGTCGAAGTTGGCCGGCACAAACCTGGCCTTGACGCCGAACTCCTGGGCCACGGCGTTGAACAGGTCGACGTCCATGCCCTGGACGGTCTTGCCGTCGGTGGCCAGGAACTCGTTGGGGGCGTAGGTGGCGTCAGTGCCGATGACGATCTCGCCCGAGGACTTGATCTTGGCCGGGAGCTTGGCGGCCAGGGCGGCGTTCTTGGTCGCGGTCGGTGCCGGCCCGCTGGAGGTTGACCCGCCCGACGAAAGGGTGTTCGAACCGCACGCGCTGAGGGCGAGGCTCGCCACCGCGACGCCGACAGCGGCGCGGAGGACAGGGGAGGAAGGACGGGTCATCGAGGTGCTCCTTCGTGGAAGCTCTTCAAACTGATGTACGCCGGACGGAATCATCCTGCCACCCGCAATTTGCGCAGGGCGAGACTTCAGTCACCTCCGTGACACGGGTGTGACCCCGCCCGGGTCGTGGGATGGCTGCGGTGTCCGGAAGTCCGGTCATGTCCGGGTTGGTCCGGACGCGCGGGGAGATGCTATCGCATCATCATGCAGGGTCATGCATACCCATTCGATCGCGACTGGCCGCCACCGCGACCCGCGTCACAGTCCGGTGGTGGCGGTGTGCCGGTGTGCCTGGCCTGTGGCACCATCGGACGCAGCGGGCCACCCCCCGCGACGTGTCAGTAGCCACCACCCAGGCTTCGAGTTCTCTGATCTCCCTGCGTGCTCGCTCCATGTCGAAGAGGTGTCATGTCTGCTCACCCGTCGTTCCCGATCCACGCGTTCGACCCGTCCGACCCGGTCTTCCGCGCCCACGAGGGCGGCAAGCTGGCGGTCACCGCCACCAAGCCGCTGCGTGACCGGCGTGACCTGTCCCTGCTCTACACCCCCGGTGTCGCCGACGTCTCCCGTGCCATCGCGGCCGACCCCTCGCTGGCGGCCCGCTACACCGCTCGCCGCAACACCGTCGCGGTGGTCACGGACGGGACCGCGGTGCTCGGTCTGGGTGACATCGGGCCGCTCGCAGCGATGCCCGTGATGGAGGGCAAGGCGGTGCTGTTCAAGCACTTCGCCGACGTCGATGCCGTTCCGGTGTGCATGGAGTCCGGCACGGTGGACGAGCTCGTCGACGCCATCGCCCGGATCGCCCCCACGTACGGCGGGATCAACCTCGAGGACATCTCGGCCCCGCGCTGCTTCGAGATCGAGCGCCGGCTGCAGGAGCGCCTCGACATCCCCGTCTTCCACGACGACCAGCACGGCACCGCGATCGTGGTGCTCGCCGGGCTCGTCAACGCCGCCAGGGTGGTGGGCCGTCCGCTGGCGTCGCTGCGGGTGGTCATCTCCGGCGCCGGTGCGGCCGGGGTCGCCGTGGCCCGGCTGCTGAGCCGGGCCGGCATCGGCGACATCGTCGTCTGCGACTCCCGCGGCATCATCTCCCCGCGCCGCTCGGACCTGGCCGAGCACAAGCACCGCCTCGCCGCGACGACCAACCCGCGCGGGCTGACCGGCTCGCTCGCCGACGCCCTCGTGGGCGCCGACGTGTTCATCGGCGTCTCCGGCGGCTCGGTGCCCGAGGCCGACATCGCCCGCATGGCCCCGGGCTCGGTCATCTTCGCCCTGGCCAACCCCGACCCGGAGGTGCACCCCTCGGTCGCCTCCCGGTATGCCGCGGTGGTCGCCACCGGGCGCTCGGACTTCCCGAACCAGATCAACAACGTGCTGGCCTTCCCGGGGATCTTCCGCGGCGCCCTCGACACCGGCGTCCCGCAGGTCACCGAGGCGATGAAGGTGGCGGCCGCCCATGCCATCGCGGACCTGGTCGAGGAGCCCACCGCGGAGGAGATCGTGCCCAGCGTCTTCGACGAGCGGTGTGCGCCGGCCGTTGCCGCGGCCGTGGCGGGCCTGGCCTGACCGGTTTGGCTAGGGTCGGGACATGCTCGCCGCCTATGCCGCCAGCCAGTCCGCCTCCGACCCGTTGTCGGGCCTGGTGATCGGGGAGCGCCCCGATCCCGAGCCGCGCCCGGGCTGGTCGGTCGTCAGGCTCAAGGCCGCCGGCCTGAACCACCACGACGTCTGGTCGCTCAAGGGCGTCGGCCTGCCCGCCGACCGGCTGCCGATGGTGCTGGGGTGCGACGGCGCGGGCCTGGATGAGGACGGCAACGAGGTCATCGTCCACGCGGTGGTCGCCAGCGAGGGCTGGCACGGCGACGAGACCCTCGACCCGCGCCGGACCCTGTTGTCCGAGCTGCACGACGGCACGCTCGCCGAGAAGGTGCTCGTGCCCACGGCCAACCTCGTGCCCAAGCCGGCCGGGCTCGGCTGGCACACCGCTGCCTGCCTGAGCACGGCCTGGCTCACGGCATACCGGATGCTCTTCTCCAGCGCCGGCCTGACGCCCGGCGCGACCGTGCTGGTGCAGGGCGCCGGCGGGGGAGTGGCCACCGCGCTGGTGCAGCTCGGGGCGGCCACGGGCTACCGGGTGTGGGCCACCAGCCGGGACGAGGCGAAGCGGGCCAAGGCCCTCGAGATCGGGGCCGACGCGGTCTTCGAGCCCGGCGCGCGGCTGCCCGAGCGGGTCGACGCCGTGATGGAGACCGTGGGCGCGGCCACCTGGTCGCACTCCATCAACTCGCTGCGTCCCGGCGGCACGGTCGTCATCTCCGGCGCCACCTCCGGCGACGCGCCGGCCAGGGCGGAGCTGACCAAGATCTACTTCAAGCAGCTGCGGGTGATCGGGTCGACGATGGGCAACCGCCAGGAGCTGGAGCGCCTGGCCCGGTTGGTCGACAGCCGGGGGATCACCCCGGCTGTCGACTCCGAGTTCGCCCTCGCCGACGCCCGCGCGGGCTTCGAGAAGATGGTCGCCGGAGACCTCTTCGGCAAGGTCGTCATCACCACCTGAGCCTCAGCGGCGCTGCAGCACCTCCCGGATGCGGCCCGCGGCGTCGTGCAGGATGTCGAGCACCTCCTGCCGCTTCTGGCTGTCGGCCTGCACCCGCCGGACGGCGTCGCGCACGTCGTGGCGGAAGGCGTTGATCGCCGCCTCGATGTCGCGGGCGGCGGGGCCGTTGCCCCACTCGCCCAGCGGCCACGCCGCGTCGTACGCCGTGCCCGCGGGCGTCGCGTTGGCCCTGGCCTCCTTGGCTGCCGCCTTGAGCTCGGCCCGCAGGTCGGTGGCACTGCCGTGCACGCGTGAGCGCACCTGCTGGGCCAGCTCGCGGACCGAGTGGTCGAGGTCCTGCTGCAGGTCGGCGAGGTCGAGCTGACGGGCCTGCACCTCGGCCCGACCGGCGTCGGTGATCCGGTAGGTCGCCTTGCGGCCCTCCTCGGAGCGCTCGACGAGCCCCTCCTCCTCGAGCTTGGCCAGGCGCGGGTAGACCGTGCCGGCGCTGGGGGAGTAGAGCCCGTTGAACCGCTCCTCCAGGGCCCGGATGATCTCGTAGCCGTGACGCGGTCCCTCCTCGAGCAGCGCGAGCAGGTAGAGCCGCAGCTGGCCGTGGGCGAAGACCGGGCTCATCCGGCGGCGCTCTCGGTGTCGCCGGGCACGTCCTGGGGCGTGTCGCGGGGGCTGTCCTGGGGTGTCTCCGGTGGCGTGTCCTGCGGGGTGCCGCTGGTTGCGGCGCGCAGCATCACGACGTTGCCGGAGACCGCGTTGGCCTTGATCGCCAGCGCCCGGTCGCCTTCGCTGAGCTGACCACCCGGTCGCCTCGAGCCCGGGATGGTGACCCGCCGGCCGTCGATGACGACCTGGCCGGAGGCGGTGTGTGCGGTCACGTCGAAGCCGCCGCCCGCCGGGATGCGCACCGTGACGTCGCCGGAGACCGAGTTGGAGCTGATCTGGGCGGCTCCGCTGGTGAGGTCCAGCGCGATGTCTCCGCTGACCGTGTTGAGCTTGATCGCCCCGAGCCGGCTGGCCTGGACCGTGACCGGACCGCTGACCGACTTGCCGGTGAAGTTGCCGGCCAGGCCGTGGCACTCCACCTCGCCGCTGACCGTGTTGGCCTTGACGTCACCGGCGATGTCGTCGAGGGTCAGCGACCCGGAGACGGTGTTGGCCCTGACCTCGGCGCGCACCCCGTTGACGAGGGCGTCCGCGCTGACGGTGCTCACGCTGACCTCGGCTGCGGCCGGTACCGACAGGCTCACGCG